>CAIYBL010000122.1 GCA_903924485.1 uncultured Actinomycetes bacterium
AAAAAAGATGTGGACTATATCGTCAATGACGGCCAAGTTATTATAGTAGATGAGTTCACAGGTAGACTGATGCCGGGACGGCGATACTCAGATGGACTGCACCAAGCCCTTGAAGCTAAAGAGCGCATTGAAATTAAGGATGAAAACCAAACTCTTGCAACCATCACTTTGCAGAACTATTTCCGCCTTTATTCCAAATTAGCGGGCATGACCGGTACGGCAATGACTGAGGCTTCTGAGTTTTACCAGATCTATAAACTCGGCGTGGTTCCAATTCCTACTAACCGTGAGATGGTCCGTATCGATCAACCCGACTTGGTCTACAAGTCGGAAGAAGGAAAATTTGCCGCAGTAACGGCCGATATTGCCGACAAGCATCGCAAAGGCCAGCCTGTTCTAGTTGGAACAGTGAGCGTTGAAAAATCTGAAGAGCTCTCTGCTTTCTTGCGCAAATCTGGTGTTCCGCACGAGGTTCTCAATGCTAAACACCACGAGCGCGAAGCAGCAATCATCGCCCGTGCTGGAGTATTAGGTGCAGTTACGGTTGCAACTAATATGGCCGGTCGCGGTACAGACATCATGCTTGGTGGAAATCCAGAGTTTATGGCCGACTTCGAACTTCAACGCCGTGGAATTTCTCCGGTAGATAATGCCGAAGAGTACGAAGCAGCTTGGCCAGTTGAAATTGCGCGACAGAAAGCCGCCGTTGTTAAGGGACACGAAGAGGTTATTGCCCTTGGTGGTCTTTATGTCTTAGGTACTGAACGACATGAATCTCGACGAATTGATAATCAGTTGCGTGGTCGATCTGGTCGACAAGGTGATCCAGGTGAGTCACGTTTCTATCTTTCGCTTCAAGATGAGCTTATGCGCCGATTTAATTCTGGCATGGTTGAGCGTTTCTTGACTGCAGCTGGTATTCCAGAAGATGCACCCATTGAATCCAAAATGGTAAGTAACGCGATTCGTTCTGCACAAACACAAGTAGAGGCCCAGAACTTTGAAATCCGAAAGAACGTGTTGAAATACGACGACGTGCTTAACCGCCAGCGCCAGGTAGTTTACGGCGAGCGACGTCTTGTTCTTGAGGGTGAAGATATTAAGGATCAGGTGCAAATCTTTTTGCAAGATACTCTTGCGGCCTATGTTCAAGCGGCAACGGCTGATGGATTTCCAGAGGATTGGGACCTCGAGACATTGTGGACGGCCTTGCATGCCTTGTATCCAATTTCCTTCTCCATCGAAGATCTAGAAAAAGAGTTGGGCAGTCGTAAAGCCCTTGATAGTGATTTCCTCGCTCAAAAAGTAATTGACGATGCTGTAGCAGCTTATGCAGCCCGCGAAGAGGCGCTGGGTTCGGAAGTTATGCGCGAACTTGAAAGAAAAGTTTTGCTTTCTGTCTTTGATCGTAAATGGCGTGAGCATCTTTATGAGATGGATTACCTACAAGAGGGAATTGGTCTTCGGGCGATGGCACAGCGCGATCCGCTTGTGGAGTATCAGCGAGAAGGCTTTGATTTATTCTCAGCAATGATGGATGCAATCAAGGAAGAGATCGCGGGCTACTTATTTAATGTCGAAGTCAATATCGAAGAATCCACCCATGATGTCAGCGCTAAGGGATTAGAAACACCGAAAGCGCCGGTCCAGTTGCAGTACTCGGCCGCGGATGAATCTGGCGTTGCTCAGAGCACGGGCGTATCTCGAAATGGCCCTTGCCCTTGTGGTTCGGGCAAAAAATATAAACGATGCCATGGTGCTGCTTAAGCGCTTCATAACAAGGTTAAAGAGGTACAGAGCCAGCGATGGTCTAAACCTTCAAACCGCATGGCAAGTGACCTGATTCTTCCTTGGAATCGAATTGTCATGACAGATTCACAGATGCCATCAAGGGGTTGGCATTGATGGAGTTTACGGATGTGTCCGATCTCTGTTTGTGAGCCCACGTTCTTAACAAGGTCGGCGTAGACGAATCGATTACACCAATGTGAGAGCTGAACGGGTTGGCGCCTTGCAGCCCATATTTCCAATACGCTCATCCCGAATTTCATCGTCCACGTTCCAAGTTCTGGGAGTTCGGTTGCCGAAGTTGGCTGCGGAGCAAATTCTGGATCAAAGTCTTCTTCATTAAGAGAAGGCAAGAGGTATAGCAACGGTTTGCGCTCCGGGAAAATGGATTCATCGGGACGATATAAATCCAACATCGGGTGGTTCCAGAGAGTTTGGTCGAAAATCTTTTCATTGCTCTTGTGGGAGATTCGCGGATGAATTGCATAAGTTGTCATGCCATGACTGTGCAATAGTCTCGGGCGTCGCGCCTCAAGCATTGGAAGTATGGATTGCTCATCCCAAAGGATGATTGTGGATACGAAGTTCATAGAATCAGTTCGGAACCCGTTTAGTGGCATCCATGAAACGAAACAGCAGAAGAATTCAAACTCGGCTATTAGCCGCCGGTGCGCTGGTTGTTGCCTCCTTTGTCTCGGCATTTGTTCTTTCCACGCTAGCTAACCAAAAAGTACCGGTTTGGAGTGCATCTAAAGTCCTGGTGCCTGGCCACCTTCTCGTTGCTGCGGACTTGGTTGAAGTAGGTGTCACGCTAGGACAGCTCAACGATCTCTATATTTCAACGCAACAAGACCCCATCGGGTCGGTGGTTACGCGGCAAGTGCGCGCAGGCGAATTAATTCCCCGATCGACTCTAAGTTTGAGTGAAAGTGAATTGCTAACCACTGCTGTCCCGATAAGCATTCATGCATCAGATTTGCCAAGCGATGTTACTTCAGGTGAAATAGTAAATCTTTACCACGTAGGAGATTCAACGCTGACTCAAAGTATCGGACCGCCAGTTCTAATTCTTTCGCATGTATTCTTATTAGCAATCGATAAGAAAGGCCAGACTCTTGGAGGGGATATTTCTCTCACCATCTCAGTAGATTCGGGTGAGATTCTCTCCTTGTTGAATGCAACTTCAAGTGGTCGGATTGTTGTGGTGAAAGTCAATGGCTGAAATAGAACTTCCAGTTATTGTCACAGCAATCGCAAATTCTGATCTTGAAAG
This sequence comes from uncultured Actinomycetes bacterium, assembly GCA_903924485.1. Lineage (GTDB taxonomy): Bacteria > Actinomycetota > Actinomycetes > Nanopelagicales > Nanopelagicaceae > QYPT01. Next base: position 3,062 of record CAIYBL010000122.1, read on the forward strand.
TTTCGTTTCTGGATCTCTTTTCACTCAAGGTTGGAGCGTGGTCTATCGTGCTCTCGATCTGAGCGGATTGGAGCGATACCTATCATCAGATTTAGCAGCGCTTGCGAACATAGTTCTTGTATATTCACCCGACTTGCCCAACGTCTCACCTGCCGCTATTGATGCATGGCATGGAAAGCTTCGCAACATTATTGGTTTCTCCGCAAATAGAGATGACGCATCCGAGTATTTTGGAGTACATCCAATTCCGAAAGATGTCACCGAACTCGCCTCAGTTGTTCGAGGAAGTGTTCGTGCGCCGTTATTGAGGAGTGGCGCCCGCCCACTGGAGAGCAAGCGAAGGGCGCATGTAATCACTGTGGGAGGGGCCAGCACGGCAGCGGGATGTACGAGCTTGGCCATAAATCTGGCTATGGAATTAAGCGTCCTTGGTAAATCTGTTCTGCTCTTAGATGGCGATTTTCGACGCCCATCAGTTGCCGCACTCTTGGGCGTGCGCAAACTAGATACGGGCGAATCCTGGAAAGTGATTGCGCCGAATCTTTCGGCGGGAGAGATCACGAAAGAGCGAGTGCAAATTCTTGATCAATATATGGAACCCGCATTGCTTGAGTTTGATTACGTCATTATTGATTTAGGCACTATAGAAGACTTGGGATATTCACTGACTGACCGGCGCTGGGGCGCATGCCTCAATCATTGGTCTTGCGATAATTCCAATGAAATGTGGTTCCTAGGCAAAGCCGATATTTTGGGGATCTATCGTATGGATCTGCTTGTGAAGCAGTTCTCGCAAATTGCTATTAATTCCACAGTGAGTGTCCTCATGAACATGAAAGCTCCTGGTCGAAAAGGCAGTGACCAAGAGGGTCTATTTCTTACATCGATAGCCGCTCTGAGACCAACGCGCATTTACACGCTGCCTCGTGACCCTCGTTCTCTACAAAGGGCTCAACTCGAGCGCTGCACCCTTATAGAAATTGATGATCGAAGTGCTTTACGCAAGGCAATAGCGAAGATTGCCGTCGAACTCACCCACTGATTTCTTATAGTCTTGGGCTATGCGCGCCTACCTTGCAGTATTGCCCGAACAGATTGACTCACTCTTACGTAACGGATCCCATAGTTTCCCCTCTGCCTTTGCAACCACGCGCCTCTTTTTTGAAGAGAATTCAGAAGTTGATGAAGAAGAAAGAGAGTTTGACCTTTCTTTGCTCGCCGCTGAAGAATCACGAAATATGCAAGAGTCCGATACGGCGATGGGGTTTGTCCTTGCGGTTAATTTAACGTCAGCCCAGTCTGGCGCTGAGGATGAGTATCAAGTAGAACTTCTCTCTGACATCGCTTGGTCTCAAGTTGATGCAGCCTTGGTTGCTGAGACCTCAGAGCCGGAACTCACCTGGTATGCCAGCCAAGAGATTGCCGATCACCTCTCACTTTGGTTAGCGCACAAAGGATAAATAATGATTACGGTGGAATTATTACTCAAGGGCCGAAGTCCAATGTCGCCCGAGCAGTTACACCGCATTCACGAACTCACCGCTGATTGGCAGATGCTTTCAGATCTTTCCTTCGCGGATCTAATTCTATGGGTGCCGCTTCGCAAGGACTCTAAAAGTTGGCCGACAGGACATGTAGCCGTTGCGCACATTCGCCCGACAACAGCAGCTACCGTATTTACTCATGATGTCATAGGTGAAGAGATCTCATGGGGCACACGTGGTCGCATAGATGCTGCGTTATCTAATGGTGAGATTGTGCGAGATTCAGAACCAGAGCAAGTTGGCGATTTGATGATTAAAGAAGAGACCATTCCTGTCACCTGGGATGGGCAAGTCATTGCAGTGATCTCTCGCCACCGCAATGCAGATCTCATGAGATCTCCGAGTCGGCTAGAACTTAATTACCGTGAAATAGCGAACAATCTCTATCGGATGGTTGCTGAAGGAACTTTTCCATATCCAGATGCGATCGCGGTTTTTGATCCGCTCCCTCGCGTTGGAGATGGATTGGTACGCCTAGATGTGAACGGAGTGATTTCGTATGCAAGTCCGAATGCTCGTTCGGCTTTCAGTCGGCTCGGATGGGGTAAAGAGTTAGAAAGTTTTTCGCTTGGAGAAATTGCAGAATCATTGGGCACCCCACGAAAAGATGCTCATGAAGAAGGCATGCGAAGCACTCTCAGCGGTAAAGCGCTACGAAGGGTTGAATGTGAAAATTCTGGTGGAACGCTTGATCTACTTGTCATGCCACTCATCCAATCGGGGGATCGCATTGGTGCAATTGTCCTCCTGCACAACATCACTGAGTTGCGTAGAAGAGATAAAGAACTCGTAACCAAAGATGCAACGATTAGAGAGATTCATCATCGGGTTAAGAATAATTTGCAAACCGTTTCTGCATTGTTGAGATTGCAATCGCGACGGATCGAAGATGAAGGTGCGCGCACAGCCCTTGAGGAGGCGGTTCGGCGAATCGCATCAATTGCTCTGGTTCACGAAACTCTCTCAACGAGCCTTGAAGAGACGGTCGGTTTCGATGAAGTTCTCGATCACCTGGTAACCAATGCCATGGAATTGAGCCCGCGCATGAGTGAGATTAAGATTCAAAGGATTGGCGCTGCAGGAACCCTTGAGCCACGTATCGCAACGCCGCTAGCTCTAGTTGTCACAGAGCTCATTCACAACGCCTTGGAACATGGTTTGGCACGAAGAGGAAACTTCCTAAACATCGAAATTGAGCGAAATGATGAAAAGTGCTCTATTGCGATCATTGACGATGGTGAAGGACTGCCTGCTTCATTTGAGGTTTCAGCCTCTGCCAACCTTGGCCTTCAGATTGTTCGAACGCTCACCGAAAATGAACTGCAGGGAACTCTCTCATTGGAACAGAGAAATCCTGGTACGAGAGCTTCGGTTACTTTCCCGCTCTAGTTCAGTGATTGAAAGTTGCTATTGCTTTGTTCCATAAGGCGGGCACGATTTCTGGCGGCACGACGCTTGAGCGCGCGGCGTTCATCTTCAGATAACCCACCCCACACGCCGGCGTCTTGACCGCTCTCCAGGGCCCATGCCAGACAAGCATCCTTAACTATGCAGCGATTGCACACCTTCTTGGCTTCCTCAATCTGAGAGATTGCAGGGCCCGTATTTCCGACAGGGAAAAAGAGCTCTGGATCCTCATCTCGGCAAGCCGATTGATGTCGCCAATCCATACTGCACCGAACCTTTCTGCAAAGCACATTAAGGGCGCCAACGCTGGCAGCCTGATAAAAAGTAGATAGTGGATGACAGAGATTTACTCATCACCAAGGGGGTAATTCTCTCCTCTATTCTCAAGTTAAACAAGGAGATTGGCTGAGAGATTCCTAGCAATAAGGTGATTTATATCGCTTACGTTCACATTGGTGACGATTCACCTTAGGAAAACCAGAGTGCCCCCGGCAGGATTCGAACCTGTGCACCCGCCTCCGGAGGGCGGTGCTCTATCCCCTGAGCTACGGGGGCGCAGGTAATACGCGCAAGGTTATCAGCGCGTGCGAGTTTCCCGTTGCACTGAGAGAATGCACCCATGGCTGAGAGCGCGTATTTTGCAACGGGTTGTTTTTGGGGCGCAGAACGGCGCTTTTGGAGCCTTGATGGAGTTCTTGAAACCAGCGTGGGATACATGGGAGGCACAAAGCAAGCCCCTAGCTATGAAGAGGTGTGCAGCGGTAAAACCGGGCACGCTGAAATGGTGCATGTGAGTTTTGATCCAGCAAAGATTTCCTACTCCGAACTCCTTGCAGAATTTTGGACAATGCACGATCCAACAACGCTAAATGCCCAAGGCAATGACATTGGTTCTCAATATCGAAGCGTCATCTACACAACAAATGCAGAACAAGCCAATCTCGCGAATAAGACTCGATCGCTTTACGGCAAAGAAATAGCTAAAGCCGGGTATGGTGAAATTGTTACGGAAATTCTTCCCGCTCAGAACGTTACTTATTGGCCAGCAGAGGAGTACCACCAGAAATACCTTGCCAAGAATCCACATGGCTACGATTGTCATTCAACTACGGGTGTTCCTTTTCCCAGCGCTCTGGATGAGGATGAATTGCGCGCTCGCGTAGATCCACTTTCTTTTGATGTGTTGCGACACGGCGCCACAGAGCGTCCTTTCACGGGGGAGTATGTCGACACCGAGACTATTGGTATTTATAAATGCAAAGGTTGCGGCGCCGAACTTTTTAGAAGTGAGACGAAGTTTCATTCTGGTTGTGGCTGGCCTTCATTTTATGCACCCAGCAATGACGATGCCGTGGTGCTTATTGAAGATCACTCACTGGCACCAAGGGTGCGAACAGAAGTTCGGTGTGCATCGTGTGATTCGCATTTAGGTCATGTTTTTGAAGGTGAAGGATATGACGTGCCGACGGATCAACGTTGGTGCATTAATTCAGTTTCGTTGATTTTGGAACCAAAGTAAGACTATTTATTGTCTACTGCTCGCCAGCAATACCAAGCGACGACACTTCTGTGAGGTCGGAACTTTTCACCTTTAAGATCAAGTTTTTTCGGTTCAATCTGATCTTTTAAGCGATGGATCTTTTCCCAGCCACGACGTACTCCTAGGTCACCAGTTGGCCAGATATCTAATCTGCCCAATTGAAACATCATGAACATGTCAACAGTCCATGGACCAATTCCCCACAAAGCGGTGAGTTGATCGAAGATCTCCTGGTCGCTTTCGATCTCGTGCAGTTCTTCAAAAGATATCTCCCCATCAAGGCCTGCCTTCGCTAAACCATGCAAAGTCTTAGCTTTTGCACCAGAGACTCCGGCTTGCCTCAAATCCTCAAGGCTGATCTTCGCCACTCTTGCGGGAGTTATTTTTCCTTTAGCCAGAGATACCAGTCGGGCATGAATTGTGTCAGCAGCTTTGATCGCCAATTGCTGTGAGATGACTGATTCAACAAGGGAGGCAAAGTGTGACTGTTCACCGACGTTGCGCCCCACGGTGCATAGCGGGCTGGCCTCAATGGTCGGGATAAATTTTGGGTCGAGAGTGCAAATCTCTGCAACGATTCGTTTCATTGCGGCTGACGTAACGCTCATGTGCTTAGAAATCCCCAAGTCATGGAGAGAATGTAGCAAGCCCTTGCCTAAAATGACCCTGTTGCTCTACTTTTGCACAACTTAGTTCACTGTTTCTGCAAATCTTGCAGTTCTTTGCATGAACTTCAGGAGATGGATGTGATTTCTTGGCCGGGATAAAGGATGTTGCGCTAGCAGCAGGGGTTTCTAGCGCGACGGTTTCTCGGGCACTTCGTGGGATGACGCACGTGAATGAGCAGACTCGTCAAAAGATTGTTTCTGCCGCCCAAAAAGTTGGGTACGAGATCACAGATGAAAAATCGCCCAAGCCCTCGGCTCGGACAAAGAGCATTGGGATCGTCGCCCCGTATATTTCCCGATGGTATTTTGCCCAGGTAATTAGCGGAGCCGAACAAGCGTTGCGCGAGGCCGGGTTTGATCTCCTGCTCTACAACTTTAGTCAGATGAAAGGCAGAGAAGGCCTATTCCAGCATCAACTTCTTAAGGGAAGAGTTGATGGATTGATCGTTATCGGATTACCACCGACGGAGGAAGAATTCGAATCCATGTTGAGTTTAGGGATTCCTATCGCCCTAATCGGGATGCACCGCGCAGAGTGTGCCAGTATCACTATTGATGATGTTGCAGCGGCAAGAACAGCAACACAACATCTCGTCAATCAAGGACATAAGGAAATTGCATTAATGTCTGGGCGCCCAGATGATCCCTTTAACTCCAGCGTCCCTCGAGATCGGCGTACAGGTTTTATGCAAGTTTTGGCTGAAAATAAACTGGCCTGGGCGCCAGAGCGTGAAGTCCATGGTGATTTCACGATGTACGGAGGCTCGCGCGCGATGGATGAATTATTGGCACACGCTAATCGACCTACAGCGATTTTTTGTGAATCTGATGAAATGGCTTTCGGTGCAATGCAAGCAGTTCGTCGCCACAGCTTGAAGGTCCCTGATGACATTTCGATCATCGGATTTGATGGGCACGAGATGGCCGAATTCTCGGACTTGACGACAATTGAGCAGCCAGCGACACTCATGGGAGAACTAGCCGCTAAATCAATTATGGATCGACTTAAAAAGCCTGATGCGCCTTACCCGTCCCATACCCTTGCTACTACCTTGATCGTACGAAACTCAACTCGTAGGTTAAATCCCTAAAGTGATGGAATACTTGCGCCCATGAGCAAAGTTGAAGTATCGGCGATTCCGCTTGCGCAAATGCGCACCCATCGCAGCACCAAGTGGAGAGATTTTCCAGGCGATGTTTTGCCGATGGCCGTTGCTGAAATGGATTTCGCGATTGCGGAACCGATCAGAGCACTGCTTCTGGATATGGTCTCTAAATCAGATTTAGGCTACCTCGGTTCGGTGCCGGAAGTCGCAACTTCCTTCGCTTACTTTGCAAAAAAGAGATGGAATTGGATTGTTGATCCTGAACAAATCCATATCGTCACCGACGTCGGTGTCGGCGCTGTTGAAGTATTGCGAGTGCTGACTACGCCCGGAGATAAAATCTTGATTAATTCGCCCGTGTATCACAATTTCAGCACGTGGATAGATGAAACGCATCTAACCAAGGTTGATGTTCCCTTTGGCGATGCTCAATCTGGCTGGGCAATTGATTTTGCAGAGATTGAAAAGGCATACCGAAGTGGAATCAAGGTGCATCTTCTTTGCCACCCACATAATCCTTTGGGACGTGTCTACTCGCGAGAAGAATTATTGAAATTCGTTGCCTTAGCAAAAACCTATGGCGTCTACATCGTTAGCGATGAAATTCATGCGCCTCTGACTTTTTCTGAATCAGAGTTCGTTCCTTTTCTGTCGTTGGGTCAAGATGCCCAAGATGTCGGCATCACCATCACCGCGGCGAGCAAAGCCTGGAATCTTGCAGGACTTAAGTGTGCATTTGCTCTGAGCCAAGGCCCTGTCATGCATGCCAAACTTCAAGAACTACCAGAGGCAACGCACTACAGAGCCTCTCTACTTGGCGCCTTCGCTACAGCGACTGCTTTTGCCGAAGGTAGTGATTGGCTAGATGGGGCGCTGAAAACCCTTGATGAGAATCGTCGCTTCCTTAAGAAGATTCTCTCCGAGAAATTGCCAACAGTGGGATATGAAATACCAGAATGTAGCTACTTGGCGTGGCTTGATCTTTCGTCACTGAATGTGGGACAGAGCCCGGCGGAGTTTTTGCTCAATAAAGCGCGAGTAGGTATCAATGGCGGGGAAACATTTGGGCCTCATACAGGTCAATTTGTTCGACTCAACTTTGCAACTGGTCAGGATGTTCTTGAGGAAGCAGTCAACCGAATCCTTAAGGCGTTGTAGGCTATTTGCATGGATGATACCTATCGCGCAGAAACCATCGCAATCACATCGGGTAGGCCAGCGCCATCCGCAGATGGTGCACTCAATCCAGTAATTTCTCTGAACTCCACCTTCCATGTGGGGGGACCAGTTGGATACGGTCGGTATGGAAACGAAACATGGGAAGCGTTGGAAGTTGCCATTGGTTCTTTAGAGGGTGGCAAGACTCTTGTCTTTTCTTCCGGCATGGCTGCAATTAGCGCCGTTTTTTCTTTATTACCCGTTGGCTCGGTTGTTACTGCCTCGCACGAGGGTTACAGCGGAACGATGACTTTGTTGAAATCTTTGAATGACAGTGGACGAATAGAAGTTCGCTTTGTAGATGTAGCAAAGACTGAAGATGTTTTAGCGGCCCTTCCTGGCACATCATTGTTGTGGTTGGAATCACCAACAAACCCTTGCCTGCATGTTGCCGATCTCCCGATTCTTATTGCTGCAGCTAAGCAATGTGGTTCGGGAGTAGCTGTAGACAATACTTTTGCAACACCACTTGTGCAGAAACCACTTTCACTTGGCGCAGATATCGTTATGCATTCGGTGTCGAAATACCTAGCAGGTCATAGTGATTTAATTATGGGTTCTATTTCAACCAATGATGAGGCGCTCTTTTCTAGAATTTCAGACGCTCGCAAACTCAATGGTGCCATCGCAGGCCCGTTTGAAGCATGGCTAGCCTTAAGAGGGCTCCGTACTTTCCCGCTTCGTTTTGAGCGAGCTCAGAGCAATGCCTTGGAACTAGCCAAACGTCTTGCTGCCCATCAAGGAATCGCGCAGGTTTACTACCCTGGACTTGAAAGTGACGCTAACCACCTACGTGCCAAGTCATTTATGAAGGGCTTTGGGGCAGTTTTGTCCTTCACTGTCTTGGGCGGATCTCATGAGGCGGATCGAGTGTGTGCCGCATCAAAATTGATCACGAATGCAACAAGTTTGGGAGGCGTTGAATCCTTATGGGAGCGACGTCGTCGATGGACCCTAGAAAGTGCTTCGGTACCTGAAAGCCTCATTCGCCTTTCAGTTGGGTGTGAAAATATCGAGGACCTGTGGTCTGATATCCAGCAGTCATTGCAACACGCATAGCAGGAAGGTCTATTCAGGAGGTAGTTTCAAAGATTACGGTGTATTTTTAGAACATGTTAAAATTCGCTCGTCGACTAATCGGGATATTGACGCTTGCCGTCTTATCTTTCCGAGCCGTCGGGTCATTTCTTTCTTGGATAGAAAAACAAGAAGATGGCCCCCAGAATGTTTGGGTCGACGAAGATGAATTTGAAGATGCCTGATTACATTCCAGGTGCCTGCAATATAGGTAAAGGCGAGATTCGAAGAAGGCAGTTAGTAGCGATAGTTGGATTAATTTTTTCGCTCATCACGTTAATCGGCCTCATTGCCTCTCATGCGCCTCATGGTGCCCGATATGGAATTTTCTTTCCACTGATGGTGACATCCGTGGGTTGGGTTCAATCTCGTAAAAGATTTTGCTTAGCGTTTGGTTTTATGGGAACGTTTAATTTTGGCCCCTTAGGTGCGATCGCGCGTGTTTCTAATCCATCTGATAGAGCAGCAGACAGGTCTACCGCAGTACGAATCTTGCTGCAAAGTCTGGCAATAGCCCTACTCCTCACGCTCATAGTGGGGGCTATACCTCTCTAGATCTTCACAGCGGCAATGTCACACCGATTTCTAGGTTTTCTTCTAGCAGCCAGCAAGGTTTTGTGGCATTGTTATGTAAGCAAGAATTAAATAGCTAAGGAGATGCGTTGTGAATATTGTTCTCCACACACGAAATGCGCAAGTAGCGGCTGATTTCCAAGATATTACAGAAGAAAAATTACTTACTATGAATCGATTTAGTGTTGCAATCGATCGCGTAGAAATTGAAGTTATTCATGAGGCCAATCCAAAACATGGAAAATCCTCACATCGGGTAATACTTACCTCGCATGGGTCTGGTCCGTTGCTCCGCGCAGAAGCTGCGGCCTTCAACGACCTTGCTGCATTTGATTTAGCTATTACGAGTTTTGAACTGCAAATAAGAAAGATTCATGAACGTTCTAAAGACATTGGTCATGACTCAGTTCGAAAGCGAGCGAGTTCTCAGTAACTTATTACTCTGCTCCTGCTATTCCATGAGTGGCGGTGAGGCTTGCTACGCCTGTAATAACCAGGCAAGTGATTATTGCTCCTAGGCTAAATTGCAGTGAAACTTCTGGAACAGTAATCCCCAAGACCGCATCCACTCCGACACCATGGAGAGCCTCAAAAATCATTTTAATACCGATGAAAGCCAAAATAATTGATAGACCTTTAGAAAGGTAGATCAGTCTCTTTAAGAGACCCTCGAGCAAGAAGTAAAGTTGTCGCAAACCCATAAGGGCAAAAACGTTCGCTGTGGTAACGATGTAAGGGTTCTTTGTGAGACCAAAGATTGCGGGAATTGAATCGAGAGAAAAGATTAGGTTAGTGAGGCCTAGGGCAACTAAGGCAATTGAAAAGGTGCCGATTCCTCGACGACGCATATTTGCAACAATTCGACCTTCTTTCCACTCGCTTTCATCACTACTTCCGCGGTAGAGCTCAACGGCCGTATAGATGAGGAATGCTCCGAATATAAAGAAGACGCTGGCAAAACGTGTTATGAGGACGGCACCTAAAGGAATAAGTGCTCCTCGAATGGCGATAGTCAACATGATTCCTAGAAGCAAGACAAGCTGTTGCTTCTCCTTTTTCACATGTAAATGCCCAAGGATGATGATGAAGACGAAAATGTTATCGATCGAAAGTGCGTACTCGGTAAGCCATCCGGCAAAGAATTCTTGACGCCCTTGAACCGATGCCCAATGAGGAAGAAAGTATCCGAAGGCGATCGCAGCACCTATATAGAAAATCGTCCAGAAAGCCGCTTCGAGAACTGATGTTTCCTTATTTCGTCTTAGGATCGCCAACGCCAAATCAAAGGCAATAACGAATGCAAGAATTGTGATCGTCACGACCCAAGTTGTCATTGAAATCATAGGGAAAGTCTGCCATACCTAGAGCGACTCAAAAGACAATTCAGGGACGAGCAACCTTCTTTTCGATATCCCTGAGGAGCTGGTGGACCTCTTTTGAGATTTGTTTCAATTCCTGAAGTTCTTGATTGGCAATTGTTCTTGCCTCTTTCGCCAATTCAAATTCTCCAAGACTGGCTGTATGAGTTTCCGTGATCTTTTGTTCCACGCTCTCTGACTGCACGCTCTGGCCAACCATGATTATTGAGAGCAAAACAAGTTGCAGGAATGTTTGAGCAACCCACGAGACGATCACGATTGTGTCACCTGACTTTATTGCTCCGGGAAGTGAAATCAGTGCAATAGCCGCGAAAATATAGGCGCACCACATTGTGCTCACCATGGAAGTGATGCTTGCGGCGAGCTTCTTGTTAAACGAGGAGATTATGTTCATAGAGAAACGATATATCCATGACATCTCTTCACGGTCCTCAACACTCTTTTTTGCTAACCTAATGACCTATGGCAACCAAAATCGGCCCGGAGTCCGGCAAACCACATTGGCATCGTCCTCATATGGGGGAGCACCGCTGGCCGATTTCAATTATTGTTCTGCTAGTCATCGCGCTGCAGTACGTATTGCCCAGCACTCTTTCGCTTTCCTTTCAATCAATTTTTTGCCTTGTTGAAGCGGTCTTACTCATTGCCGTATTTGCCTTTAATCCGCGTCGAATTTCCCAGCACGTGGCACCAACGCGGGCTCTAGGACTCATCCTCGTCGGGATTATGACGTTATCCAACACGGCATCAGCGGTAAAACTTATCGACGCGATTATCACTCGCGGAGTAACAGATGCTCGCAGCCTTCTCTTATCTGGCGGCTCGATTTGGCTCACAAATGTCGTTGTTTTTGCTTTGTGGTTTTGGGAGTTGGATCGTGGAGGTCCTGGCAAGAGGGCGCAGGCGCTGCACCCCTACCCAGACTTCATTTTTCCTCAGATGTCAGATCCTAGCTACGCTCCATCTCAATGGCACCCAAAATTCTTTGATTACCTATACACCTCGTTTACGAACGCGAGTGCATTTAGTCCTACGGATGTTATGCCTTTAACGCGATGGGCAAAAATGTTAATGCTGGTGCAATCCATGACTGCTCTGCTGATCGTAGGTCTGGTTATTGCTCGCGCCGTGAATATTTTGCACTAAGCAAATTATTTCTCGTTCGCTCTTAGTTCTGCGCTTAGCTCGCCCATCAATAGATCTAGGCCATCTCCAAAGAGTCTTGCCTGTATCTTTTCAAAGCGCTCTCTTATGGTGAGGACTTCAGCTGCAAGTCCGTCAGGACCTGTCAAACCATTTTCGCGAGTCCAGGAGCATTGCGCGAGAACCATCGCCAACTGCTCCATAGTTTGTCCGCCAACCAAATACTTATCAACCCACGGCCCCATCTCTTGGATGAGATCGCGCCGAGAAAATTTTTGACTCGTAAGGAGTGCGTGATCACGCATGATTACTTCTCCAGATTTGCGGAAGATCTCTGCCGCTTCCTCTGGTCTTCCATTCCTCCACGCCGTGGTTGTTGATCCCAAAATCGTTCCCATGTCGGGGGCTGCGTTGCCATTAAGACAGGATCCCAATGAATTGCGCAGTAATCTCCTCATGGCGGCATGATCATCAGGATTCGTGACCATGTGTGCGAGGGCTCGGTCCCAAGATTCTTGTGGGTTGTACTTTGTCGAATTCCAAAGGTAATCCCCGATGGTGGATAGCGGGAGAAGAGAAGCTTCGAATTTCTCCATGGGATTAGCGAGCAGTCCTAATGAATAGTTTTCTAACCCAATTTCTCTTCCGCGGATGGGACCAACATGGAGTTCATGGGTCATTGCCACGTCGTTGACCGGATAGTTATCCCAATAAAGGGGAGGACGTTGGGCAGACTCCTTGAAGACTATTGCATCTGCAATATCCAAATATTCAGAGCAAATTTGTCGTCCTGTCCACATGAGTTCGACTTCAGGAGACATATGGGTTCCGAGTTGGTGAATGTATTCGATAGGGCCTCGGCCGCAATATTCCATCGGGCACACGATTAGTTTTGCTTCGTTATCGAGGGCTTTGAGTTCTGCAAGAACGCGATTTGTAAAACTTGCTTGTGCGTGAGCAATTGAATCGTATTTCGCGATATCTGCTGGGACTTGAAGTTCCCAAGGAATATCATCAAAAAGTAAGCCAAACTCAGTTACCCCAAGATCTAGTAACTGCTTGTATCGAATCATCACAGCTGCAACATCATTATCGTCAGAATATGTAACGCTCAGTCCGGGTGAAACACAGACTGAAAGAGAGAGTCCATGCAACTGAGCCCGCTCAACGAGCTCCTTTGCAAGACCCAGGAATTGCGAACCAAAAGGCTTGCGCCAATCAAATCTTTGCCAAGGGGAGTCTTTTGGAGCCAACATGAAAGAATTCATTCCAAAATCTGCAAAACACTCGATGCCACGCAAACGTTGTTCATGGGTCCATGGAATGCCGTAAAAACCTTCGATCACGCCGCGTCGCGCAAATGCAGGTGAATCCTGAAGGTCAATGCGTGTCTCAGCACCTTCGATAAAACGCAGTAGTGCGTTTAGGCTCCAACGAAATCCAGCATGCGATGAGATCGAAATGTCAGCATGTATGGCTGCATTTTCCTTCTTCGCGACTAGATGAAATTTTTCATTAGGTGTCTCTGTATTTTCAATAACATTAAGAGTGATTGAACTGTTGGCTACCTGCGGAGCGTGACGAGCGAAGAAAGCCTGCGCCATTGCTTGATGGTGACTGGTTCCGCCTGCAATAACTAATTCCATGGTCACTCAGAGCCCTTCATCAGAATTGCGGTAATTGCCTGGCATCGGAAAGTATATTCTCAAGGAAAGGGGCTGGGATGGTTCCGAACTCCCTTGCTGCTGCGTGAATAGTTGCACCTACTACTGGAGCGATCGTTAAAACTTGCGCGATAGCGTCGGGAAGTTGAGCGTGCAAGGTGGTGATAAAGGCTTCGTCGAATATGGACGAGCCAGCAGTGTGCAGCCCACCTGCTCGAATAACAGGAAGGTGAGAGTCCGAGAAAGAAAGTTGATTAGCGATACCAAGCACGTCGCGAGCATGCTGTATTGCCACGGCTTCAACTACTTCACGGGCGCCAGCGTCACCGTTTTTTGCTAGGTCAAAAATAAGGGGTGAACGATCCTCATCCAGCAATAAGTTTTCACGGGCAATAGCTCTGAAAAAAGTTCGAATCCCCGTAATTCCATAACTCTCGGGTAGGGCCTGGGAAAGCAAAGTGGCGCTCTTTTGTCCATGTTCGGCAAAGGCCATGCGTTCAGTTGCAAGGCTCATAAGAAGCCCGGCTCCTCCACTTTCTCCCAAACTCATACCCATGGTGCGAACGAGTGTGGTTCCATCACAACCAACGGTCTTGCCACCAGTACCAGCAATTGATGCAATCCCGATACCTGAGGGAATGCCTGCATGCAGTGCGGCTATTGCATCGTTAACGAATACAGCAGCTGGACCCAATCCCGAAGAGGCCGAGAAGGGTGCAAATATTTCAGAATCTACAGCCCAGTCCATCCCAGCCAGTGCAAATGTTGCCGTAGAAATGTTTGAGATATCTAGATGGGCTTTAGCCAGTGCTCCCTTTACAACTTCGATTAAAGCAACTTCGACTTGTGGAACTCCGATTCGCTCCCAGTTAGCACCGCCATTAGTCGCTACGGAGAGGATGTGTCCATTGATATCTGCAAGGCACGCATGTGTTTTGGTGCCTCCACCATCGATTCCTAAGAAGTACTTAGACATTGAAAAGCCCTAACATCCCAGCATTCTCTTCTCGTAAACGCTTCCACACCTGAAAGGCCTGAGAAATATCGGGTCCAAGTGGATTAGTTACAAGGGCACGCAGGGCACTTTCTTCATTGCCTGTAACGGCAGCATCAATTGTGAGCAATTCGAAATCTTTCACACTTTGAACTAGAGCGTGCATATCAGCACGCATTGCCGACGTTGAAATGGGGGCCGCTCCAGCTGCGGTAATAATCGAGGGTATCTCCATGACGACGTCGTCGGCGATGCCGGGCACCGCTCCACAATTTCTTGTATTTACGATGTGAGTTGTTCCAGCATTTGTGAAAATGTCGGCCATAAGTTCAGCAGCTGAATCAGAGTAATAAGCTCCACCACGGAGCATCAACTCGGCAGGTTTTTCTACGAGTGATGTATCCCTAAATTTCTCAAGCAGCGTCGCCTCAATTTTCATCACTTCACTTGCGCGCGTCGGGTTCGTCTCTTGAAAATGTAGCCACTTCTCTGTTTCGTAGTAATAGAGCAAGTAGTAGTTAGGAATGGCGCCTATTATCTGGAGGGATTCCGCGTTCCAATATGGTTCGTCTGGTTGGGCGCCTTGCTTTATGACCAGATCCTTGAATGAATCAAGTCCTTCAACTGTGCGGTCTTGGTCCTTTATCGAAATTCCTCTGACCCATGAGAGGTGATTGAGGCCCACGTAATCAAGTCGGACATCTTCAAGTGGCTCGCCGAGAGTCGTTGAGACCTCGGTTCGCAAATTCCAAGGAACGTTACATAGTCCTATGGTTGTGAGCTCTGGAACATGTCTAGTTATTGCCTCCGTTATCAGACCGGCAGGGTTCGTAAAGTTAAGCAAGATCGCCTTTGGAGATTCTTCATAAACTATTCGCGCAAGATTTAGCGCAACGGGAATGGTTCGAAGTGCCTTGGCAAAGCCACCAACCCCCACGGTCTCTTGGCCAATTAGCCCGAATTCTCGACCGAGGAGCTCATCGCGATTTCGAGCCACTTGAGTACCAACTCGAAATTGGCTTATAACAAAAGTTGCGTCACGAACTCCTTTGCGTAGATCGGTTCCGTGGCAGACTTTGATCGTGGAGCCTTTGGCCTCGATCATCCTTTGAGCAAAGGCAGCGATGATCTCCATGCGAGCTATATCTATATCGATGAGGTGTATTTCGGTAATGGGTAGCTTCCCTTGACGGGAAAGTATGCCGTCGATTAGCTCAGGTGTGTACGTAGAGCCACCACCAACAACTGCAATTTTCATGAAACCGATTCAGTGATCGCGCGTGCGCGATGATGACCTGCTGCTCGCTCTGCGAATACTTGATCGCATGCAATGGAGGTAGCTAAATCAAGGGCTCCTCGAAGAACACTTCCTTCACCTAGGGTTGTCACTTCTATGCGTGGAGGGAAAGGAACAATAGAGGCAACAAAATCGCGGACTGGTTGAAGGAAGAAATCTGCTTGCCTTCCGATACCTCCGGCAAGGACCACAAGTTCGACGTCGACAACGGATGAAATCGTCGCAACATAGAGCGCTATACGCTCTGCTTCTTGCCTTACTACCGCCTTTGCCAGTGCGTCACCTTGTCGAGCTGCATCAAGGATTCCAATGGTTGTGTAGGGGAGAGTGAGCACAGAGTCGAGATAGTTGCCAGCAAGTGAACTTGCAATCTCTGATATTCGATCTCCCGAAGGGTTGGTGGAGGAACGGTGAGAGTCTGAAGGATCTCCGAATGGCACGTAAAAAACTTCCCCTGCGGCGCCGCGGTGTCCACGCACCAGTTCGCCATTGAGAACAATTCCAGCACCGAGACCAGAACCAACGGACAAGACAGCAAAGTTACGCAGGCCTACGCCGTGGCCCTGATCCATTTCAGCGAGAGTTGCTAAGTTAATGTCATTTTCGACCAATGGAGTTATTCCGAATTCCTTTTTCACGAGTGTAGATAAGTTCACTCCATCAAGTTCTGTAATTGTTCCAGCGATTGCGAGTTCTCCTGATAACTGATCGACAACTCCTGGAGCACCTACGACTAGAGAATTAACTTTCTTGAAAGCAAAGCCAGCTTCCTTCAGGGCGCTATCGGCCGCCACGTGCATAGTTTTCACTATCGCTGGGAGCGTGAGACTTTTGACCGCGATACTGACTTGAGATCGAACTGTCCCTGAAAGATCGCTGACGCCTGCTCGAATGAATCTGGCGCCGATATCAATCGCCAGCGCCACGTGAACATCACTAATGGCTTCAAATACTGACCTTGCTCGTTTTGGGTCAGCAGCGCCAGGGAAATACTCTTGAACCAAACCGAAATCCACGAGCGATCTCAAGATTACAGATGTGGTTGGTTTAGAAAGTCCGTTAATTCTCGCTACTTGAGCAGCATGGAGGGCGCCGTGGGTGCGCAAAGTGTCTAAGACTTTACGCTCGTTCATTTCGCGCAAGAGAGCCGGTACGGCAGGTGAGGAAAAAGTAGGCATTTATCCCTTTACTCCAGTGAGAGTGACGCCTTCAATAAAGACTTTTTGTGAGAAAAAGAAAATAATAATCACAGGTGCCATAAAGAGAGCAGAAGCGGTCATCATCATATTGGTGTTCACATGGTGAATGCCTTGAAAGGCGTTGAGGCCGATGCCTAGCGTCCAGAGATTAGGGTTCTCAACGATATACAGCAAAGGGCCAAAGAAATCATTCCAGGAGCCCAAAAATGCAAAGAGTGCGATCGCTGAAATCGCAGGTTTAGCAAGTGGAACAATTATGCGCATCATCAATTTAAACTCGCTACATCCATCAATACGTGCGGCATCTGAGATCTCATCAGGAATTGACGTGAAGAATTGGCGCAAGAGGAAAATGGAAAATGCGCTAGAGAAGAATGAGGGGACGATCAACGGTAGAAATGATGGAATCCAATGCAACCTGGAAAAAATAATATATACAGGGATCATTGTCACTTGGCCAGGCAACATCATCGTAGAAAGAATCACGATAAACGTAGTTGCGCGACCTTTCCACTGCAGCCGAGAGAGAACATATGCGGGCGGAACGCTGGAGACCACAGTACCGATTGTGCCCATTACTGAAACGAACAGAGTATTGAGGGTCCATTTTAAGAAGGGAACGGCGGTAAAGACTTCGAGGTAGTTGTGCCAAACGAAGGGGTGTGGCCACAGTGAACGAGTTTCCGCCTGACCTTTGCTCATAAGTGAAATAACCACGACCAAGTAGAGAGGCAAAATGAATATTGCAGAGAGTGCTATAAGTAAAGAGTGATTTCCCACCATGTGCAGGAAATTGTTCCATTTCTTATCGCGACGCGCTCTTTTAGATTGCAGATCAATCTCAGCGCGTTTTTCTGGGGCGTAGAGGCTCATTTGAATAGGGATCCATTCGGATAATGAACCCAGCGCTTCTGGGTTTTCAGAATAACGAGAGTGCAGAGCAAAGTGATGACCAGGAGTACCCAAGCTAACGCCGAGGCGTAACCCATTTCGTAGGCCTTGAAGGCGCTGAAGTAAATGTGAGTGGCATAGAAATACATTGCGTGTGAGTAATCATTTACTTGACCTGATGCGACGTAGGCTTGTGTGAAGTATTGAAAACTTC
>CAIYBL010000123.1 GCA_903924485.1 uncultured Actinomycetes bacterium
CAATAAGAAACAATGAAATTGCAGCTATTGCTTTGTAGCGACGTCGTGCCCACCCGCGACCGATTAGCCAAATGCCCACGCCGCTTCCCAGGAGTGAAAGGATTAATCCACCTGGAACGAACGCGTTATGCAAAAGTACAGAACACGCTCCGAAGGCAACTCCTAAGAAAACAGAGACAAGAGCTTTCATTCAGGATTTAGTCCGGCGAACAAATCTGTTTCTCTTCCATCTGCATTAAATGGCGCTGCTGCCACACCTTTAACGAGTGAGTAATACTCAAGGCCCCATATTTGGGATCCTAAATTATTGGAGAGAGCAAAAAACGGTCCATCCACGGCAATCTGCGTTTCATGAGCTTTCATTGCAGCCATCTTCGCATCAACATGTGCCGTCCCATCGACAACCGCAGTCACGAGTTCGTCATCTTTCACAAACGGAAGGTCGTCAACACTTTCGGCACCAAAGAAATCTGAACCTGAAGCTTTCATTGCCTCTATCCCTTGGGCGATAACTGATTTAGGCATTGCATTCCAATAAATCTTTTTAATCTCCCATCCATTTCCTGACTGGGGTGATAACTCTGCTGCGCGCATTGCCACTCGATGTGCCTGAATGTGATCTGGATGGCCGTAGCCACCAATTTCGTCATAGGTGAGCAAAACGTGAGGTTTTACTTCATGGATCACATCAACGACCAGTTGCGCCGCCGCATCAACATCTGCTTGCCAAAATACGTCAGGTCGATTATTTGGCTCCGTGCCCATCATTCCGCTGTCGCGAAACTTGATTGTGTCATTTCCAAGAAAACGATGATCGGAAATTCCAAGTATCGCCATAGCCTCTTTCAGTTCTAAGACGCGATGGCTGCCTAGTTGATCGCCTTCCGATGACGCTAAATGCGATAGGCCAGGTACCAACACCTCACCTTCTTCACCTCGAGTGCAGGTAATTAAAGTGATCTTGGCTCCTAAGGAGGCGTAATAGGACATTGTCGCTCCGTTATTGATTGTTTCATCATCCGGATGGGCGTGAACCAGGAGCGCTCGAAATCCGGCAAAAGGCAGTGATGTCATATTCGCCATTCTGCCTTACGGCGCCGATCCCAGCAATCTCATCTACGGCCGACGTGGCGCTTTAGCAACTCCTTCCCCTACGATTAGCGCAATGGCTACCGATGATGCACGTGCGGATAACAAGGCGAGACTGCCTCGTGATGAGCGACGAGCTCAACTCCTGAATGCAGCCTTAGAGGTCTTTACTGCCGCCGGATATCACTCAGCGGCAATGGATGAGATTGCCGACCGCGCCAGTGTCAGCAAGCCAGTTCTCTACCAACATTTTCCTTCCAAATTAGAACTTTATCTAGCGGTCCTAGATCTACATATTGATTCACTCGTTTTCCAAATTCAAAAAGCAATTGCCTCCACACCAGAGAATTCCAATCGCGTTAAAGCGACGGTAGATGCCTACTTTGCATTTATCGATAGCGAAGGCGAAGCGTTTCGCTTGCTCTTCGAAAGTGATATGAGTGTTGAACCAGCAGTTCGAGAAAGATTAAATCGCATGACCTATGACTGCGCAGCAGCCGTTAGCGCTGTTATTTCTTTAGATACTGGCTTGCCTCAAGAGGCTGCAATGTTGCTTGGTGTAGGCCTCATTGGTAGCGCTCAAGTAACAGCGCGCCATTGGTTAGAGCGCGATAGCAAACTCACGCGCGATCAAGCAACCAATCTCGTATCTAATGTAATTTGGCGAGGAATTTCTGGTTTTCCTCGCACCTGATTTGAGCGCTAAATAACGCTAATTCGGCAATCATGGACGTTACTCGGTAGGATTTGCATATGAGCACAAAGAAAACTCCAGCAACTCACGGCTCCGAAGTCCGTATCGTCGTTAGTGATGTTTCCAGCGAATTGGCATTTGAATGCCCTTCCCCAGCCTCGGACATTCGTGAGGCGGTCACGGCCGCTCTCTCCTCGGGTAATCCCCTGATCCTGAGTGATCTACGCGGTCGTCAAATAATTGTGCCTGCACAAAAGATTGGCTTCGTCGAGATCGGCGAACAATCTGAGCGTCGCGTTGGTTTTGGCACCCTGTAATAGTGACAAACACTTTCGCCGATCTTCCACTCCGAGCCGAAACAATTGCCTCGCTTAACGCCCATGGTTTTATAGCGCCTTTTGCGATCCAGGAGATGGTCCTTCCGATTGCCCTTGCCGATGGCGACGTTATAGGCCAAGCAAAAACTGGAACAGGAAAGACTCTTGCTTTCGGAATTCCACTTATCGAGAGAGTAATTGCTCCCCAGGATTCCGAGTGGACGCAATTTGAAAACAAAGGATTGCCTCAAGCCCTTGTGGTTGTGCCTACACGTGAACTCTGCGTGCAGGTTGCCAAAGACATTCATGAACTTGCCCAAGCGCGAGGAATCAGGGTGATTGCTGTCTATGGAGGACGTGCATTCGAGCCTCAGATCGAACAGTTGCAAGCAGGCGTTGAGATTGTCGTTGGAACCCCAGGACGCTTATTAGATTTATATAGGCAGGGTCAGGTCAAGCTCAGCAAGGTAGCTCGTCTCGTGCTGGATGAGGCAGATGAGATGCTCGATCTAGGATTTTTGCCCGATGTTGAAAAGATTTTCACGAGTACTCCAGAGCGCAAGCAGACCATGCTCTTTTCGGCCACCATGCCCGGCGACATCATTGCATTAGCGCGTCGATTCATGAATCAACCTGTTCATATTCGCACTCAAGATAATGATGATGAAAGCGCCGTTGTCTCACGAGTCGAACAACATGTTTTGCGCGCACACGCCCTCGATAAAATTGAAATGCTCGGCCGCATTCTGCAAGCTGAAGGACGCGGTCCGACGATGGTTTTTTGCCGAACCAAGCGAACTTGTCAAAAGACCGCCGATGATCTCCTAGAGCGTGGCTTCAAAGCTGCAGCGATCCATGGCGATCTCGGGCAAAGTGCGCGCGAGAAAGCTTTATCAGACTTCAAAGCTGGAAAATCAGATGTACTTGTTGCAACAGATGTGGCAGCTCGCGGAATTGATATTGATGGCATCACTCACGTCATCAATTACCAGTGCCCTGAAGATGACAAGACGTATGTTCACCGCATTGGACGTACTGCTCGAGCAGGAGCCCACGGTATCGGCGTCACATTCGTTGACTGGGACGACATAACGCGATGGAGCCTCATCAATCAATCCCTTAAGTTGGGGCTTGCCGAACCGATTGAAACGTATTCATCCTCAGAGCACCTCTACACATCAATGAAGATTCCAGCAGGTTCACAAGGCCGCCTCAAGGCTGCCAAACCAGTTGAAGAACCTACCCGCGCGCGTGCTCCTCAACGCACAGAACGCAGTGCACCAAAGAAATCTGCTCCTGTCCGAATGAAAACCGAGAGGACACGCACTCGCAATAAGAAATTTAAAACTGAAGAAGTGTAATCACCAGTTTAGAGAAAAAGCTTTTACCGAATCAACAATCATTTGAACTGCAATTGCGGCTAATAGCAAACCTGCAACTCGCGCCACCAAGGTCACCCCACTTTGACGTATAACACGCAAAATAGTTGTTGATGAAAGCAATGCCAGCGCGATTGCTAAATGGACGGCGAGAACCGCTGCAATTAGTCCAAGCGCATGCGATGTGTCGTGTACGCGCTGCACGAAAATCATTGTTGCCACAATGGCTCCTGGACCTGCAAGCAATGGTGTGCCCAGTGGAACTAGTGCGATGTTGGAATCTGCTCCTTGCGGTCCTTCGTTTCCTCGCCCAGTCAACAGTTCAAGGGAGACGAGCAAGAGAAGTAATCCTCCGGCGCCTTGTAATGATGCAATTGAAATGTTGAGATAGTTAAGAAGAAAGCGACCAAAGAGCGCGAAGACTCCAATAACAATAAGCGATACCCCAGCGGCTTGCCACGCCAAACGACGTCGAACCTTGACGGACTTATCCGCAACTAATCCGAGAAAGATGGGCGTTGCTCCAGGTGGATCCATAATTACGAAGAGCGTTACGAAAGCTTGAATTGCAAAAGTAACAGCACTGGTAGATGCAAGATTCATAATTTCACAACCCTTCGCGCGTTAGCCAAAGATTCCAAGCGAGTCCATTCTCCGGGATCAGTCGAGTTTTCGCCTAATAAATTGAGTTTGCCAGTGCCGTGGTAATCGCTTGATCCCGTGATGACTAAGTCAAGGTCCTTGGCAATCGCACGCAATGCTGCTCGTTCGCTTGTGCTGTGGTCCCGATGATCCACTTCAATCCCATTGAGCCCTGCCGCCACAAGGGAATCAAAATTGGACGTATCCAATGTCTCTCCCCTGTGAGAGGCAAATGGATGAGCTATCACTGCAACGCCACCGGCAGATCTAATTTGGGCAATCGCTACCTCAGGTGTTGGGGCCATATGTGAAACATAATATTCAGAATCATTATTTAGCAAGCCTTTAAAAGCTTCATCACGTGATGAGATGAATTTCTTGGCGACGAGAGCATCGGCTAAATGCGGCCTCCCAAGTGTTGCTCCAGTCGGCATTACCGATTCAATATCTTCCATTGTGATGTCATAGCCACCGGCGTTAAGCAGCTCAACCATTTTCACCATCCGTGGAATTCTGCTATCACGGGTTTCATCGAGCATGCGCAACATTTGTGCATTCGAGGCATCGAAGAGCAAACCCAACATGTGCACGCTTATTCCATCCAGAGTTAAACAAGAAATTTCTGCACCTGGAACTAGTGAAAGGTTACCTCGGACGGCGCTCGAAGCTTCTTGCCATCCAGCAATTGAGTCATGATCGGTGATCGCTAAAACTGAAAGCCCGTGAATGATGGCATTATTAACTAGCTGGCGGGGAGTTTCTGTGCCATCGCTACACGTTGTATGCGCGTGAAGGTCAATCACAAGACAACCTCTACATCATTAGGACGCGTACGGGTCACAACAAGAACGCAGCCAACCAAAACTAAAACAATTCCTGGCAAGACACCAAAGGCTGGTTTTTGATCAAGCCAAAGAAAAGCGATAAGTGCACTCACTGGAACTTCGAAGAAAACGATAAGGGAGATAACGGCTGGCGATACCCGACGAAGAGTTGAATTAAATAACGTATGACCCAAAATCTGGGCACCTAGAATTAGACCAGCGACAATCCACCACTCACGTGCAGGAAAATGCATGACAGGCAATGATGAGAAGAGTGCAATCGGTAAAACTGTTAGCGAGCAAATGAAGTAACAAACAGTTGTGTATGTGGTGGTTTCAAAATTAACCTGGGCTTTTGCCCCAGCCATCAGGTACAACGCTGCAAAGGCTGCACTTCCAAGTCCGGATAAGTCGCCTAGAAAGGAACGGACAGAAAGATGAAGGTCTATTCCAGATATTAGGAGAACTCCAGAAAAACTCACCACCATGCCTAGCCACACCTTAGAAGGAATATGACTTCCAGAGATTTTAAGAAACAGTGCGGCAAAAATCGGTTGTAGCGCAGCCAAGGCTGTTCCCGAAGCGACGCTCGTCATTCGCATCGCTAAAAAAAATCCCATAAAGTGCAGCGCTAAGAGAACGCCAGCCAAGCTTGACCACAGCAATCCATGTCGATTTCTCCATTGTGATTGCCGCAGAGCAAAGGGCGCCGTGACAAGCGCTCCGCCTAGATTTCGCCAAAAAATCAACGTCGGCACAGGCATGATGCTCGTGGCTATAAGCGACCCTGACGTTCCAATACCCAGTACTCCAACACCCAAGCGAATCAAATCTGCGCGAGCAGGAAGTTGCGTGTGATTCGTCGAGGAGGTATTCGGCATTACTGCGCTAAGCCAAGTCGGACACCGAGGAGGGACTTAGGCCGAACGATCAGAGAACGTACAATCTCATTGATCACCAAGGATGCTGGTGAATTCGGGTGCTCTAAAACCACAGGAGTGCCTGCATCGCCTCCTGTGCGCAAATCTGGGCTGAAGGGAACTTTTCCTAGGAGTGGAACATCCATTCCAACTAATTCAGAAAGTCGCTTGGCTGTAGCTTCTCCTCCACCGCTTCCAAAAAGAGAGATTAATTCGCCACATTTTGGGCATGGGAAATCTGACATGTTTTCAATAACGCCGATCACATGTTGCTTAATTTGGTGAGCAATTCTGCCAGCACGTTCAGCAACTTCTGCGGCGGCAATCTGTGGGGTTGTTACGACAACAATTTCAGAACTTGGAATCAATTGACCTAGCGAAATTGCTAAGTCTCCTGTTCCTGGCGGCAAATCAATGAGCAAAAGGTCTAAGTCTCCCCAGTAAGCATCACTCAGTAATTGCTCCAGAACTCGGTGCAGCAAAGGTCCTCTATATGCCACTGCATCTGCGCGCTCAGGTTTAAACATCTCCATCGAGACTGTCTTCACGCCGTACGCCTCAAGCGGGATAAACATTTGATCAATCGCAGTTGGTCTTTGTCCCATCAGGCCCATGAGTCGTGGAACTGAGTGCCCATACACATCAGCATCAAGAATTCCGACTCGTAACCCTTTTCCGGCAGCGGCAACTGCAAGATTTACCGTCAGTGAAGATTTTCCTACTCCGCCTTTTCCTGATGCGATTCCGATAACTCTTGTCAGGGAATCGGGTTGTGCGAATGGGATGAATTTCTCGCGACCATTTCGCAACAACAATTTCACATTGTTTCTTTGTTCCTCAGACATTACGCCAAATTGCAGATTTACTGATGTTACGTCCGAGATACTCACCAGCGCTTCGGTGACATCCCCGCGGAGTCGATCCTGCATGGGGCAACCCGAAATTGTTAACAAGATTTTGATGTCGACAACACCACCCGTGAAAGTGACTGTCTCAACCATCCCGAGATCGGTAATTGATCGATGTAGTTCAGGGTCTTGGACTTTAGAAAGAGCGGTATTAATTGATTCAAGAACACTCATAGTATGTCTGGATCCATCTTCGGGGTTGGTCGCTCTTCGGCATCAATTTCTTCAAGGGAGGCGTCAATGTGCTTCTTGATAAATGCTTTCGGATTGAGATCTGCGGGTTGAAGGTCTTCAAACCCAGGTCCTAGGGTCTCGCGTAACTCGTGAGTTGCCGATTGCGTCAACCGCTGAACCTTGCGAATGAATCGTGCTGCATCTGATGCAAATTTAGGTAAACGTTCTGGCCCAAGCAAGATCATTGCTAGTACTGCCAGGCCAATCATTTCCCCGCCACCCATATCAAAGAACATGCCCGTAGCCTACCCTCCTAGGAAATATGTTTCCTAAGGGGCGGCAACCAAGGTCAAGGTAG
>CAIYBL010000124.1 GCA_903924485.1 uncultured Actinomycetes bacterium
CGATCTGGTGGTGCCAAGGTCAATTCCAACTGCTCTAGCCATTTTATTGCTCCATTTCTGGCCCGATTGAGGCCACTACCTGTATTTTCAACCTTGCGCCGCATTTTGTCAAAAGATTGAGTCGATGTGACTCAAGGTTGTTATCAAGGGAACAGGCGCAGAGGCAGGTTTATTCCCGCCAATGTGGAAAATCCTTACTAACCTCTGCACATGGCATATTGGTTGAACATCGCGCTCCCCGTCCTTTCCTACGGCATCACCCTCGTGGCTCTGATCCTCGTGTTCATCGCAGCTCGTAAATTGATCGCCATCTACAAGGCGGGTCAACCCGATCCAACGCGCAGTGGCAACCGACGCTCTCGTTTGGGCCACATGCTCGGTGAAATTGTTGGCCATACGAAGATGCTCAACTTCACCGGTACCGGAATTGCGCACTGGGTTGTCATGGTTGGGTTCGTAACTCTCTTTGGAACTTTACTTACCGCCTACGGACAGGTTTTTAACCCTTCATTCTCTTTGCCGCTAATCGGACATTTCATTCCGTATGAGTACCTCACCGAACTCATCGCCGTCTTTACGGGCCTTGGAATCGTCACGCTAATTGGTATTCGCCAATTCACGCGCATCTTCCGCAAAGGCAAGGCATCACGCTTCTACGGTTCAGGTTCATTGAAGGCTTATTACGTTGAAGCAACTATTTTAGTAATCGTCTTTTGTGTCATGGCTCTGCGCGGGCTTGAGGGAGCGCTTTCATCCGACACATTATGGAGCTGGCACTACACATTCTCATGGCGCATCGTTGTTCTCTTTAAACAACTCTCACTTGGAACCATCACAGAGTGGATTCAAATTGTTGCTGCAACAAAGATCATTGTTTCAATGACGTGGTTTATTGTCATTGCACTTAACCTAAATATGGGTGTCGCTTGGCACCGCTTCCTGGCTTTCTTTAATGTCTATTACAAACGTCACAGCGATGGAACTCCATCCCTTGGTGAACTTCCAGAAATGTTGTCCCACGGAAAAGTCATTGACTTCGATGATCCCGCCGATGACGAAGTATTCGGACTTGGAACTCGTGCTGATATTTCCTGGAAGGGTTTGCTGGATATGGCCAGCTGCACCGAGTGTGGCCGTTGCCAATCTCAGTGTCCTGCCTGGCACACCGAAAAACCCTTATCTCCCAAGCTTTTAATCATGGCAATGCGCGATCACGCGATGACAAAGGTTGTCGAAAACGAGGCAATGGTCGGAGATAACGCTCCTATTTCCCTCGACGTATTGTGGTCATGCACTACATGCGGTGCTTGCGTTAATGAGTGTCCTGTAGATATCGAACACATTGATCACATAGTTAATATGCGCCGCTTTCAGGTTCTTGTCGAATCAGAATTTCCATCCGAACTCGGTGGAACTTTCCGTAACCTTGAAAATGCAGGAAACCCTTGGGGCGCCAACCGCGCCGATCGTGATGGGTGGATGGCGGAATGTGATTTCCCGATTCGCAAAGTTGAAGGCGAACTACCGGAAGATGTTGAATATCTTTTCTGGGTGGGTTGCGCCGGCGCGTTTGAAGATCGTGCGAAGAAGACTACAAAGGCAGTTGCCGAATTGTTGTACATGTCTGGAGTTTCCTTCGCTGTCCTTGGCAAGAAAGAAACTTGCACGGGAGATCCTGCTCGACGTGCGGGCAATGAATTCCTCTACCAAATTCTTGCTAAGGAAAATATTGAAACCTTCAAGGAAGTCTTTGCCTCACGCACTGACAAAGGTATGAAGAAGATTGTTGTCACATGCCCTCATTGCTTTACAACAATCGGTCGAGATTATGCTCAGAGCGGTTATGAACTCTCTGTCGTGCACCACACACAACTTCTCAATCAACTAGTGCGTGAAGGAAAGCTTGTACCTATAAACAAAAGCGAAAAATCTCTGACTTATCATGACCCTTGCTACTTAGGTCGTCACAATAAAGTGTATGAACCACCTCGCGAACTTCTTGAAGCCACAGGAGTTGAGATCACCGAGATGCCTCGTAATCAGGAACGCTCATTCTGTTGCGGCGCCGGAGGCGGACGTATGTGGATGGAAGAAACCATTGGCACCCGTATCAACCTCAACCGCGTTGATGAAGCTTTGGCCACAGGGGCCCAAGAAATTGCCGTGGCTTGTCCGTTCTGCCGGGTCATGGTTTCAGACGGGGTGGACGCCAGAGAATCAGAGGTTGAGGTCCTAGATGTCGCCCAGGCGCTCCTTCGATCGGTAAAACCTCTAAATCCATAGCCGCTTTAGGGAGTATTCTCAGGTAACGCCCAGGTTGCAGGTGTTTTCTGCATACAAGAGGTGATGACTATGACGACTCTCAGAGAGCGTGATGCAGTGAGTGATGTAAGTGAAGTTAAGACCCACAGGATCTTGGTGGTTGATGATGAATCAAGCATTAGTGATCTCATTTCCACAAGTCTTCGATTCGTTGGATTTGATGTTCGAACTGCGGCTACTGGCGCGCAAGCTTTGCAGGTCGCTGAAGAATTCCAGCCGCACGCGATGGTTCTTGACGTGATGTTGCCCGACCTTGATGGCTTTGAAGTGTGCAGACAACTTCGGACGGAAGGTCATAACGTTGGTGTTCTTTTCCTAACAGCTAAAGATGGCATGGAAGACAAGGTTGCTGGTTTAACAATCGGTGGCGATGACTACATGACGAAGCCTTTTAGTTTAGAAGAGCTCGTTGCTCGCCTTCGCGCACTCTTGCGTCGTACTGGCGCAATTGAAATGCTGCCTGATGACGAGAAAATTCGATTTGCTGATCTCGAACTTGATGAGGCAACGCACGAGGTCTATCGCGCTGGCCAACTTATCGATCTCTCCCCGACAGAATTTCTTTTGCTTCGCTATCTCTTGATCAATGCCGACCGCGTTGTATCCAAAGCACAAATTTTGGATCATGTCTGGCAATACGACTTCCGTGGAGACGCGGGAATTGTTGAGACATACATTTCCTACCTGCGCAAGAAAATCGACTCCTTTGATCCCCCACTGATTCATACAGTGCGCGGTGTTGGTTATCGACTACGGATGCCGCCAAAGAAGTAGTGCTTCTGCGCTAACCTTTATTTATTATGCCCTCACCACTTCGCAACGTTTCGCGCCCATTAAGTTTATGGAGTTTGCGTAGCCGATTAATTGTTGGTGTGGTAATTCTTTCTGGTTTAGGTTTTGCTGCATCCGATGTCGCCGCAGGAAGTGCACTTCGATCTTTTCTTATGACACAAATGGATACTCAATTATCCAGTGTTGCTGGCGGCACGTCACTACGGCTTGATCGAGCTGGCATTGCGCAAGATGACAACAACACAATGATGGGCACGACTCATACTGAGGCAAGTGAAGGATCGCCCACAGCTCGAACTGTTCCGACCTTGCGCCCCCTTCGTTCTGTCCCAACAACAATGTCTGTCACTCTCTTAGGCGCTAAAGGCAACATTCTTGGCATTATCGGCGGAGATCTCAATACACAGACAATCGGTAGCTTCGTTGACGGAATGACACCTGCTCAAGTTTTACTCCATAAAAACCAACCTTTCACAATTAGCGCGCCAGGTACTGATTTCAGAGTGCTTGCCCGCGTACTTCCCTCAGCTATTGGAAGCGTTGTTGTGGCTCAATCCTTGGAAAACATTGACCAGACAGTTCATCAACTGCAACTTCTCTTTATCTTTATTGGACTCTTCGCACTCTTGCTTATCGCGCTGGCATCAGGACAAGTTATAAAAATCGGTTTGAGGCCGCTAGAGGAAGTTGAAACAACTGCTGAATCTATTGCCGCCGGAAATCTTTCGGCACGTCTTCCTGAAGCAAAACCCGATACCGAGGTTGGACGCTTGGTGGGTTCACTCAACCAAATGTTGACTCGAATTGAGGAATCATTTGAAGCGCGCACCGCTAGTGAAAATCGTCTACGTCGCTTCGTTGCCGATGCCAGTCATGAACTACGTACACCTCTGACGGCAATTCGTGGCTTTGCGGAGTTGCATCGTCAAGGGGCAGTAAAAGGTGAAGCCCAGACGATTGAATTGCTCGGAAGAATCGAGAAGGAATCTTTACGGATGGGTTCTTTAGTAGAAGACCTACTGCTCCTTGCTCGCCTTGACCAAGCACGAGATGTTGAAAGAGTTCCCGTTAATTTGAGTTCGGTAGTCAGAGAAGCCGTTGAGTCGGCACGTGCTGCTGGCCAACAACACCCAGTAACGGTGGAAGTTCCTGATGAAGACATTTATGTTTTGGGAGATACCAATCGCATTCACCAAGTTGTTGCTAACTTGTTGGCAAACGCCCGCACACACACACCAAGTGGTACAAAAATTGATGTCAAAATCTCGCAATCAGATGAAGGTGTAACTGTTTCGGTTCACGATGAAGGTCCAGGTTTAAGTGAACTTGATCAAGAAAAGATTTTCGAACGCTTCTTCCGAGCCGACGTATCGCGTTCTCGCAATAGTGATGAAGGCAGCGGGCTTGGGCTTTCTATCGTCGATGCGGTTATGCGAGCACATGGTGGACGAGTAAGTGTGACAAGTAAATTGGGCGAAGGCTCAACATTCACGCTGTTTTTCCCCATCACCGCTTAAATTACTGAGCAGGTCCCAAACTCTCCATTGCGCGAAGTGCTGCAATCCGCTCTTCAATGGGTGGATGAGTTGAAAATAGCCGTGAAACTGATTTCCCATCAAGCGGTGACTCAATCCAGATATGCGCAACGGCATTTGATCGTTGATGAACCACTGTTGAGTCGGCAGCCAATACTTCAAGGGCAGAGCGCAATCCCGCAGGGTTTCTCGTAAACGCCACTGCGGTTGCATCAGCTAGCGACTCTCGCTTTCTCGATACAGCAGATTTCAATAACATTGCTGCTATCGGAGCAAGGATGAGAACTACTAAAGAGATCACCAGGGCTACAGGGTTGCCGCCACTGTCTCGATCATCCCTGCGTCCGCCGCTAAACCACATCATTCGAGTCAAGATGTCGCTGATGATTGCGATGGCGCCAGCGGTCGTAGCCGCTACCGCTGAAACCAATGTGTCCCTATTTGCCACGTGCGACATTTCGTGGGCGATCACACCTTGTAATTGATCGCGATCCATCGCGTCCAAAATGCCAGTTGTAAATGCAATTACCGCATGTTGTGGGTCTCGACCTGTAGCAAAAGCATTTGGGGCCGGGTCTTCAACAATTGCGACTTTGGGCATAGGCAATCCGCTGGCGATTACGATTTCATGAATGACATTGAAGAGTTTGGGATTGTCACTTTCCTGCAACAGCTTCGCGCCTGTCATACGTAAAACAATTGAATCGGAGGTGTAATACGAACCCCACACAGATATCAACGCAATACCAACTGCAATGGGAACAATGCCTACGGTACTGGTGCCAAAATAAGTTAACGCTGCATAAACAACAACCCAAACAAGAGCCCCCATGCCGCCAAGGAGTAGGTATGTCTTGCGCCGATTGGCGTTCTGCATACCCCTAAATGAAACTTCAGCCATTCAGTATTAGAACTTTACGTTTGGTGCTTGGCGTGATTGAGGATCTTCAACTTCATAGAAGTCTCGGGTGGTTACCTTTGCGATACCCGCGAATAGCGATGTAGGGATGGTTTTAACGGCATTATTCAAGGCGCGAACATTTTCATTATAAAACTGGCGAGCGAAGGAAATTTTATTCTCTGTAGTGGAAAGTTCCTCCTGTAAGGCCAAAAAGTTTGTTGAAGCTTTTAGGTCTGGGTAAGCCTCTGCAACAGCTAGTAATCCGCGAAGAGCTTGCGTGAGCATTCCATCGGCAGCTGCAACGTCCGCTACTGTCGTAGCAGTTGTCGCTTTGGCGCGAGCATTGACTACTTTTTCAAATGTTCCGCTTTCATGTGCAGCGTAACCTTTTACGGTTTCGACCAGATTCGGAATCAAGTCAGATCGGCGCTTGAGTTGTACTTCGATCTGAGCAAAAGCCTCGTTCACTGAAATGTTCAGTCGGACAAGACGGTTGTAGAGGGTGACAATAAAGAAGCCAATTGCAGCAATTATCAGGAGAACAATTTCAATAGTAGACATGTGCATAATCTACCGCTCTTTAGTTAAAGAGCGAATAAAAATTTACTCAATATCGCTTTTGTGGAAGTTCATCCATGAACGGCTGGGGGTTGGCCCGCGTTGTCCTTGGTAGCGAGATCCGTACAAAGCCGACCCATAGGGATGTTCTGCCGCCGAGGTGAGTTTTATGAGGCATAACTGCCCGATTTTCATTCCTGGGAAAAGTTTTACTGGCAAATTGGCGACATTAGAAAGTTCAAGCGTGATGTGACCAGAAAAACCTGGGTCAATAAATCCCGCGGTGGAGTGCGTTAGTAACCCAAGGCGACCCAAGGATGACTTTCCTTCAAGGCGGCCAGCGATGTCATCAGGCAACGTAATCACTTCATACGTACTAGCTAAAACAAATTCTCCTGGGTGCAAAATGAAAAACTCGGAGGCGCCGACTTCTACCTCACGGGTGAGTTCACCTTGTTCCACAGATGGATCAATAACTGAGTACTTATGATTTTCAAAGACGCGAAAAAAACGATCCAGCCGGACGTCGATGCTAGATGGCTGAATCATCCCTTCATCGAAGGGTTCAACGCGGACACGGCCAGCCTTGATTTCTAGGCGGAGATCACGATCACTAAGCAACATAGTTGGGGACTTTACATGCCTTGCCCATGCTTAACCTAGTCAGCGTCCTGTCAGATTTCCGTGTTTGCGGGATAGAGCATCCGCTGTCGCTGCCATGAGCAAAACTGCGCCAGTTACGGCTAAGTTCAAACCTGAAGGCAAGTTAAGAAGGCCCAATCCATTGTCGATAACGGCAATTACCAGTCCACCAATAACGGCGTCCGTCAGGCGTCCTCGACCACCAAAAAGGCTGACTCCACCAACAACTGCCGCCGCAACTCCGCTGAGTACGACAGTTCGCCCAGCTGATGCATCAACTGTTCCAACTCGACTCGCCGCCATTAGGCCAGAAATTGATGCCAACCCAGACCCGATCATAAAAATGATGATGCGTAGCTTGCCGACGTTAATACCCGCACGACGGGCACCTTCTGGATTGCCTCCAACTGCGTAAACATGAATGCCGAAAGGTGTTTTATTCAAAAGGTAACTACTAGGGATTATGACCACCAGAACAACCAGTACGGCCACTGGAACGCCTTGAATTTGAACCTGCGGATTGGACCCACGATGCAAACTCAAGAAATATACAGAGGAGAAAACTACCAACGCAGTTCCTATCACTTGAAAATAAAGGACAGTGATTGCTCGATTAGCGTGCCCATTTTTGCGACGACGTCTACGAGCATAAAGTCCATTCACATAGACATAGCCAACTAGGAAGATCGCTAACGCCCAGCCGAAGACAACAGAGAGATTCCCGTTCTCTAGCGACAAAATCGTAGGTGATTCAACTCTATATAAACCACCTTGACCGATAACCATCAATTGCAAACCTTGGAAAGCTAGAAATGCCGCGAGGGTAACAACGAAAGATGGAATACCTACTTTCGCCACCATCAAGCCAATAATCAATCCAATGGCAACTCCAACTAGCAATGAAAGAATAATCGCAAGCCACCAAGGAATGCCAAAGTTTTTCAAAGTAACAACAAAGATGGCACTAACGAGACCTGAGGTTACTCCGGCTGAAAGGTCAATCTCTGCGATCAATAGGATAAAAACTAAACCCATCGCAAGAATAATTAGAGGCGCTGCCTGTTGAAGCAGGTTTGCAAAATTTAGTTCAGTGAAAAATACAGGGCTTAGGAATGTGAAGAGGGTTACTAAAACAAAAAACCCGATAATCGCAGGCAGTGATCCCATGCGTCCGTGGCGAATTCCGTTCAGGAAATTTTTACTCTCCTGCTTGAATGACAATTCCTCGCTCATAGCGCAGCCTCTCCAGAGATTGAAAGGCTTTCTGCGCCCGTTATATAGCTGACAATTGAATGAAGGTTGGTTTCACTCGCCTTCAAATTAGCCACCATCTGTCCCAGACGTAGAATTTGAACGCTATCTGCTACCGCTAGGACCTCTTGCATATTGTGGCTAATTAAAATCACAGCCACGCCCGTGTCAGCAAGGTCCCTAACCATCTTCAAAACCTGTTTAGTTTGGGAAACACCCAGCGCCGCAGTTGGTTCATCTAAAATAACCAATTTATTTTCCCAAAGTACAGAACGAGCAATCGCGACGGTCTGTCGCTGACCACCAGACAAACTTGAAACCTTTTGCCTTACTGAAGAAATATTACGGACAGAAAGTCCCTTAAGAGTTGCCGCAGCCTTTTGTTCCATAGATTCACTGTCAATTGATACAGATCGGACCATTTCGCGACCGAGAAACATATTTTGAACAATATCTAAGTTGTCACACAAGGCCAGGTCTTGATAAACAACTTCAATACCCAAGTCACTAGCATCTACTGGGGATTTAATATGAACTTCCTTGCCTTCAAAAAGAATCGTTCCCGCGTCGTATGCCTGTACTCCAGCAATTCCTTTAATCAGCGTGGATTTGCCGGCACCGTTGTCGCCAACTAAGGCGGTGACTTCTCCAGCCATGGCCGTAAAGTCCACACCAGACAAGACTTCGACAGCACCGAATGATTTGGCGACTGATTTTAATTCAATAACAGGCACAGCAGCGGTAGTCATCTAACTCCTTAAGAGAAAATAATTAGGAAAGGTAAAAATAGTGAGAGGCAGAATTGATTCTGCCTCTCACCATTCTTATTACTTAACTCCGTATTTCGTGCAAGCTGTCTTTAGCTCAGGAGTTGTACATAGGTTTGCTGCCACCGCTTGACCACTTGCGATGAGTTCCTTGATGGTCTCAGCATGAACAACCTGAGGATCAACCTTAATGAAAGGCACGCCGTCTTGCTTTTCGGTGTATGCAGGAACCTTGCCAGTGAGAATGTCCACGCCAACAGTGATTGCAGCCAAAGGCTCTGCATGGCCTGATGTGTTCACAGTTCCACTTTGCTTTCCTAGAAGTACGTTCTGCAATCCGGCATCAGTTGAATCTTGTCCTGACACAGGAATTTTCTTGCCGTACTTATCTAGAATTGTGATGACGGCAGCGGCGTTTGTGTCGTTAGCGACCCAAACTCCATCAACTTTGCCATTCAAGCGTGTGTACATTTGCTCGAAGTATGTTCCGGCTTTTGCGCCATCCCATGTTCCTTGAGTTTCACCAGCTGGCTTAACAAGTCCAGCAGCTGTCAAAGCTTGGTTGGCGCCACCGCGCAGCAACTTAACTGTGCCATCCGTTGGATCTCCGCCAACATAAACAACATTCATCTTCGAAATATCTTTACCTTCTGCTTTCAAAGCATCGGCAACCAATTGGCCTTGAATCTGACCAATTTTGTAGTTGTCGTATGAAACGAAGTAATCGGCACCAACAAGTGGGCGATCTAGAGCAATTACTGGAATCTTTTGGGCTTTAGCTTTAGCGGCAATTTGAATACCAGCGCCTTCGAGATCGACGATGAGCATCAATTTGCAACCACTAGAAAGCTGCTGAGCGCCGATGGTGGCGAACTTATTTGTATCTCCATTTGCATTCTGAATATCAGTTGTATAACCAGCTGCTTCGAAACCTGCTTTTAGGACGGGGCGATGAACGTTCTCCCAAATAGGTGATGAAGCGCTGTCGGGAAGAATGACGCAGACTCGTCCTTTAGATGTTGTAGATGCGTCTGACGCTGTAGAGGTCGATTTCGAGGCGCTACACCCTGAAATTAAAACGAGGGATACCACCCCGAGCGCAAGCAGTTTGAGCGAAGGTTTTCTTAGCATTTTTACCTTTCCGTTCTTATGGTAAATAGAAATGGAGATGTTACGGGGGAAATTAGCACGCTTAAGGGGTTACCGATAGTGTCTTGGGAATCCTTTGGCACGGTCATTTTTTGCCAATTTCGCAACATTGGCCTTTGAAATACTTGCATAAGTTACTGGCTAGTAGCATCCTACGTGCATGAGTCATTACACAGCCAACCTGCGAGATATTGAATTTTGCCTCTTCGACCTACTCAAACGTGAGGATGTCCTGGGCACTTCCATTTACAGCGACCTCGATAAAGACACCGTCATGGGAATGCTTGAAGAGATGAAGCGCTTATCTGAAAATGATCTTGCCGCTTCCTTCGTGGAAGGTGATCGGCTGGGTGTTGATTTCAACCCAGCAACAGGAGATGCCAAATTGCCTCCATCTTTCATAAAGTCCTACCGGGCATACATGGATGGTGAATGGTGGCGCATTGATGCACCCGTAGAAATCGGCGGGACGATTATTCCAGCATCGCTTCGTTGGGCAATTGCCGAAATGGTTCTAGGTTCCAATCCCTCAGTTCATATCTATGCCTCAGGCACCTCCTTTGCTCATGTTGCTTACGCTCTCGGAAACGAACAACAGAAGAAGATGGCGAAGTTGATGGTCGACAACGACTGGGGCGCAACGATGATGTTGACTGAGCCAGAAGCCGGAAGTGATGTTGGTGCCGGTCGTAGCAAAGCTGTCGAGCAACCTGATGGAACATGGCATATCACGGGAACAAAAAGATTTATTACATCCGGTGATAGTGACCTCAATCCGAACATCATTCACTATGTGCTTGCACGTCGAGAAGGTGGCGGCCCCGGAACAAAAGGCTTGAGTCTCTTTGTTATTCCAAAATTTATGTTTGATTTTGAAACAGGCGCACTAGGAAAACGCAATGGCGTCTATGTCACCAAAGTCGAACACAAGATGGGTCTTAATGTTTCATCAACCTGCGAAATGAATTTGGGTGAAAAGGAACCTGCTGTTGGCTACTTATTGGGCGATGTCCATGAAGGCATTGCGCAAATGTTTAAAGTCATTGAATTTGCTCGCATGATGGTGGGAACAAAAGCCATCGCCACTCTTTCAGCTGGCTATCAACAAGCTCTCGCCTACGCAAAGACTCGCGTGCAAGGTGGAGACATGAAGATCATGAATGACAAAGCAAGTCCTCGTGTCACGATCATTCATCACCCAGATGTTCGGCGCTCACTCATGGTTCAGAAGTCCTACTCAGAAGGCATGCGCGCACTTGTTCTATACACCGCATCTATTCAAGATGATCTTGCTATTGCACGTGCATCGGGAGCAGATCAGGCAATTGTTGATGACTTAGATGCGCTCAACGACCTCCTGCTGCCAGTTGTTAAGGGCTTCGGCAGTGAAAGATCGTGGACCTTGCTTGGCACTGAATCGCTGCAGACTTTCGGTGGTTCTGGATTTACGCAAGATTGGCCACTAGAGCAATATGTTCGCGATGCAAAGATTGATACTTTGTATGAAGGTACTACTGCTATTCAAGGCCTAGATTTCTTCTTCCGTAAGATTATTAAGGATGGCGGTCGGGCTATCGGCCTACTCGGTAAGGAAATTGCTGCTTTTGCTCATTCTGGCGGACCACACGCACTTGAGAAGGCGGCTCTTTTGAAGTCGCTTGATGATCTCAATGCGATTATCGCCGTTCTCGTTGGGCACGCAATGGAGTCCCAGGAGAAGCCAGAGGAGATTTATAAGGTTGGGCTTAACACTTCTCGTTGTTTGATGGCTGTTGGAGAAATAATCACCGCTTGGCTCTTAATACGCCAGGCTGACATCGCCGTAGAGAAGTTGTCTACAGCAGGCAAAGATGCCGATTTCTACAATGGAAAGATCGCATCGGCCAAATTCTTTGTTACAAATATGCTGCCCCATATCAGTAGCGATCGTGCCATCGTTGAAGCTACAGATAACTCGATAATGGAGATATCGGAGAGCGCTTTCTAAAGTACTCTTCCTGCATGCCTAAGAAGATACGTGCTGAAGCCTTTGTTGTCTTTGGCGCTATTGCCTTTGCTTTCAACGGAATCATCTCCAAGCTCGTCTTGACTAGCGGACTTTCGGCTTGGCATCTGACACAACTGCGATGTACGGGAGCTTTTATAGTTCTTTTTCTATACGTATTTATTGGAAACCGATCTTCCTTGCGTACAACAGTGAAGGAAATTCCCTGGCTTGCCGCTTACGGAATTGTTGGTTTTGCGTTGGTGCAGTTTGGCTACTTTGTCGCCATTTCACGATTGCATGTCGGTATTGCTCTCATTATTGAATTCACGGCACCAATATGGATTCTTTTCTACATAAGGTTTATTCGCAAAAAGCATGTCCCTAAACTTATGTGGATCTCGATTGCTATGGGTTTTTGTGGATTGCTTCTTGTCGCCCGAGTTTGGCAAGGCATGACTCTCGACGGTATTGGAGTGATGGCCGCGCTGTTAGATGCTTTTGCACTGGCTGCCTATTTTTTGCTGGGCGAGAAACTTGTCATCAATCGCACAACAGACACACTCACCGTTTATGGTCTCGGTTTTGCCTCTCTTGCATGGGGTTTGACCTCGCCCGTGTGGAGTTTTCCTTACTCAGTCTTTACCCAGAAGATCAATCTGCTCGGAAGATTTGAAGCAACAAACGTCCCGGGCTGGGTATTAATTTTGTGGATTGTCACAGCAGGAACGATCATTCCTTATCTTGCCGTTCTACATGGATTACGCGAACTCTCTGCCTCCACCAGCAGTGTTATTGGAATGTTGGAACCCGTTGTTGCAGGTGCATTTGCCTGGTGGTGGTTGCGTGAAACTTTCACCATAATTCAATTAATCGGTGGAGTTATTGTTATTGCAGGAATTCTTACAGCAGATCGCGCTCGTCTAGCCGTTCATTAATTGTCATCGCGCTGTTGGGTGTAATCCTTAGGCGCGGATGACTGTGGCATATCAACAAAGCGAGCAAAGTGGAGCTGCGCTGAGACGGTGATAGTTCGCGTAGGTCCGTTGCGGTGCTTGGCGATGATTAAGTCAGCCTCACCGGAGCGGTTTTGTTGGTCATACATATCATCACGGTGAAGCAGAATAACAAGGTCGGCGTCCTGCTCAATAGAACCCGATTCACGTAAATCCGAAAGCATAGGCTTCTTGTCAGAACGCTGTTCAGGTGAACGGTTGAGCTGAGATATAGCAATAACAGGAACATCCAACTCTTTCGCCAAGAGTTTGAGCTGACGAGAAAATTCAGAAACTTCTTGCTGGCGGCTTTCAACTTTCTTGCCGCTACTCATCAACTGAAGATAGTCAATAACAATGAGTTTAAGGTCATGGCGCTGCTTGAGGCGGCGTGCCTTTGCGCGAATTTCCATGAGGGATAGGTTCGGTGAATCATCGATAAAGAGTGGCGCTGCAGAAATTTCTCCCATGCGCCGTGCAAGCCTTGACCATTCTTCATCGTTGAGATTTCCTGCGCGAATATTATTAAGGCCCACTCGTGCCTCAGCAGACAACATACGCATTGTAATTTCTGAGCGGCTCATTTCCAGTGAAAAGATCACTGAAGTATTTCCGCCATGAATTGAGGCGTAACGGGCAATATCAAGACCGAGTGTTGATTTACCAACAGCAGGACGAGCAGCAAGAACAATCATGTTTCCTGGGTGTAATCCATTAGTGAGTGTGTCAAGATCCTTAAAGCCTGTCTTAACGCCTTCTGCGCCAACACCTTTAGAAATTGCTTCAATCTCATCTAGCGCCTGCGGCAAGAGTGTGCTTAGTTGAACGTAATCTTCATTGGCGCGACGTTCAGTAACAGCGTAAACCTCGGCTTGTGCCTGATCCACTGAATCATCAACATCACCTTCGGCGGTGTAACCCAACTGAACAATCTTTGTGCCAGCCTCGACAAGGCGGCGCATAATTGCGCGTTCGCGAACAATTTTTGCATAGTAACCAGCGTTTGCTGCGGTAGGTACCGATGAAATCAATGTATGTAGATATGGAGCTCCACCTGCACGAGCAATATTTCCACTCTTTGTAAGTTCGGCAGAAACAGTGACAGCGTCTACTGGTTCTCCGCGGCCATAAAGATCAAGGATGGTGTCGTAAATAATTTCATGTGCGGGACGATAAAAATCGCGTTCGCGTAAAACTTCAACTACGTCAGCGATTGCATCTTTGCTAAGCAACATTCCACCAAGAACACTTTGTTCGGCAATGAGATCTTGTGGCGGGGTGCGCTCGAACTCTGAATCAGATCGACTCGTGCGATTGGGGAGTTCTGCAATGCTCACGCTTACCACTCTCTCAAAGCCCACCGACATTCCATATGGGTGCCTGTGGTGAAACCTATGGAGCGCGGCGAAAAGATGCGAGCACCGGGCTAGCACCTGTGGGTAAAGGTGTGGGTAAAGGTGTGGGTAAGAGCGATTTCCTGTGTAAATACCTGTTTACGAGGTGTGGGTAACTTTCTACTTTAACCACCATGGGGGGCAAAGTCGCAGGTCAGGAGAGGGGTAGCACCCGTCTTGGCTGTGGAGAAAGATTTTTGCGGGCGTCTCAATTATTGATACTCGTGCTATTTAGGCGCGAATCTTTGAGTTTGTTGGATCGAAAAGTGGTTCCGTTGCAATTATTCCTTGCTTCCACTGACCAAAAAATTCGACATCGACAATAGTGCCAGGTTCGCAATGGCTCATAGGCAAATATGCGTAGCCGATTGCTTTGCCCAGTGTGTACCCCTGTCCTCCACTCTTAACCCGCCCGATAATTTCAGACCCAACACGGACTGGCTCATTTCCTAGAGGTACTTGTCTAATGTCATCAAAAAGTATTGCTACCAATTTACGAGTTGGTTTCTCTTTGGAAATTAGGAGTGCATCTTTACCGATGAAGGATTCTTTCTTCAAGGAAATAGCAAAACCTAAACCCGCATCCCATGGATTTGTTTCGGTCGAAATCTCCACACCCCATGCGCGATAGCCCTTTTCTAGACGCAGGGATTCAATAGCCCGATATCCGCATGTTTTCATGCCGTGAGATTTTCCAGCTTCTATAAGGGCGATCCAGACTTTTGCAGAGTTTCCTGCTTCGATATAGAACTCCCAACCTAATTCACCAACATATGTAATCCTCGTTGCTCGCACATTCACGCCAGCGATTTCAATCTCTCGTGAGTGCATGAATGGAAAATTCTCATGGCCCATGTCGTAACTTGTAACACTCTGGATGATGGAGCGAGCGTTAGGACCCCAGAGACCAAAACACGCTAGGTCACTTGTAATGTCTTTACAAACAACTTCTTCAAAATGATTCTCTCTAGCCAACTTCTCTAACCATTGTCGGTCATGAGTGCCGAATGCAGTTCCAGTGACAATTAGAAACTCTTGGTCGCCGGTTTGTGTCACGGTGTAATCGGATTCGATTCCGCCTTTAGTGTTCAGGGCTTGTGTATACACGGTGCGTCCAACGCCTTTGATAACATCATTTGCGCAAACGAAGTTTAGGAATTCAGCTGCTCGAGCGCCTGTCACAGTGAATTTCGCGAAACTTGACTCATCAAAAAGTCCTGCGGATTCTCGTGTGGCAATATGTTCCGCCCGCACTGCCGATGACCAATGTTTTCCTGCCCAACCGTATGGCTTGAATTCGTCATCGCTAATATTTGGCGAATAGTAGTTAACGCGCTCCCAGCCAGATTTCTCGCCGAATTCAGCGCCTGCATCCTTGTGCCAGTCATAAACCGGCGATTTCCTTAGCGGGCGTGCACTTTGACGCTCCTCACCTGGATAGTGAATGTCGTAGTACGCCTCGTAATTTTCGGTGATCCGTTTAAGTGTGAACTCCGGTGATTGATAAGAAGCTCCAAAACGGCGAATGTCCATGTGCCACAGATCCATTGTTGGTTCTCCAGCGACAACCCATTCGGCAACAACTTTGCCGATCCCTCCAGCACCTGCTATTCCGTGAGCACAGAAACCTGCTGCTACATAGAAGCCGCCTACAGATGTCTCGCCGAGGCAAAATTCGTTATCTGGAGTGAAACCTTCTGGACCGTTGATGAAGTTCTTGATTCCAACCTCACCCATTTTAGGTACACGTTTCTGCGAATTTTCCGCAATCTCCTCAAACCGTTCCCATTCTTCAGGCAAAAGCTTGCCGTTGAAATCTTGAGGGATGTTATCGACGTGTTGGTAGTCAGTGACCCATGCGCGCGAATTTCTTTCATACCCGCCCATAAGTAGTCCACCGACTTCCTGACGGAAATAAATCAAGTTGTCAGGGTCCCGCAGTGATGGAAGGTACTTCTCTCCGACCGGCATGAAATTCTCTGT
This sequence comes from uncultured Actinomycetes bacterium, assembly GCA_903924485.1. Classification (GTDB taxonomy): domain Bacteria; phylum Actinomycetota; class Actinomycetes; order Nanopelagicales; family Nanopelagicaceae; genus QYPT01. The sequence goes on from CAIYBL010000124.1 coordinate 16,274, forward strand.
AATTAGGTACTGATGACTCATTGGAACAATAGGGATGCGTACATTAACTAATCGTCCAATTTCGGGAGCAAACATTCCGCCACAGTTAACAACCTTTTCGCATTCAATAAAACCTTTATCCGTCTCCACACCTGTAACAGCGCCGTTGAGTGTTCGGATCGCGGTAACGCGAGTATGCGTAAAGATCTTGACCCCGCCGGCGCGCGCGCCTGATGCGAGGGCTTGCGCTAATTGCGAAGGATCAACTTGGCCATCAGATGCCATGTAACAGGCTCCAACAACTCCATTGAGATCCATGAGTGGAAATAGCTCTTGGGCTTGCTTGGGTGAAATTTCCTGAAGATCTAGACCAAAGGTTCGAGCCCAACCTATTTGACGGCGGATCTCTTCCATTCGCTCTGGTGTAGAGGCTAATTTGATACTTCCGCACTCTTTCCAACTGGGCGGTGTGTCGCTCATTTCTAACTTTCGGTACAGATCCACTGAATGCATGTTCATTTTCGTCAGCGTTGGATCAGCTCGCAATTGACCGACTAGACCTGCTGAATGGAATGTAGAACCACTGGTTAGGTCGCTTCGATCCAGCAAAATGACATCTTTTTCTCCGAGTTCGGCCAAATGATAAGCAACCGAAGTTCCTCCAACGCCCCCGCCAATTACTACTATTTTTGCGCGGGCGGGAACTGATGACGTGGACATGACTCAAATGTATCCTGTAGCAGTGTCGGCCACCAACATTTCTATCGAGAATTCTTTTGGTGCGTTACTAGATAAAGTGCCACGTCTCACTAGTAGAACTTCCGTAAGTGAACTCTCTGGTGGTCTAACAAATCAGAATTTACTAATAGAGACCCCCGAAGGAAAGTTTGTAGCAAGAATCTCTAGTAATAAGTCTGAGTTGCTTTCAATTGATAGAGAATCTGAATACCAAAACTCGATGCTTGCCGCTGAGGCAGGAATTGGCGCGCCAGTATTTGATTATTTGTCCGGTCAAGGACTACTGGTTATTGGGTTTATCAAAGGCAGAACCTTTTCCGCCGATGATGTCTCTACAAATCTTCCTCGTGTTGCCCAAGCGTGCCGCACCTTACATGGCGCTAAACCATTCGTTCGTGA
>CAIYBL010000125.1 GCA_903924485.1 uncultured Actinomycetes bacterium
GCAATCACTGTAATTGCGGCGAAAGTTCCGTAGAACAAAGGCGCCTCTGCGTATCCATCATCAAGAGCAGCAGGACGACCAGTGAGGTCGCTGACCGAATACGCCGTTGATAACGGCAAAATAGATGCAGCAAGTAGCGCCGCACCAATAAGCCCGATCGCAAATAAATCCTTAGCAAGAGTTCCAGCAAGAGGTTTCAAAGCGGCAGCGGCTTGTGCGGCGTCAGTGATATTTGTGATGCCCTGCTTATTTAGAGTGGCAGCGCAAGTAATAACAACAAAGAAACCAATCACGCCAGTGAGCAGTGAACCTGTCCACACATCAACGCGAAGCAATCGCAGATCATCGCGTGTTAATCGTTTATCAACGGCGTAAGACTGAATAAAGGCAAGACCCCATGGCGCGAGTGTTGTACCCAAAGTAGCTGTAGCAATAAATATCGCATCGCGAGTAAATGGCATAGATGGAACAACCATTCCGTGGAGTGCTTGTCCCCAATCAGGGTGCGCCATAAATCCTGCGAGTACGTACGATAAAAATACTGCAGAGAGCAAGAAGAAAACTTTCTCTACGCGCCCGAAGGATCCGCGCAATACCAAGAACGTTACAAGCAACGCGGCGATTGGTACCGAAACAAATTTCGACACATGAAAAAGTTGACCAGCAGCAGCGATACCTGCGAACTCGGCGGTCATCGTTCCGATGTTGGCAAGAATTAGCGATGAAGCGCTGAAGACTCCTGAGCGTGCTCCGTATTTTTGACGCACCAGACCAATGAGACCTTGACGTGTAACAACACCAATGCGCGCGCCAAGATCTTGAAAAAGAATCAGCGCAAGTGTTGATAAAACAAGTACCCATAACAATCGGTATCCATAGTGCGCACCCAATTGCGAGTAAGTAGTGATACCTGCGGGATCATCATCGGAAAGGCCAGCAATAATTCCTGGACCCATAACGGCAAGAAATGCGGCGATACGAATTTTACGAGGTGAGGGCATAGCCACCTTCACTCCCTTGCCTGCCTTTACGGCGACCTCTACTTTCTCGATCTTTTCTACGCTCACGTGAGAGCGCCGCTTCCTTGGGAGAAGATGCGGCGTTCGGTTCGTTCAACGAGTGCATCCACCAAGTCATCGGCCATGATGCGACCCATCGGCTTATTTGTTGCGTCAACAACAACGATTGAGGAGCCGCGGTTGTTGGAGAATTCATCGATAACTTCATTTAAATGCGTATCAATAGCCACTGCCATAGGAAATGGTGGGCCAATCAAAGTAGTCAGTAGCGCAGTTGATTTCGTTGAAACAAGTTCGATCATTTGAATGTGATCGAGCAACTTTCCCTTGGCATCTACAACAACTACGCCATCTGAAATATCGCGCTCTCGGTTCTTTACCAACAGCGCCAGAGCCTTGGCCACGGTGTCGCTCTCACGACAAATGACCATGTGTGTTGTCATAACTCCACCGGCAAGTGTTTCATCGAATGAAACCAACGTACGTAAAGCCTTTGCCGTTTCATCGGCCATCGCATTGAGAATGGATTCGCGGTGTTCATCATCAAGGTCACGTAATACCTCGGCGGACTCATCAGGTTCCATGCGAGTTAAAAGTTCAGCTGCGCGTTCGGCAGAAAGTCCGCGAAGCAAACCTTGCAAATCTTCATCTTCCATTTCCTCAAGCACATCTGCCGCAAGATCTGGATCAAGAAGTTCAATGAGTGCACCTTGTTCGCGGCCTACCAAGTCTTCAATTAAGTCCGCTAAGTCAGCAGGGCGCAACTGACCAAGTGCCGACCTAGGGCCTGCGGTTCGAACTTGTCCTGTGCCATCTGCTAACGATGCGACGGATGCCCAATCGACTACTCGATCAGGAGTTGGGCGACGGCGAATCGTTCCAGGGAAAACACGGCGCAAGAAAGATACAAAGGAAATATCCACGCCCACTAAGCGAATCTCACGATCGAGTGGCGCCAAATATAAATCGGCAGAGCGCACAACGCGAAGACCATCAACGTCCACAATCTGGTGATCGATCACATCCGCATCCAAAAGTGATTCGCCAGGACGGCGTGTATATTCGCGTAAATTAATTTTCGTTGAAGAAAGACGAATCTCGTCCTTGGTTAATTTGGAAATGCGAGCGCCTTCAATAAATGATTTGCGGGCTCCAACTTTGACGATCAACCCAGAAACGGCTGGATAGGTTTCCTCGCCATGTCGAACAACGACGTCCACCAACTTGCCCAAATCTCTGCCCTCGTTATCGCGCACGGGGCGACCGATGAGACCAGCAACGGAAACTAAAGATTCACGAATGTTCTTGCGCGCCAAAACCGAGTCTCGGCGGCCCACCAATTTCGCAGCCCTTGATGCCACTGCCTTGATTGGTTTAGCAACCGGCGCAGTTATTGGCAACGCAACGCTTTTGCCGACCGTCCTGGCGAGCGCCTCTTGAGTAGTAGGTGCCTTTGCTGGAGCGCTAACCACCTTGGCTGGCGCACCTGTAACTTTGGCTGCCGCGGCGCCTTTCTTTACTGGCGCACTAGCTGGCTTTGCCGCGACTTTGTTGGTCTTGACTGCCTTAGCGCTCACGTCGCGATTTTAGCCCTCAAGAGGGGGTCGATGTCCGACATATCTATGAACACTCGGGGTCAGTTCCCACGAAGTCATTCCTTTTCGTCCTCTGAGAAGCGCATCATTTCCATGATCCGGTCTAGTGCCACTTTGTAGGCTTCTTCGTTTTCTCTCTTACCAACAGCGATAACCACAATGACCAGAGCGTTTGCTTTGATTCGATAGATCAATCGATAGCCACTTCTAGGCGCCTTTATTCGATGACAATCTCGAAGATCGCCTTTCAAGCGAAAGCCGACTACATCTGGTGATTGTTGTATCTCTAGCAACTGTTTCTTAAACTCCAAACGTATGGAGTTGTCCAACTTCTTCCACTCCTTGATGGCCTCAGGCAGGAAATCCAATTCATACATGGGAATCACATATCCATTAATTCATCGACAGTGACTCGAACATGTGGCTCTTTACTTGCTTGCCGCTTAAGTATCTCCGGCGTGATCTCAAGTTCCCAAACGTGTTCTAGCAGGGCGTCGTAATACTCAGGGCTGAGCACATAGAAAGTTGCTTTGTTATTGGTCATCACTGCAAAAGGCGCATTGTCGGCTTTCTTTACGACTTCGTTGGGGTTCTTCTTGAATTCCGAAATCGTCATGGTGCGCTTGGTCAGGATTTCATCCACTTTCTCCTCCTTTCGTATCGCACCAAATTTAGACCGATATTTAGACTTATGCAACACCACGGAAAGAGCGAGGCTAATCAGATTTGTTTTCATCCCCCAGTCCTATAGACCGGCCACGACATTTCCCGTTCGCTATCCACATGCACTCAACACAGAGCGTGGACTTTGATATATCCACATTTCCAGCCGATGCCCCCTCAAGTGAGCGTAAAACGCTGGTAAGGGCTCCCCAAAATCCACGGTAAGATTTGCCACGTTGCATCAACCGAAGCAATGATCACTTCCCCCAAAGTTCGGCCACACCGGCTGCACTTACTTGCGAGTCTTATCACCACCTGACAGGCCCAGTTTCACGGATCGCAGAATGCGAACCACGCACCACCGCTAGCTGATCACAGGATCCTTAGATCCCGATCCATGGCTAGCCACCCGTACCACCTATTGGTGGGTACAAACGGCCCAGTCATACCGAGACGAGCTTGTCGTCTCGATTGGTATGGAAAAAACATGTCTTTAAAGCCACGCACAAAATCTGCTGCCCCCGCGCGAGTTAAATCAGGCAAGCCTCCCCGCAAGGGAACAGCTGCCGCTCCCGTAAGCCGTAGCGTTCGCACCGAAACCGCGTCCACGTGGGTCAAAGGTGAGCCAAAGGCCGGCAAGCTCCTGGGCAAAACATCTGCCCGCGCCGGTAGCAAACCAGCATTCAAGTCCAGCAAGCCATCAGCCAATACCCCTGCCAAGCGCGCTAAGAATGGCGCTCGCTCATTAGAGCGTGCAAAGCGTTTCGCTGATACTCGCTCTACAGGCGCGGCCGATACTCGTCCGGATACGCGCAGCGAATTTCGCAGTGATGACCGTACTGAATCTCGTGCA
>CAIYBL010000126.1 GCA_903924485.1 uncultured Actinomycetes bacterium
GCGAACCGCAACAACAACACGTAGTGCTCCAATTTCAGCAAACCCTCGTTGCTCGGCATCAAGCTCTGGTTGTTGCGCAACTGTTGTGCCGGTCATGGCCGCACGCGTTCGTGCAACGAGATCAGCGACCAGTGTCGCCTTCCATGTACTCCATGCAGCACTACCTGTGGCTTCGCCATCGGCAATGCTCAAGGCATGAAGCAACTCAAGGGTTTCAATATCGGGAATCACAGCAAGAACTGAGGCAATTGTCGCAGGATCAGCCAGGTCACGTCGAGTTGCCGTTGCTGAAAGTAATAAGTGATGTTCTACGAGCAGCGTCAGAGTGTGAGTATCTTCTTCGCTGAATCCGATGCGCAGTGCTAGCGGCTTGATGAGCGCCGCACCGCGCGTTGAATGATCTTCGCTGGAACCTTTACCAATGTCATGAAGGAGCGCGGCAACTAATAGCAAATCCGGGCGATGAACCCTGCGCGTCAATGCTGCAGCATGTACAGCCGTCTCCACCATATGTCGATCAACGGTGTGACGATGTAGAACGTTTCGTTGCGGCAAACTGCGAACAGCGGCCCATTCAGGCAACCATGTTGTGATTATTGCCTCTTGATCAAGAGCCTCCCATACCTTCACCATCGCACTTCCAGCGCCTATGAGTGCAACAAGATCCTCGCGCGCCTCGCGCGGCCAGGGATTAGGCAAGACAGCGACACCAGATTGCGCCAATGCAACGCATGAATCCAAGGAGAGCGGAAGACCAATTTGGGCTGCATTGGCCGCAGCTCGTAGGCCAAGAGCCGGATCGTTGGTTGTAAAAGCATCGCCATCAATAACTACCTCTTGATGGGCAACGCTAATTCCTCGCGCCAAAGAAGTAGTTCGCGGTCGACGCAGAATGCGACCAAGGCCATCCTTGCCGCGATGATCGAGTCGATGCCATGTTAACTCCATTAAATAGTCGATATCTCGAGCAGATTGAGCAACATCGCTCATCAGGGCATCTGCATCCACATAACCAAGTTCTAGAGCAACTTTGTCTTGCTCTTGGAAAAGCAAACGGTCTCGTGATTTGCCACTATAACCGTGCAGCGCTTCGCGAATATTGTTCAGGATGGCCTCTGCACTACTTATACGCTCTAGTGAAACTTCCACCGCACCCGAAAGTGCGATGGCGCGCAACGCTGTGATGTCACGCAATCCTCCGCGAGCCTCTTTTAAATCTGGCTCGAGAAGATAAGCCAACTCCCCCGATCGGGCATGCCGCGCGACCATGCTCTCTCGCAATTGCGGCAAGCGCTTTCGTGAATCTTTGCGCCAATCATCAATCGCGTCGTGTTGCACACTAGCAACGAGATTGGGGTCTCCGCATACAAGTCGGATATCTAAGAGCCCCATCGCTACCTTTATATCCCCGCGCGCAGCTTCCTGAGTTTCACTACGAGTACGTACAGAATGATCCACACTGCGAGGAATATCTGGATTAGGAGTCGTCGCATCCCAGATGGGATATAAAAGCGCATTTACAAAAGTTAAGAGATCCTTCGGTGAAAGTTGTCCGTTATGCAAAAGAAGAATATCTAGATCAGACCCTGGAGATAGTTCGCCGCGGCCGTAACCTCCAACCGCGGCGAGTGCTATCCCATGTACTTGTCGGCTCTTTGCTGCTGCGAAAAACAGTTCAGTCAGTTCACGATCGCTCTCGTTCGATCGTTTTCTGCGCTCTGGTGTTCCCACGTTATGCAACCGACTTCATTGATGTTTCTTAGTGACTAAATCGCATCAACGCCACGTTCGCCAGTGCGAACGCGTACAACGTGATCTACGGTAGTTGACCACACTTTGCCATCACCAATAGAGCCGGTGGAGGCAGCCTTGACGATGACATCGATAACGGATTCGACGTCAGAATCATCAACAAGAACTTCTAGTCGTACCTTAGGAATCAAATCCACGGTGTACTCAGCTCCACGGTAAACCTCTGTGTGACCACCCTGGCGACCGTAGCCACTTGCTTCAGAAACGGTCATCCCCGCGACACCGTGTGCTTGCAAAGCACTCTTCACATCATCGAGTTTGAAGGGTTTCAGAATTGCTGTCACTAACTTCATGCGGATACACCTCCTCGTGAAGAACTAGCCAGTTCATAGGCTGATTCTGCATGTTCATTGAGATCGATACCTTCGAGCTCAGCAGCGCGAGTGACTCGGAAGCCAATCGTTTTATTAATAATGAAGCCAAGAATAAGCGTGACTACGAAGGAGTAGGCAAGGACAAGTAGTGCACCAAATGCCTGCTTACCAAGCAAAGTCATCCCGCCACCATAGAAGATTCCGTCCAAACCGGCAGCGTTCACAACGTGAGTTCCGAAGAAGCCGATAGAGATGCAACCCCAGAGTCCACCAATGAGGTGAACGCCGACAACATCAAGTGAATCATCAAAGCCCAACTTGTACTTAAGGCCAACCGCGGTCGCACACAGTGCGCCAGCAATTACGCCGATGACAACAGCTGCCCATGGTGCAACGAAAGCACACGCAGGCGTTATTGCGACAAGGCCTGCAACAGCACCTGATGCTGCGCCCAATGATGTGGGGTGTCCGTCGCGAACTTTCTCAACAATGATCCAGCCAAGAAGTGCTCCTGCAGTTGCCACCTGCGTATTCATAAATGCAAGGCCTGCTAAACCATTGGCAGCAAGTGCTGATCCTGCATTGAATCCAAACCATCCAAACCAGAGCAAGCCAGAACCCAAGAGCACCAGTGGCAATGAATGTGGACGCATCGACTCTTTACGCCATCCGTGGCGCTTGCCGAGAATGAGAGCAAGTGCAAGACCTGCAGCGCCAGCGTTGATGTGTACTGCAGTTCCACCAGCGAAATCTTCAAGTCCTTTTGCTGCTAGATAGCCCGCGCCAGTGACTTTATCGCCCACTTTGTTGCCGAAGGCAAATACCCAGTGTGCAACGGGGAAGTAGACGATCGTTACCCAGACAGTAACAAAGACCGCCCATGCCGTGAACTTGGTGCGATCGGCAATCGCACCCGAAATCAGCGCGGGAGTAATAACTGCGAACATTAATTGGAAGGCAGCAAAAACCAATACAGGGATCGGATACACGCCGCCGTTGTTTGTGAATTGATTAACGGCGCCGCCAAGACCGGAGAAGGAAATGGCGCCATACCAAGGAGAATTTGCTTTGTACCCAAATGCTAATTCATATCCATAAATTACCCAGAGAACGCTAACGATTCCGATAGTAATCATCGACATCATCATCATATTCAGGACGCTTTTCGTACGCACCATCCCGCCATAAAAAAAGGCAAGGCCTGGTGTCATAAGTAAAACGAGTGCAGTACTGGCAAGCATCCATGCGGTGTCACCAGAATTAAGAACGGTAGGAGCCATGTTTCACTCTTTCGTGAGATCTTCTCGCCGTTGAGATGGGCGCAAATATGACCGACCTTCGTTTCCCGAAGTGGCACGTTGTGTTACGGCTAGGTTACAAAAGCCCCTGTATGTAAATTTCAGGCTCAAAAGGTGCGAAATCTGTAACAGACTCTCCTGTGCCAACAAATTTTATAGGGATATCCAGGCTTTGCTCGATTGCCAACGCAATGCCACCTCGAGCGCTGCCATCAATCTTGGTCAAGATCAAACCTGTGACATCCACACTTTCGGCAAATACCTTTGCCTGAGCCAATCCATTTTGCCCCGTTGTTGCATCAACAACTAGTAAAACTTCCTGTACGGGTAATACCTTTTCGATTACGCGGCGCACTTTTCCAAGCTCTGCCATGAGGTCGCTTTTATTGTGAAGGCGCCCAGCTGTATCAATCACTAAATAATCAACAGAACGCGCAAGTGCCTGCTGCGCTGCGTCAAAGGCAACCGAGGCGGGATCTGCATTGGGTGCACCGTGAACAACATCTATCTCTAGTCGCTCTCCCCAAGTCTGGAGTTGATCCACCGCTGCAGCGCGAAAAGTATCGGCAGCTGCAAGCAGAACCAAGGAATCTTGGCGAGAAAGTGCGGCTGCTAATTTCGCTGCTGATGTTGTTTTGCCTGTTCCATTCACTCCGACGACAAGCACAACGGTGGGTCCGGTTTCGGATTTAGTAAGTGTTCGAGGCTTATGTGAAAGAGCCGACCGCAACGTGTGAATAATTGCGGAGTCAGCGCTATCGGCCTTAGCAGCTTTCGCGGCCACAATGATTTCACCAGCAAGGCGAGGACCAAGATCTGCCTCGAGCAAACTGACTTCTAGTTCATCCCAATCACTTGCCGACGCGTGAGCGGTTCCCTTGATCTTTGATATGAACTTTCCAAATAGCCCCATGATTATTAGGCCAGAGCGCCGTTACTTGTTGTCGGTCTCGCGAAGGCGCTGGGAAATAACTTCGGTTACGCCATCGCCGCGCATCGTCACACCGTAGAGCGCATCAGCGATTTCCATCGTGCGCTTTTGGTGAGTGATAATAATGAGTTGAGAACTCTCGCGAAGTTCTTCAAGGATTCCAAGGAGGCGACCTAAGTTAACGTCATCCAACGCGGCTTCAACTTCATCAAGCACATAGAACGGACTTGGCCGTGATTTAAAGATAGCCACGAGAAGTGCGACAGCGGTTAGAGACTTTTCTCCACCCGAGAGCAAGGAGAGACGCTTAATCCGTTTTCCTGGTGGTCGAGCTTCGACATCAACACCGGAGTTGATGGGGTCATCAGGCTCGGTCAAGATTAAGCGGCCATCTCCACCTGGAAAGAGTCGGGCAAAGATCTCTTCAAAGTGGCGAGCGGTATCAACAAAGGCATCCATAAATATCTGCTGAACGCGATCATCAACCTCTTTAATGATGTCCAAAAGATCTTTCTTTGTGCGCTTGAGATCCTCTAACTGCTCGGCAAGGAAGAGCAAACGCTCTTCAAGTGCGCCATATTCTTCAAGGGCCAAAGGATTGATCTTGCCCAGAGTGGCCAGGGATCGCTCGGTATTGAGAAGTCTCTTCTCCTGTTGATCGCGGCGATAAGGAATGAGTTCGGTCGCAATGATCTCGCCCGTCTCGGTTTCCATAAATGTAGGTACGTCATTTTCTGGACCGTATTCGGCAATGAGTGTTGCAATATCAATTCCGAGTTCCTCTACTGCTTTATGTTCAAGTTGCTCAATACGCATACGTTGTTCTGCACGAGCAATTTCATCTTGATGAACGATCGATGTGAGTTGTTCCATCTCAACAGAGAGTTCACGCGCACGAGCACGAACTGTCAGCGTCTCTCCTTCACGAGCAGAACGCGATTCCTCAAGGCGTCCGCGCTCGGATGCAGCTTTAGCAATAGAGCGTTCAATATGAATGAGCGCCTCATAGGCAGACTCGGCAATAGCCTGGGAAACAACAGCGCCACGTGCGCGTGCCCCACGTCGAACAACCGCGCGCTCGGATGCTTCACGTTCAGCGATGGAGGCATCCTCCAAAGTCTTGGCGCGTGCCGCCAAGGAATCAACACGTTCCTCGCTAGTGCGCACAGCAAGACGTGCCTCAACTTCAAGACTGCGTGCAGCAGAAACTTGTGTGCGAATTTCCTCCGCTAATGAATGACTTGGTTCTTCAATATCTCCATGATGTTGCAACTGCTCTTGCGCAATTTCAAGTTCGCTCTGATCGCGGGTCTTGGCAGAAGTTGCTTCAACGATTGATTTATTGAGACGCTCAACTTCGGCAGCAGCAGATTTAGCGTGCTGGCCAGCAACGGCAAGTTGTTCGGTGAGGGCAGCGATACGAGCATCAGATTCATTGAGTTTTCCAAGTGCCTCATCATGCTGAATCTGACGAGCGGCGACATCTGACTGAGCTGCGACAATTTCAAATTTCAAGCGGTCACATACGTGAGTGATGTCGGTGACTTTCTGACTCAAATCATCAATGAGCGCTTTTATCTCGATGAGAGAGGCAGCAGACTTTGATCCACCACGCGCGCGAGATTGAGTGAAAACATCTCCCTCTTGCGTTACGACAGTGAGGTGAGAATGCTCCCGAATGATACTTTCAGCAGCGCGCGCATTAGATGCGACTACGGTCGTTGCTAACAACTGCTCAAGCAATGCACCGATTTGATTCGATCGCATGTGCGCAGTCAACGGAGTTAAGCCAGATGGAATAGATCCGCCATTAACGTGAGTACCAGGGGCAACAACGAGCAGATCGGCTTGACCTAGATTTTCAGATCGAAGTGTGGACAGGGCAGTTACTGCCGTGGAGAGATCCTGAACAACAATGGCATCAGCCAGTGAACCTAGCGCTGCGGCTGCAGCACTTTCCCAGCCAGAATCGATGGTAATCAGTGATGCAATGCTGCCCAGAATGCTCAATCCATGAGAATCATTAAGCAATGCGGCAGCGCCATCGCGTGTTTGCGATGTGAGGCGCATGGCTTCAAGTTTGGATTCCAAAGCATTGCGTTCGCGATCTGATGCACGCTCTTTATCTATCAAATCAGAGAGCGTGGCCTTAGCGCCATCTAAAGTCTTCTTCGCACTTTCATATTGAGAATCAAGTCCGAGTTCGCCTGAATCTGCAGAGGTGATATCAATTTCATAACTGGAATATTCACGTTGTGCGGCATCTGCTCGGGCTTGGGCTTCATCGCGGGCCGAGGTAAGTCGACTGATCTCCTCAGAGATTGCACTCAATCGCGCTGCTAAAGATTTAATGTGACCTTCTTGGCGGGCAGTTCCTTCTCGCTGGTCTGCTAACGCGCGAAGTGCAGAGGCAACGCGATCTTCTTCGTGTTTGAGGTCGGCCTCAGATTGAGCCAGTGCTGAAGTAGCTTCTTGTAAAAGTATGCGCGATTGAATAACGCCTTGGCGAAGTTGGGCTTCCTCTTGTCGAAGTAGCGCGGCTTCACGATCAAGACTTTCAGGATCGCGACCTGCTGTGCGCGCTTCCTCGGCTTCTTCTGCCAAAAAGCGCGAGCGCTCTTGTGCCAAGCTGGCGGTTCCACGAAACTTTTCGCGCAAAGCATTGAGACGGTAATACGTCTCTTGTGCTGCAACTAAAAGAGGATTATCAATTGCCGTTTGAGCATCAAGTTCGCTTTCACGTACGCGTGCGCGATCAAGATCAGATTCAACGATTGAACGACGTTCGCGAAGTGCCGTCTCATCAGCAACTTCGGCAGTCAGCGTGCGGGTAAGAGAAATAAGGTCATCGGCTAGCAGGCGAAGTTTTGCATCACGCAGGTCGGCCTGAATTGTTGCTGCCTTCTTGGCGACCTCCGCTTGCTTTCCAAGTGGACGCAGTTGGCGACGAAGTTCAACAGTAAGGTCTTGAACACGAGCCAAGTTGGCCTGCATCGAATCAAGTTTGCGCAGCGCCTTCTCTTTACGCTTTCTGTGCTTGAGGACTCCGGCTGCTTCCTCAATAAATCCGCGGCGCTCTTGTGGGTTAGCCATCAAAATTGCGTCGAGTTGTCCCTGCCCAACAATGACGTGCATTTCACGGCCAATACCGCTGTCGCTAAGCAAATCTTGAATGTCGAGAAGACGTGATGCGTCGCCGTTGATCTGATACTCACTCGTTCCGTTGCGGAAGAGAATGCGAGAGATTGTTACCTCTGTGTAATCAATCGGGAGTGCGCCATCGGTGTTATCGATGGTGACGGAAACTTCTGCGCGGCCAAGTGGTGCACGCCCGCTTGTTCCGGCGAAGATAACATCTTCCATTTTTCCGCCGCGAAGTGACTTGGCGCCTTGCTCACCCATAACCCAACTGAGGGCATCAACAACGTTTGATTTTCCAGAGCCGTTAGGTCCCACCACACAGGTAATTCCTGGCTCAAGGCGCAGGGTTGTGGCAGAGGCAAAGGACTTGAAGCCCTTTAGCGTGATGCTCTTTAAATACACGGGGCAAACCTACCCTAGCGACCTGCCCTTTAAATCGAGGGGGCGGTACTGAGTATTTCGTAGGCGCTGCGAGCGGCCAGTTGCTCCGCCTCTCGCTTGCTCTTTCCTGCTCCCTCGGCAATAGCCTCTCCCGAGACCATGGCGATGGCGCTAAAACTCTTATCGTGATCGGGTCCGGTCTCACTGACCACGTACTCGGGGACACCTTTTCCTTGGGCTGCGCATAATTCTTGTAGCGCAGTTTTTCCATCTAGCCCAGCCCCTCGAGACATTGCGACATCAAGGGTTTCACTAATGAGATTGCTGACCACTGTTGTGGCGGTGGCCATTCCTGCTTCTAAATAGATAGCGCCGATGAGGGCCTCAAGTGCATCAGCCAGGAGTGAATTCTTGTCACGGCCACCTGTAACTTCCTCGCCTTTGCCCAAGCGCATGTACTCGCCGAGATTAAGTGTGCGCGCAATATCTGCGAGGGCTCGCATATTGACAATTCCCGAACGCAAAGGAGATAGACGTGATTCATCAAGTTCAGGAAAGCGCAGATACAACACTTGCGTGACGATGAGACCTAAAACGGAATCGCCGAGAAATTCAAGTCTTTCATTGGTGAGAGTGCCACCGGACTCATAAGCATGAGAACGATGCGTCAAAGCTAACTCGAGCAATTGCGGACTTATATCGACGCCTAATGCTTTAGTGAGCGATGAGTACAGATCAGACCTCGATTACCTGACGACGGTTGTACATGCCACATGTTGGGCAAGCTGTGTGTTGCAATTTTGGTTGCTGGCACTGTGGGCATGCGGCAAGTGCTGCTGCCGTTGTCTTCCACTGGGAACGACGGGAACGGGTCTTAGAGCGGGACATCTTTCGCTTTGGTACTGGCACGATCGTTCCTCTTTCTTGATATTTCCTGATGTAGTACGGAAGTCTTACTGATGAATTCATACCCTACGGGCAAGAGGATCAGTATTCCCTATTTCGGTGGATTCTTGAAATCCAAGCCTTGCAAACCCGCCCAACGGGCATCAATAACCTCATGGGCGTGATCAGGCGGCAAATTCGTCCATTTGGCGCCACATTCAGGGCATAGGCCAGGGCAGTCCTCGGTACAGAGTGGATTGATTGGCAGGTCCAACACGATGGCATCACGGATGGGTGCCTCAAGGTCGAGGACATCCCCATCCATCATTAATTCGTCATCCTCATCCAGATCATCGGTCTCCTCGCGTGCACGTTTGCGTTGAGCTTTCGTGTGCGCTTTTTCTGGCTCATAGCGATACAACTCTTGGAAGGCGCGATCAACTTCGATCTCAACAGGCTCTAGGCAACGCATGCATTCACCTTTTGCAATTGCGGAAACTTGGGCGCTCACAAGAACTCCCTGCGTTACAGATTCCAGACGCAAGTCAATATGAATATCTTCACCTGGTTGGACTGCGATGACATCTATGCCCACTCGTTCTGGCGCAGGAATGTCGAAAAAGTATTCCTTCATTTCACCTGCACGTCGAGGCAGGTCATGAGTATTAAGAAGATAAACCTGAGATGCGCGAGTCATGAGGTGAGGATTAAATATTGTCGTTTAATTGCGACAGGACATCGTTCTCGTGCCCACCAGCAAGACGGTCGCGGCCACGGGAGACTGCATCCATCGTCTTATTGAGAATGACCTCTAACGTGGCAAGGCGTGAATCAATGTAATCCTCAACTTCTTGACGTTCGCGCTCTGCGGTTGCACGGGCATCATCCAATATTCTTTGGGATTCGTCACGAGCGGATTGAACGATAGAAGTTTGTTCAACCATTCGTGCAACTTCTTCGCGCGCCATCGCTACAAGCTGTTCGGCGCTCGTGCGCCCTTCTTCCAAAATAGCGTCTCTGGTTATCAATAAGTTTTGAGCAGTAGCAAAATCTTGGGGTAGAGCATTCTTAGCATCATCAAGAATCTCTAATAATTCACTGCGGTGAATTACACACGAGGCGGAAAGCGGCACGCTGCGTGCTTCCTCAACCATGGTGATGGCTGATGTTAGTTTTTCAATGGAATCCATAAACTACTCCCCTGCTAAGCGGATACGAAGTGACTCGTTTACAATGGGTGGAACCATAGTCGATACATCTCCACCAAAGTCTGCCAGCTCTTTTACAATCGATGATGATAGAAACGAGTGGGTAGGCGAAGTAGCCATAAACATGGTTTCCACTTTTGAAGCTTGATAGTTGATCTGCGCCATTTGCAATTCGTAATCAAAATCAGTTACAGCGCGAAGTCCTTTGACAATCGTGCCGATGTTATTGGCTGTGCAATAGTCGACTAATAGGCCATACCAAGAATCAACCACGACATTGCCAAAACCTTTCGTGGTTTCTTGAATCATCGCGATGCGCTCTTCCACCGTAAAAAGCGAGGACTTTGTGCGATTTTCCAAGACAGCCACGATCACTTGATCAAATCGGGCGCTTGCGCGTTCAATAATATCTAGGTGTCCATAAGTGATGGGATCGAAGGATCCTGGACATACAGCGCTCTTCACATCGCAAACGCTAGCAATAGTTTGGGCGCTTATCCATTCTGAGCCAGAATTCCGTAATAAATGACTGCTTGCCCGTATTTGCGCTCACGCAATACCGCATATCCTTCGGGCCACACCAGCGTGTCGGCCTTTGCTGCTCGCTCTACGGCAATGACCGCATCCGGGCGAATGAATCCGCCGGCAAGAAGTTGCACGAGAACCTCGTTCAACTCCTTACTGGAATAGTCATAGGGAGGATCGATATAAACAATGTGATACGTCGCAGGTGCGGCCGTCTCCAAAAATCGGTGAGCAGACATTGAAAAAAGATGGAAGGTGCCAGGAGTTGGTCCTATGAGTTCTTCGTTATTGCGAATCGTTTTGCATGCACTTTCATCTTTCTCGACAGCGTGCACCAGAGATGCTCCTCGAGATAGCGCTTCAAGACCAATAGCCCCAGAGCCAGCAAAGAGATCAAGAAAATTTAACCCAAGGAAATCACCAAACTCTGAAAGCAGCGATGAAAACAAACCCTCTCGGGCACGATCAGAAGTTGGTCGCGTTGCACCTGCAACGGAGGAAAGTGTGCGGCCTTTAGCGACGCCGGCGATGATTCTCATTGGAGCATCTTACTTTCTAGCCCTTATCAATGTATTCGGCAGCCTCATCGGCGCGAAGGGCCATCAACTCTTGTGCCAGCAACGGGTAATCGCTCAACGTCGAATCAGCATCAATGAGGGTTTGGGCATCGGCGCGAGCAAGGTCAATCAGCTCTTCATCGCGAAGAACGCGTAGCAATCGAAGGTGTGAGCGAGTTCCCGACTGATTGGCTCCTAGTACATCTCCTTCGCGACGTTGCTCGAGATCAATACGTGAGAGTTCAAAACCATCCAAAGTTGCAGCCACGGCATCGAGTCGCAACCGTGCAGGTGCTTGCGCATCAACATTCGTGACAAGAAGACATAGCCCGGGAGATGTGCCTCGACCTACACGACCACGAAGTTGATGAAGTTGAGATACGCCAAAGCGATCGGCATCCATAATCACCATGATCGTTGCGTTGGCAACATCCACGCCTACTTCAATAACTGTCGTTGACACTAAAACATCAATCTCTCCAGCAGCAAAAGCGCGCATCGTGGCGTCCTTTTCCTCCGTCGGCAGTTGACCGTGAAGGAGTGCAACTTTCAGCCCCGCCAAGGGTCCCGCGTGCAACATGGGCGCCAATTCTTCAACGCTAGCCATTTGCGCAGTCGTGGTGCCAAATAAGAAGTCCATATCTGAATCTTGGGTGGAGGTTGCACTAATTCGGGGTGCAACCACGTAAGCCTGATGGCCCTGCTCAACTTCTTCTTTGATTCGAGCCCATGCGCGTTCAAGGTAAGCAGGTTTTTCCGCAGCCGCCACAACATGAGTCGTGATGGGTTGGCGGCCCAATGGAAGTTCTCGCAGGGTGGAAACATCAAGGTCACCAAAGACAGTCATTGCAACGGTACGTGGAATCGGAGTCGCGGTCATCACCAACAGGTGCGGTGGAAAGTCGGCTTTAGTTTTTAGCGCATCACGTTGCTCGACACCAAATCGATGCTGCTCATCAACCACGATTAAACCTAAATCGTCAAAGGCAACGCTCTCTCCAAGAAGTGCGTGCGTTCCAATAACTATCCCCGCATCACCTGACGCTGCAAGTGCAAGTGATTCTTTGCGCGAGGCGGCATTTTGCGAGCCCGTAATAAGTGTTACTTGGGTGGCATGTTCTGCGCCTCCCAGCATTCCACCGTGGGCAAGTGTTCCAAGCAGTTTGTTGAAAGTGCGCAAGTGCTGTTGGGCTAAGACTTCAGTAGGTGCCAGCAATGCAGCTTGTCCACCACTGTCGACAACCGCCAACATCGCGCGCATAGCCACAACAGTTTTTCCAGAACCAACTTCTCCTTGAAGTAGACGATGCATTGGGTGCGAAGCCGCCAGGTCATCCTCGATCTCTTTCGTGATCATCTTTTGTCCGGGAGTTAATTCAAAAGGCAAAGTGGCATCAAAGGCTTCAAGTAATCCCCCAGAGCGAATTGGGCGAGATTTCGCTTTTAGCGCTCGAAGTTCGGCGCGGCGCACAACAAGAAGAAGCTGCAGCAAGAACGCTTCATCGAAGGTCAGGCGTTGCCGTGCGAGATCTGCTTGGTCTAAATCGCTGGGTAGATGTAAATAGGTCAGCGCTTCTT
The DNA here is from genome assembly GCA_903924485.1 of uncultured Actinomycetes bacterium. Classification (GTDB taxonomy): domain Bacteria; phylum Actinomycetota; class Actinomycetes; order Nanopelagicales; family Nanopelagicaceae; genus QYPT01. The sequence continues at coordinate 12,631 of CAIYBL010000126.1, forward strand.
TAAGAGTGGGGTAATCGTGCGCCAACCGAACACTCTCAGGAAGAAAGTCAGGGATCTCATCGAGTGCATCAATTGCTAACTTCATACATTGAGCAATTTTCCAAGAAGGTAACTTTCCTGTTGCTGGATAGAGAGGGAGATACTTGCCCGCAAATTCATCTATCGCGCTATCAACATCGCCGCCATCTGCGATGAGTTCGTAATCTGGATGTGAGAGTTGCTTCTTGCCTTTAAAATCTCCCACCTTGCCAGCGAAAAGTCCTTGTCGACCAACCCGTAATTCTTTCTCTCGCCACGCTTGATTGAAGAAGGTCAGTGAAAGTTTGGAAGTTCCATCAGTGACAATGACTTCCAGAATCGTTCCCTTACGTCCGTGTAGGACTCGAGTATTCGTACTAAATATCTCGGCAAGAATGGTGACATCGTCATCTGTGTTTAGCGCTGATATGTCGCTGAGTTCTCCGCGAACCACATACCTGCGAGGGTAATGTCGCAAGAGATCATTGACGGTAAAGGCGCCGATTCCCGTCTCCAGCGCTTTGGCGGTGCGGTCACCCACAACATCGCGCAGTCGAGTCTCAAGGGTTGCCACGGCGTTATTCTCTCGCGTTTAGCGCAGCAGTTGCAGAGTTTTCGTACCGCGATTCCAACCCGAATGGGTGATAACGATCAAAGTTCGCCCAAGGGCGCAGATTCGATCCTCAATGCGCAGGGCCAATTCGCTATCAAGGTGCTCGGTTGGTTCGTCCAAGATGAGAATCGGAGCAGGTGAAAGAAGTGCTCGAGCAAGGTTGAGGCGTTTGACTTCACCGCCCGATAAGGCACGTCCCATTTCACCAATTACGGTTTCGAGCCCATCACTCATTTGATCCACTAAGGAATCAAGTTCCACGACCGCAAGAATTTTCAATAAGACTTCATCCGCTGCATCCGGAGATGCGATTTTCAAATTCTCTCGAAGGGTTGTGTTAAAAACATGACCGTTTTGAATCGACCCCGTGATCCATGTCCACGATTGATGGAGCTCTCGCAATTCAACGCCATCGAGAGTGAGCTGCCCGTCATAGGGCAACAGACCCAGAAGAGCCATCGCCAACGTTGACTTGCCACTTCCGCTTCTTCCTCGGATAACTAAACATTCACCGGGGATAAGGTCAAAGGAGACGGGGGTCATAAAATGCTGATCCCACTTCACCTGCACATCGCGAGCATGAATCACAGCGGCCTTAGGTGTCGATGAACTCTTTGCAGGAACGATGACATCGGCCTGCTTTTGCAGCGTAGCAATCTCACTTCGAGCAAGAAGCATCTTGCCTGCTCCATAAAGGTTTGGATACCAAGCAATAATTCCTTCGAACATTACAAGAGGCAAAAATATCAACATCGTAATCTGAACCGAAGGAACTTTTTCCACAGAATTAAAGTGAAAGGCGAGCCATGACAGACTCACCAGGGTTGCACCGATGGAGGCTATAAATACGAACTGATATCGGCGGACATGAGAAAGTAATGACTTCTCTTTGCTCCATATCTGCTCTTCTATATGCAAAGTGCGTTCGAGTCTTTCTTCAAGGTACCCATAAAGCTCTGCCTCGAGGACGCCATGGGCGGCTTGTTCGATCAGCCGGGCATACTCACTTTCAGAAATCTCAACTTCACGGGCCACAATTTCAGCACCGCGCTTGAGCATTGCTGGGATAACTAAGAGCAGAAGGGCACTTACGGGAATAGTCACGAGCAACGACTCTGGACGGATCCACCAACCAACTAAAACCCCAGTGGTAACTGAAATAGTCGCAGCAACATGTGGCAAGGTAATGCGCAGTTGGTACTCCTGCGCCCGCTCAACATCATCAACAACTCTCTTAACTAATTCTCCAGAATTAAAATCTCTTACCAAAGAAATCGGCTTGGATGTGATCTTTTCAAAGAGCCGAACCCGCAAAATTGTTAGTTGATCAAAAACAACTTTATGACTTGTTAATCTTTCGAAGTAACGAGCAACAGATCGTGATATACCAAAAAACCGTACCATCACGATTGATACGCTAAGAGTGAGAAGAGGCGGTTGCGAGGAAGCCATGGTGATGAGCCACGCACTTGAAATCGTTAATCCCATGCCAGCTACATAGGCGCTGCTACCCAATACGTACGTCACAAATCTTTTCATCCGCGTGCCACCGTCAAAACCCGATCACCTTCGCCAATGGCGCTCACATCATGAGTGATACAAATAACCATTGCCCCGCGCTCCTGTGTAGCGCGCAGTGAATTCATCACTAAGACCGCACTTGTTTCATCCAAATCGGCTGTTGGCTCATCGGCAATAACAAGAAGTGGATTTCGAATCAGGGCTCTCGCAACTGCAATACGACGAAGCTGACCTCCTGATGTCGCATTACCCTGCTCTCCCCCTGCAATAGTCGTATCAAGTCCATGTGGAAGATCTCTCAAAGATAGTCCGGCGCTTTGCAGAGCAAATTCAATATCGCCATCTGACAAATCTGGAGATAGCAATATGAACTGGTCTCTCACTGTTCCTGAAGCTAGTTGCGGATTCTGAGGAATCCATCCCAGTAACTTCTGCCAAGACTTTTGGCGCTCAGGAGTAAGTGCAATCTCCCCCTCGGTGGTGGCCAAAGTCAGATCTGCTTCAAAGGAGATCCCTAAAAGATTTCGAGCAAAGGTGGTTTTCCCAACTCCAGATTCGCCCACAATGAAAAGTATTTCGCCTGGTTTAATGGTGGAGGCTGGAATCGTGATCGGCATTGCGCCATCTGGTGTGAAAACCCAATCTGACCAATCCAGTTGCCGAACATCGGAAGGATCAATCAAGCGTGGATCTGAATCGATGACCTTGTGCAAATTTCCTTTTACCTTTGTTAAGTGATGAAGCGCTGCAGTTCCATCCTCTGATGCATGAAAGAGGGATGCGGCGTTGCGGACAGGAAAATAAACTTCCGGCGCCAAAATCAAAACGATGAGTGCAGCTTTGAAATCCATTGAGCCAGTGACTAAGCGAAGTCCAACTGAGACGGCAACGACCGCAACGGAAATCGTTGCAACAAGTTCTAAGGCAAATGCAGAGATGAAAGAAATCTTCAAAACCTTCATCGTCTCATCAGTGTATTTTTGACCCATATCCTTAATGCGCTTGGCTTGACTTTCACTTCGTCCAAAAATCTTAAGCGTGGCAAAACCTTTCAGTGAATCTTCGAAATATCGAGAGAGCATCCCCAGGGACTGCCATTTACTAGCAACCAAATCGGCAGAGTAGCGCCCGATCAGAGCGCCGAAAAATGGAATGAGAGGCAACGTTACTAAGGCGATCAAGGCAGAGAGCGGATCGATGATGAACATAACTGCCATCACTGCAAAGGGAACAATTGCTGCGAAGATCATCTGGGGAACAAATCGACCGAGGTATATATCTAAAGCGTTGAGTCCTTTTGTTAAGACGTTACTGAGTTCAGCAGGAGAAACGCTCGTATAGCTGGCGACTTGTGAGGTAACTGAAGTACGTAGATCCCGCTTAATCGCGATTGCTTGCGAGGAAGTCCAATGTTCAAACCCTGATTGAAAAAGTGCTCGAAAGATCCACAATAGAGCGAGCCAGATAAGTGAATTGGGTACCCCATGGCGATGGTTGATGATCCCCACGATGACATCGGAAATCAGAACTGCATTAGTAATCAGGATTGCTGACCAGATCCCAGCTCCCACGATCCCCATGGACAAAAGTCTGCGGCTACCACTCGCCTTGAGTAGTAGCCGCAGATCATCTAATTTCACAGATGCAATGTATCCAAGACTCCTCGTTCTGGATGCATTATCTGAGTGGCACTCACACGCTTTCGAAATACCCAGTAGGTCCAACCTTGATAAATCAGGACTAGAGGCGTCATGACGACGGCTACCACTGTCATGACCTTCAGGGTGTAATCCGTGCTGGATGCGTTAGTAATCGTGAGATCAAACTGTGCTCCCAAGGAACTTGGCATCACCCGTGGATACAACGCTACAAAAAGCCCGGTGACAAAAGTTGCAATCGCCACAGATGAGGCAACAAATGCCCACCCTTCACGGCGAAGATAGTTGGCACCAAGCCCAGCAACCCACAAAAGCGCTGTCAATACAGAGAGCGTAAGGAACTTCGCATTGATAGATGGCAACATGAGATTGCTCCATGTAAGGAATGCAACGGCAGCTACTGCAGCAACAAGCCCCAGTTTGATCGCTAAGCCATGCGCCCTCGCACGAATCTCTCCATCCGTCTTGAGCGATAAGAAATGCGCGCCGTGGGTCAAGAAGACCGTGAGCGTGACAATTCCTCCCAGAAGGGCATATGGATTGAGGAGGTTGAAAAAACCGCCAACGTATTCGATGGATCCGCTAGCGGACTTTTCTAGTGGA
>CAIYBL010000127.1 GCA_903924485.1 uncultured Actinomycetes bacterium
ACAACAACCGACGAAGTCATTTCCACCTTCCAAAAGTTAGAGGCTCCCTCAAATCAAGAAGTGAATATGATGTGGTACGCAATTGGCTCAGTCATGTGTGAGTACATATTGGCGACTTATGGTTATGCCAAGTATTGGCAGATCATGAAAAATACTGGGGTGTACCTCGATTTTAATGAGAATCTACAGAAGACAATAGGAATAGGGAAGAATGAGTTGTATGCAAATGCGGCGCCATTTGTCCTTTCACAGTGGAAGCAGACTAAGTTCTAATTTTCCTTTCCATCAAGAATCTGGATCGCCAATGTTTAGCCATTCGAAGCTATTTACACCCCGATTGGGTGCCAAACGGTTTTTGCTTCCAAGAATGCGGTGATTCGCTCTGGTGTTACTACGGAGCCAAAGGATGACATGCGTTTCAAGTTATCAGCACCAGCAACTCTTAGGGCGGGTTGTGACTTTGTCGCGATTCCCGAAATGTCCATGGCATTGATATCCATATGTGAAGCCATCCACGGTGCAAGTTCATCTTTAAAGCCCGTGAGTATGTTGCACACGCCTGCTGGGAGGTCGCTTGTCGCGAGAACTTCTGAGAATGAAATGGCAGGAAGTGGGGCGCTCTGACTAGCAACCAGCACTGCGCTATTGCCCGAAACCAAAACGGGTGCCAGCGCATCAATGAGTCCAAGTAAGGATGGCTTTTCTGGCGCCAATATTCCAACGACTCCCATTGGTTCAGGGATCGTGAAGTTGTAATACGGACCAGCAACGGGATTAGTTGCACCAAACACTGATGCGATCTTGTCTGCCCAGCCTGCATACCAAACCCAACGGTCAATGCTGGCACTTACCTGAAGTTTTGCTTGAGTGGCAGTTACTTTTTCAAGAAGGCAAATCTCCTCAACGAATTGTGCCGTGCGGCCTTCTAGCACTTCTGCAATTCGGTAAAGGATTTGTCCGCGGTTGTACGCCGTTGCTTTGGCCCAGCCAGGTTGGGCAGCGCGAGCGGCGACCACAGCATCACGCAAATCTTTACGAGAGGCTTGTGAAGGATTGGCAATGAATGTCGCGCCAGATTTCACTTCATAGACTCGTCCTGATTCACTGCGGGGGAATTGCCCGTTGATAAAGAGTTTGTAGGTCTTCATTACATCAATGCGAGGAGTTTTTGCAGTCGCCATTTTTATTTACCTGCCTTCGTGCTCGCCAAATATGCTGAAAGGCCATGACGACCGCCTTCTCGTCCCCAGCCAGATTCTTTGTATCCACCAAAAGGACTTGTTGGATCAAATTTGTTGAATGTATTTGCCCAGATAACACCGGCTTGAAGATGCTTGCTCGCCCAGAGAATGCGCGAGCCTTTCTCGCTCCAGATGCCTGCCGAGAGTCCAAAGGGGGTGTTATTTGCCTTCTCGATGGCCTCAGCAGGGGTCCGGAAGGTCAAGATGGATAGAACAGGCCCGAAGATTTCCTCGCGTGCAATGCGGTGGGCTTGGGTAACTCCAGAGAAGATAGTTGGTGCAAACCAGAATCCTTTATCTGGAAGAACGCAGGATGGACTCCAGCTTTCGGCGCCTTCTGCAACTCCGGCTGCGGCTAATTCTTTAATTTTCGCTAGTTGCTCGGCGGAATTAATTGCGCCGAGGTCAGTGTTCTTATCCATCGGATCACCGACGCGGATTTGAGACATGCGGTGCTTAAGTTTTTCGATTACTTCGTCATGGATACCTTCTTGAATAAGTAGGCGAGATCCAGCGCAACAGACATGTCCTTGATTAAAGAAAATGCCATTAACGATTCCTTCAACTGCCTCATCTATTGCAGCATCTTCAAAGACGATGTTGGCACCTTTGCCTCCAAGTTCAAGTGTCACACTCTTTCCAGAGATAGCCACCGAACGTGCAATGATCTTTCCTACTTCAGTGGATCCCGTGAATGCAATTTTGTCGATACCAGGATGGTTAACAATGGCGGCGCCGACGGCTCCATCACCGGTGACGATGTTTACGACCCCCGCAGGTAAGCCCGCTTGTTGGCAGACTTGTGCAAAAAGAAGTGCAGTTAGCGAGGTTGATTCGGCAGGTTTAAGAACAACGGTGTTACCTGTTGCTAGCGCCGGGGCAACTTTCCATGCCAACATTAGTAGCGGAAAGTTCCAGGGAATAATTTGGCCAACAACACCGTGAGGTTTTGGATTCTCCCCATAGCCCGCATATTGCAATTTATCGGCCCAACCTGCGTGATAGAAAAAGTGCGCCGCGGCGAGAGGTACATCGACATCACGTGATTCGCGAATGGGTTTTCCATTGTCGAGAGTTTCTAGGACAGCAAATTCGCGCGCACGCTCTTGGAGAATTCGAGCAATGCGATATAGGTACTTTGCGCGCTCAGAGGGAGCCATTTTCGACCAAACCTTCACGTAGGCCGTTCTAGCGGCAATGACAGCCTTATTTACATCAGCGGTACTTGCTTGGGAAATCGAACTTAACTTCTTCTGGGTTGCTGGATTGATTGTTGGGAAGTGCTTCTTGCCCGCCACAAACCTGCCATTGATAAAGAGTCCGTACTCTGGCTCTATTGAAACTACAGCTTGAGATTCAGGAGCTGGCGCATAGTCGAATGTGCTCATTTTATCACCACTCATTTTCAATCGATCGTCACGTAGTTGGGACTTGCATATCTTCCATCACGCATTTTCATGCGTTGTTGAAGCAAATCATTAAGAAGCGCGCTGGCTCCGATTCGAAAGAGGGTTGGAGTTAGCCACTCTGGTCCGGCAGTCTCATTGACGAGAACCAGTTGCTTAATCGCATCTTTAGTATTTCGAATACCGCCAGCAGGTTTTACGCCAATGCGCGTACCTGTCATGGTGTAAAAATCACGGACTGCCTCAAGCATGACTAATACGACAGGCGCAGTTGCAGCAGGAGCGACTTTGCCTGTTGAGGTCTTGATGAAGTCCGCGCCTGCAAGCATTGCTAAATATGAGGCTTTACGTACGTTGTCATAGGTGACGAGCTCACCTGTTTCAAGAATTACCTTAAGGTGTGCGCGATCTGCGCAGATAGCTTTAATGGTTTGAATCTCTTCAAAGACTTCGCCAAAGCGACCAGATAAGAATGCACCACGGTCGATGACCATATCTATTTCAGCAGCTCCTGCCGCAATGGCGTCTTGGGTATCTTGAATTTTAACTGCCATCGAAGCACGCCCGGAGGGAAATGCTGTGGATACGGCAGCGATAGGAATTTCCTTGCCACCAATCGCATCTAAGTGTTTTCTGGCAATATCAACCATGTCGTTGTACACGCATATGGCACCAACGTGTGGAACCGTGGAATCAGTTGGATCTGGTCGTAAGCCCTTGGAACATAGAGCGCGGACTTTCCCAGGGGTGTCGGCTCCTTCAAGGGTTGTTAGGTCCACCATGGAAATAGCTAGATCAATGGCAAAACTTTTGCTGGCGCTTTTAATGCTGCGAGTTGCGAGCATCGCCGCGCGTGCTTCCGCGCCCACTTGGTCAACGCCAGGTAGCGTCTTGAGGAAATTCTTGAGGGAACTTTCGCTACCGTCAATGATTGTATAAGTCGTCATCGTGCGCCTAATGTATCGAGAATTGACGCCGTTTCTTGATGGGATGGGTATGAAGATTGAGCGCCTTTGCGCGTGACGCTAATTGCCGCACATTGACATGCCGCCGCCATGGCGACCGATGAGTCCAATCCAGAGGCCAGGGCTGCACTGAATGTTCCGATGAAGCAATCACCTGCCCCCGTTGAATCCACAGCAATTACGCGAGGAGAAGGAGTTCGTGAGATGGACCCATTGGAATCCACCAGGGCGGCGCCTTCTGCCCCGAGAGTCACAATTACCGATTTGCCAGGACGCAACGAGGCGATGATTTCATCGCTTGTCGGCGCGGCATGTTCTGGATGTAATTGTGCAAATTCGGTTTCATTGGGAATTAGCCAGTCAGTGAGTTCTAGAAGTTCCTTTGATAAAGGCTGGTAGGGGGCAGGATTGAGAATGGTTATGCAACCACGAGCCTTGGCAGCTCGAAAAGCGGCGACGGTGACTTCTTGTACGACTTCACATTGACCAATCACGATTTGTAATTTTGGTATGGAGTTAATTGCAGTAGTCGCCTCTTGGATTTCGATATCGTGGTTTGCTCCAGGAATGATGAGGATCCGATTTTCACCTGCACCATCTACCCAGATATGTGCAATGCCTGTTGCCAGTGATGACGTACCAAGATATTGGGTATTGATTCCTTGACTCGCAAAATTTTCTAGTACTGACTTTCCAAAGACATCATCGCCAACCTTGCCAACCATGTAGACCGATGCACCAGCCCGGGATGCCATGACTGCTTGATTGGCCCCTTTTCCACCAAATCCCGTTGTAAAAAGATTTCCTACGATTGTTTCACCGGCTGCTGGCAATATCTCGGCATAGCAGGTTAGATCCATCGCCGAACTTCCGACGACGGCAATGACAGGGGGATAAGTGGCGGGCATAAGAGGTTCATTCTAATGTCTCAAATGATTACAAGGAAGGCGGTTTTACAAAGTAGGCTAACGCCCATGACTCGTACTTCTGTGATTTTGGATGTAGATACTGGCATTGATGATGCATTTGCTTTGCTTTTTGCGGCCAGGCATCCAAAAATCAATCTTCTTGGAGTTACCTGCGTTGATGGCAATACCAACGTGGATCAAGTTATTGCCAACACTCTTCAAGTCCTCGATGCCGCTGGTGCTGCAGAAATCCCGGTCGCCCGCGGTGCTGTAAGGCCACTTCTTGGGCAATCCCACTATGCCGAATATGTTCACGGTGCAGATGGAATGGGAGATTTAGGGCTACCTCAATCAACGCGCACCATAGATTCTCGAACCGCAGTGGAGCTTATTCGCGACCTCGTCGAAGCATCTACAGAGCCTGTCACTCTTGTGCCACTTGCTCCTTTAACCAACATCGCACTTTTCTTGCGTGCATTTCCTGAAACCGCGAAAAAAGTAAAGCGCATCGTTTTAATGGGTGGATCTGCATCAGCGGGTAATGCAACACCAGCAGCGGAATTCAATGTCTGGCACGACCCTGAAGCTGCGGCAATAGTTTTCCAAAGTGGTGTTCCGATCTTGATGTACGGATTGGATGTTTTTATGCGCCCTTGTATTACCGCCGATGAGGCTAAGACTTTGGAAGCATCGCCCGACCCCTGCGCCCAATTTGCTGGAGCGCTTATTACGGCATTTGTCGCACGTATTGGTTCACCCGTTACCCTCGGAGATTATGGAGCCGTTGCAAGTGTTATCGCTCCAGAATTAATCACAACTGAATTCTTTGATGTTGTGGTTGATACATCAGCAGGACCTGCACGTGGTCAAACGATTGTTGACCGTAGGCCACCTCTTGAGTTAGAGATTGAACCATTACGGCTTGAAAGTGGAGCGCATGTTGAAGTGACGCTCGATCTTAGCGTTGAAGGTATGCGCAATCTCTGGCTCACAACGATTGATCAGAACTGGAAATAGCAATTCCTAATAAGATTCACCCTTTAGCAAAGGGTATTGCGCTCTTTGCAGGAATACGTGTGGGCGTCCTTCTTATTCTGATTACTATCTCTTCCTTGCGCCATCGCTCCGCATATGCACCATTTACGCGATGGGATGCCCAGTGGTATCGCAGAATCGCAGAAAACGGTTATGGATATATTTTTCATCACCCTGATGGTCGATCCTTGAGGGATTACGCGTTCTTTCCCGTCTATCCAATCTTTGAGCGCGTTGTGCATTGCGCTACGACACTGAGTGTGATCAATTCGGGGATATTGATCAGTGTGATTTCTTCTATCTTTGCAGCTGCTGGAATCTATAAGATTTCTCATTACCTCCAAGGTGATCGAGTGGCCCTTATTTCAGTCGCACTATGGGCACTTGTGCCTGTCGGCATTGTTCAATGGCTTGCCTATAGTGAATCCTTATTTACTGCCCTTGCAGCCTGGTCTCTCTACTTCATCCTTCGAAAGAAATTCCTTCGTGCAGCCCTTCTGGCCGCCCTCGCTGGCGGCACTAGACCCGTGGGGTTTGCGGTCGTTGCGGCGGTCGTCATTTCACTACTACTCGAGCTTCGACGAGGATGGTCTTTCAGGCTTCTTGCATCTCTTGCAATCGCACCCTTGGGATTGTTGGGGTATATGGAATGGGTGAATATTCGATTAGGAAGTAGTGGCGGGTATTTCTCTGTCGCAAAGGGCTGGGGGAATACTTTTGACGGCGGTGTTTCATTCTTGAAATGGATCATTCATGGTTCAGTTTTCCAAGGTTTAGCCGTTTCATGTGCGGTTGCTGGCTTGCTTGCATTGCTCTGGATGTTATTTCGCGAGAATCAGCCACTTCCTCTACTCATTTTTGCATCAGTGATTGTGTTCATCGCGTTGACTACGTCAGGGTATTTCGGTTCTAAACCGAGGTATTTGCTCCCTGTTTTTCCTTTGCTATTTCCTATCGCACGATGGATATCTCTCCGAACCAATCGCGCCGTAGTTTGGATTCTAGGAGCCCTTGGGATAGCTACTGGAGTGTACGGAGCGCTCTGGTTATTGGGTTCTGGGCCCCTATAGCGGTTTTAGATTCTTTGCAATAAGGATGAGTTGTGAATAGGTAACACCGCCAATTCCCTGAACCTGGATTTCAGTTCCTTTCAGCAACTTCGTCGCCTTTGTGGTGAACATCAGGTACCCACCAACCTTAGAAATATCGGCAGTAGAACATTTCTTGAACACTGCGGGCTTAGTCGGATCGCAGTAAACATGGACCTGCGCTTTAACTTTATTGATAACAATAGAGTTGAGAGATTTGGATAAGCCTGGATTGGAACATTTATCACCAGCCATTGTTTCCATGATCTCAATAAACTTTTTGCCCGATCCATATTTTGTATAGACCCATTGTTCTTTCCCTGGCGCACAAGCAATTAGCTGAAATGTGCTGAGCTTCAATCCTAAGGTTTGGGAAGGTTTGTGCACCGCGTATGTGAGTCCTGTTTGAGCATCGACAAACTTATCGCCAGAGCCCATTGCGTAGGAGGTCGTTGTAATTGCTAGTGAAGCGATCGCCACCAAGGCGAGGACGGAGAGCGTTTTTCTTGGAAAGAGAGGCAACCTCATAGGGAAAATGTTGGATATTCATCCGTGACAAGCAAGATTGCATAGCCATATACGCGATTCCAGAACTGACTCGTGCGCACGATTCCGTCAACACAATATGGTGGAAGTGAACCATTGAGCAGGATGCTAAACCATCCTAAAACGATGAGCGCAAAGGCATAGATGGCATATGCGAAGCCCACTATGTACAAAGGGAGTGCCATCGCCCATTTAATCAATGGCAGACCACGACTAAGTTTTTTGCCACCTTCGATTTCTGGATAGGAGATTGAGACAACTTCACTTTCCTCAATGGAAGGGTATTGATCGGTAAGGAGTGAAAAGTAAGCCCAGATGCGATTGGTCAGTGAAAAGAGAGCCTTATTAAAAGTAAGAACATAACTTGGATATACCCCACGAAAAAGAAGCGCAAGCACGGCGGGCAAAATGAGAAGACCATTGATGTAAGAGTTATTGAGAGCAAATGAGGAGACAAATACGGCGACAGGCGCGACGAGGATGGCGCGCCAAAAGACGGTTGATCGATCCCTATTATCTAACTGAACGACATAGGTGGTTTCTATTTGTTGGCTCATGATTATGATAATAGTGGAGCCAATTTCATTTCAGGGATCAGATGTGTGGCGTTTCACCCCCTCTTCTGTAAGTTACTCCCATGGCTAAGCAATCGCCCGCAAAGACGAAGAAACTTGCCTCCGAGGCAAAGAAGGCTGGTGCGCAAAGGCGTGCACAAAAAGCGGCAAGTAAATTGCCCGAGGCTCGCGGGGAATCGCTTGTAGACCCGTATTCAGAAGTGGACGGTCAATGGCGCGAGATGGGTTTAGATGTGCCAGCTAGGCATGCGCTAATTGACGATGGTCTATACAAATTAGCTGACCTCCGAAAAGTATCTCTCGAGGCGTTAAAGGATCTTGAGGGGATTGGACCAAACACGATCCGCATTCTTGCCGCCGAAATGAAGAAAGTCGATCTCTCTTTTCGCAAATGAGTTCTAAGCCGAAAGAATTTCCATCAATTCAGGTTTCAATGATGTGATGATTGCGATGGAATCAATGTGTGCGTTGACTCCATGCGTAATAACTTCGATGTAGCACTTAATCTTTGCCTCTGTGCCGCTAGGGCGAATAATGATTCGGATATCTCCATCAAGCCAGATGCGAATCCCGTCTGTGGGAGGCAGTCCATCTTTTGGTTTCATTAGATCATCAACCGTGATGACCGAACGTCCAGCAATCTGGACAGGGGGATTGCTTCGCAAAGAGGCAAGGAGGACAGGGATTTTTGAGAGATCGCTGACACGCACAGATATTTGTTCAGTGCCATGAAAACCGTGTCGCAGCCAAATTTCATTGAGCAGATCTAAGAGGGATCTATCTTCCTTCGCCAACTCGGCTGTTAGTTGAGCAAGCATGAGCGCTGCTGAAATTCCATCTTTATCGTTGACTGATGCTGAATCAACGCAATAGCCCAGTGCTTCCTCGTACCCAAAGGTGAGGCCTGGAATCTTGGCTAGCCATTTAAAACCAGTCAAAGTCTCTTGGAACTGGAGATTGTAATGTTGAGCAATCTTCTTCAAGATAGACGAGGAGACAATGGAATTAGCAAGAATGCCTGTTTTCGTATTTCTGGCAATGTATTCACCGAGTAATGCACCGAGTTCATCCCCTCGCAGCATGCGCCATCCAGTGACCGGGTCATTGACCGCAGCCGCGCAGCGATCGGCATCAGGATCGTTAGCAATAACTAAGTCAGCATCGAATGCACGTGCCGTTTCTAGTGCTAAATCTATGGCGCCAGGCTCTTCTGGATTTGGAAAGGCAACTGTTGGAAAATCAGGATCAGGATCTGCTTGGGCATCAACAAGAATGAGGGAGGCGAATCCTGCTGAATGGAAGACTCTTTGGATTGTCTTAGTGCCAACACCGTGCATTGCGGTGTAGACAATCTTGAGATCTCCAGGTGCTTTACACAATTTCGCGGTTTGATGCACATACTTCTCAACAACTTCATCATCCATATGCGTCCAAATATTTCCGCGGCGCTGTGATTTGAGTGATGTAATTGCTGCAATCTCTTGTGAGATGAAACCATCAGTAGGGGAGATGATTTGCGAGGCACGATAGTCGATGCCATCTGCGCTCGGGCCGATATAAACCTTGTAACCATTATCCTGTGGCGGGTTGTGACTTGCAGTAACCATGACACCGACATCGACACCAAGTTCGGTGATAGCAAAGGCCAAAACGGGCGTGGGAAGTGGACGAGGTAAAACGAAAACTTTCATCCCTGCACCGCTCATGATTTCCGCGGTCTCTTGAGTGAAATCTTCAGAGCCGTGACGGGCATCTCGGCCAATGACAATGCTGGTGAGCCCTCGATCTTGCATATATTTTGCAAGGCCTGCAGCGGTGCGTCCAACTACTGCGCGGTTCATGCATGAAGGACCAGGACCTATAGGGCCGCGAAGTCCCGCCGTACCAAATTGAAGAAAACCGTTGAAGGATTTTCTTAGAGCATCCTCGTTATTTGTTTCAATCCAGGATGTGAGTAGCGCACTTGTCACCGGATCTGGGTCATCGGCAATCCAAGCTTGAACTTCGGCCAGTAATTGTGAATCCATAGTCTTAGAGTAGTTTCGGAATAACGCCTTTGAGAAGGGCGCCCATACGATCTGCGGCAGCCTTGCCTGCTGCGATAACTTCTTCGTGATTGAGCTTTTCTCCTGTAACTCCGGCAGCGGCGTTCGTCACGAGAGAGATACCGAGAACTTCTGCACCAAGTGCGTGAGCTGCGATTGCTTCTGGCACTGTGGACATGCCCACAAGGTCAGCACCCATGGTGCGCATCATGATGATTTCGGCAGGTGTTTCATAAGTTGGTCCACGCCAATGAACGTAGACCCCTTCTTGTAGGGAGGAATCTTCGGCCTTAACAATTGCACGAATTCGTTTGCTATAGAGATCGGTGAGATCAACAAAGTTTGCTCCAATAAGTGGGCTTGTGGCTGTCAAGGAGATGTGGTCGCGAATTAATACTGGTTGGCCAACGCGGTACTCCTTATTAATGCCACCACATGCGTTCGTGAGAATGAGAATCTTGCACCCAGCTTTGACAGCCGTACGTGCGCTATGGACAACAGGTTCGATCCCTTTGCCTTCATAGAGGTGGGTGCGTCCTAGAAATACAAGGGCATTGATTTTCCCGTGTTCACCTTGGATAGCGTAGGAGCGAATCTTCCCTGAGTGGCCTTCAACGGCTGGAGGAAAAAAACCTGGAACTTCGTGTGCATCAAATTCATGCGCTGGGGTTCCTAGTGCATCTACCGCGCTAACCCATCCAGACCCCATCACGAGTGCAATATCGTGCTGAGCAACACCAGTTCGCGTGGCGATATCGGCAGCTGCTAATTCCGCGGTCGCGATTGGATCGGTATACAGGTCTTGGATATTAAATGAACTCATGCGTCAATAATGTCACAGAGCTTGGCTCCGTTTGCCACACTTTCTCCAATAACTGCAGTGAGGTTGGCGATGATGCCTGATTTGTGAGCCAAAAGTGCTTGCTCCATTTTCATCGCTTCAAGAACAATGACAAGGTCTCCTGCAACCACGGAATCGCCCTCAACTAAAGCAATCTTTACCACAGTGCCCTGCATAGGACTTGTTAGCCCGTCTCCTGCAATAAGCCCACTCATACCTGCCTTAGCGCGATGGCGCTTGTGGAGCGGTTCTGGTGCATGTAAACGTATATCGAAACGATGTCCGTTTACTTCGGCAACAATGTGCTCGGATGCTGCCAAACTTTGGAGCTCGATCTTTGTTGCACCGTAATTGGGAATTTCGTTGACGAATTCATTTTCGATGTAGCTTGTATAGACGGTGAAGTCCTCAGTAAATGCAGGATCTTTCAAAATTGCGCGATGGAAAGGAAGCGCGGTAGCCAGCCCGCCGATCTGAAATTCCTCTAGAGCTCGACGGGCTCTAGAGAGGGCTTCTTCGCGATTCCTGCCAGTGACAATTAGTTTGGCAAGGAGTGAATCGAAATTTCCACCAATAGTGTCACCATTTTTAAATCCTGCGTCGACGCGAACTCCGGGCCCAGAGGGCACGTTCCATTGCGTGATGCGCCCAGGTGCAGGCAAGAAGGATCTACCTGGATCTTCACCATTAATGCGGAACTCGATGGAGTGTCCGCGAACTTCTGGATCTTCGTAACCAAGTTCCTCGCCCATTGCGATTCGAAATTGTTCGCGCACAAGGTCAAGACCCGTAACTTCTTCACTCACAGGATGCTCAACTTGTAGTCGCGTATTTACCTCGAGGAAAGAGATGGTTCCATCCAGTCCCACAAGAAATTCGCATGTTCCAGCACCTACGTATCCCGCTTCCTTGATGATTGCTTTACTGGATCTATAAAGTTCAGCATTTTGTGCGTCGGTAAGGAAGGGTGCAGGCGCTTCTTCAACGAGCTTCTGGTGACGGCGTTGAAGTGAACAGTCGCGGGTGCTCACTACGACAACATTTCCATGCGAGTCGGCGAGTACCTGTGTCTCAACATGGCGAGGACGATCAAGATAACGCTCAACGAAACATTCGCCTCGGCCAAATCCAGCGATAGCTTCACGAACTGCAGACGCGAAAAATTCTGGAATTTCCTCCATAGTGCGCGCGACTTTCAGACCACGTCCACCACCGCCATGTGCGGCCTTGATTGCCACAGGCAGGCCGTGCTCCTTCGCGAAGGTAATTACCTCTTCAAAACCTTCAACAGGGTCAGCGGTTCCAGCAACCAGAGGGGCTCCCACTTTTGCTGCAATCTTACGAGCAGAAACTTTGTCACCGAGCAAGCGAATGGCATCAGGAGATGGCCCAATCCAAATTAGCCCAGCATCGAGAACGGCTTGAGCAAAGTTTGCGTTCTCAGATAAAAACCCGTAACCAGGGTGTACGGCGTCAGCACCGGATGCCTTAGCCACCTCAATGATTCTTTCAATGTTCAAATATGTCTGTGTCGCCGTGGTTCCGCCAAGTGAGTAGGAAGCATCAGCCATTTGTGCGTGAATTGAATTCCGATCTTCACTGGAATAGATAGCAATGCTCTTGAGGCCGTGATCTTTGCAAGCTCTAATAATACGAACAGCAATCTCGCCGCGGTTTGCGATTAAGACACTTTTCATGAGCGGGCTCCTATGAGATTCTTCTTGAGATCAGGCCATGAATAACCCAACTGCGATGTCATTGCGCGCAAGAGGGGGATCGACAAACCTATGACGTTTGTATATTCGCCATCGATACGTTCGATAAATGCACTGCTGAGTCCATCGAGTGTAAAACCGCCAGCAACATTTAACGGTTCACCTGAAGCAACATAGTCGGTGATTTCCGCTTCACTCATCGTGGAAAAAGTGACCTGTGTTGAGGCGATGTCGGATATTTCGACTCCTCGCTCGGTGTCGATCACACAATGACCTGTGTGTAGCCATCCTGTTTTGCCACTTAAAAGCCTGGCTCTTGCTGAAGCAACTTCTGGTGTTAAAGGTTTACCAAGTGATTTACCTTCGAATTCAAAAGTGGAGTCACATGCGATGATGATGCTTGGTTCGCTAATGAGTTCGCGTACGGTGTGAGCTTTAACAATTGCTAAAGCAACAACCATTTCCTTAGGTGTCATGGTTTCATAGATAGCCGCATCCTCGTCCACATTACTTACGACAACTCGGGCAGAGATTCCTGCAGCATCGAGTAGGCGTTTGCGTGAAGGGGAGGCAGATGCCAAAACTATGTTCGGCATCTAAGGCTTCCTGGGTAACGGTTGGCGCAATTGAGGTTTAGACCATGTGCTTTTAATGGCGGTCGCTTCTTCAATGGGACGCTCATGTTGGGCAAGGGCTATTTCCAGCACCGTTAACTCTTCAAGTGTTGGCGTGCCAGATGTGATAGTAAATGTGATCATAGAGGAATATTTCCATGCTTTCGAGCAGGCAGGGTATCCCGCTTGGTTTTGAGGGCTCGTAGCGCTTTGGTGATGTACTCACGAGAGTTGTGTGGCTCGAT
>CAIYBL010000128.1 GCA_903924485.1 uncultured Actinomycetes bacterium
GGCCCTAAGAACGATTTGGTGATAACTACAGCGCCCTTTGCGGCTTTCTCGATGCTGATCGCCTCGGGACGAATCAGAGCCTTAACTTCTTCACCTTTTACTAAGCTAGGTGCGTGCTCTGAAATATCAAGTACTTGGTCAAGTACTAAGACCTCGTTCTTGGATTGCGCAACGGCAGGGACCACATTTGTGAGACACACAAAGCCAGCCACAAATGGTGTCTTTGGCTTGTTATACAGATGACTTGGTGAATCAATCTGATCCAAATTGCCCTTATTCATAACACCGACTCGGTCAGATACAGCCATAGCTTCTTCTTGGTCGTGTGTGACAAATAGCGTTGTAATCCCAATCGTTTTTTGAATACGGCGAATCTCATCGCGTAGTTGTGAACGCACTTGGGCATCGAGAGCAGAAAGTGGCTCATCGAGCAAGAGAACGCTCGGCTCAATCGCAAGGGCTCTTGCTAAAGCAACGCGCTGTTGTTGTCCACCAGAAAGCTGAGTAGAACGACGAGCTGATTGAGAAGCAAGTCCGACTAGTTCGAGAAGTTCGGAAGCTCGCTTGCTTCGAGCAACAGAATCCACTCCTCTTACACGAAGGCCGTATTCGACATTTTCTTGCGCCGTCATGTTAGGGAATAGTGAATAAGCCTGAAATACCATTCCAATGTTTCTCTTATTTGCAGGGATACTGGACATATCCTTACCGTCAATCTCTACAACGCCAGAATGTTCTTTATCGATGCCGGCCAAGATTCGCAAAGCGGTCGTCTTGCCGCAACCAGAAGGTCCGAGCAAGGTGACGAGCTCACCAGGTTTAATTTTGAGCGAAAAGTCGTTGAGGGCAACCACGTTCCCAAATTTACGAGTAACGCCATGAAATTCGACGGTGCTTCCATGAATATCCATTAAGTAACCTTCACCTTCTTATTCTGGAGTGCGCCTTTGATGGCTGGCAGATAGCTAAATAGAACAAGCAAGAACCACACAGAGAAGAGAGAGCCGATTGAGATTGCCACAGAACCATAGAGATTCTCTTGCGCTGCGTTTGTCGCCCAGGTAGGCAGCGTGTGGAAGTGGAGAAGCACTGCTAGTGCGTACTCACCCATGGAAATTGCGAAAGTGATAAATGCAGCACCTAGCGTTGCCGAGCGAATCGCGGGAATGATCACCAGAACCAGCGTCTTTACGGGAGTTGCTCCAAGACTCGACGAGGCTTCAACCAATGTGGGTAAGGCAATTGCCTGAAGGCCAGTGTTGAGGGTTCTATAGACATAAGGCATACAAATGATCACGTAGAAGAAGCAGAGTTCATAGGATGTGGATTGGAGTCGCTTTGGCATTGCAACCTGAGCTCCAATTGCTAAGGAGACCACTGGTATCACAATCGGAAGTAAGCAGAGGATTTCAATAAGCCGTGCCCAGCGCCGACCACCTAATTGGACATAGACGACTGTTGGGATCATCAAGAATAGAAGAAGCAGGACTGAGACTCCCGCGATTCGCAGACTTGTTAGGAGTGCCGGTCCAAAGCCAAGCTGATGGAGA
Organism: uncultured Actinomycetes bacterium; assembly: GCA_903924485.1. Classification (GTDB taxonomy): domain Bacteria; phylum Actinomycetota; class Actinomycetes; order Nanopelagicales; family Nanopelagicaceae; genus QYPT01. The sequence continues at coordinate 1,551 of CAIYBL010000128.1, forward strand.
ATCCAGGTGTAGTTAGCAAATGTATGGCCTTTTCCGCCATATCCGCGAAGTGAATACTCACCAGCCGCCAAAAAGGGTGTAATAAAAAAGAAACCTGCTGCGATCAGAATGGTGCGGTCTGACCAACCTAAAGTACGTTTCATTTCTTTCTCGAAACTCTCATGACAAGCGCATAAAGTCCAAAGACCAGCACGCAAACAAGGATCATTCCCATCGCGAGGGCATCACCCTGGTTAGCTTGATCTGCAAGGACTTCGCCATTGACGAGATTACCTATAAGAAGTGGGACGAGCGGGATCGTGCCGTTGGACATAGCGGCCGCGGTTGCGTATGCAGAGAACCCACTGGCGAATAGAAGCAAACATGACGAGATAAACGCTGGCGCTAACACCGGAATCACGACGAAGCGGAGATAGGCAATGCGAGAGCCGCCTAAAGTTTCATTGGCTTCCTGCCACTCTACTTTCAAGTTTTCTACCGCAGGGATAAAAATGATCACCATGAGAGGCGCTTGGAAGAAGCAATAAACGAGGAGAATGCCCCAAAA
>CAIYBL010000129.1 GCA_903924485.1 uncultured Actinomycetes bacterium
CAGTTCCAAAGTAGCGAACGCTGGAGTAGCCAGTTCCAAAGTAGCGAACGCTGGAGTAGCCAGTTCCAAAGTAGCGAACGCTGGAGTAGCCAGTTCCAATGGCCCTCATCGCTTTACTTTTTAGTCTTCGTCTAAACCCTTTGCTCCCTTGAACTTTCTTGGAGCACCAAATTCGATGCGGACCGTGTAAAGAGAAATGCCCGCACTAAAGATTCCGATTAGATGAATTACGAGCGGAGCATGTGCCAAGGTAAATTGCACCCCACATAGAGTTCCCCAGAGAGCAAGCAACCCAATCGCCATTCTTCTGATGATGTTTAAGTTACGCGAGTCGGTTCTGACTCGGGTCAGAGCAAGTGCAATCGGTCCGCTCAATAAGGAGGAGACAAGTAAGAGGGCCACGAGAATTGCCAACGATTTCATAGTGGCAAAAGTCTAAGCGCTTCCCATGTGATATTCGCGTACAAAGCGATATGCACCTGCTCCTGCTTCGGTTAGGTGGTCATCTCCAAGCGAGCCATATGCACCTGCTCCTGCTTCGGTTAGAGTCTCTTCGCTTTAATCGGCGATCTTCGAGTAGAGAGCCATATCTACCTGGCGACCGTCATTGCGAGTCACTTTCTTTCGCATGATTCCTTCGAGTTCGTAACCTGCTGAAAGGAATACTGCACGGGACGGCGCATTCTCGACGTCTACGATTCCTTCAATTCTCTGAAAACCCATGGTCATGAATCCATATTCGCTGATCAGTTTGGCTGCGGTGGTGCAAATACCCTTACCGCGCAAATGCGAGGTCATCCAGAATCCGACTTCGGAAGCGTGGTCGGAGAGGTTAATTGAATGGAGGGAAGTAACTCCCGCGAAGGCATCATCGAAAGTTATAGCAAAGGTAATTTCCTTCTTCTCTATAAATGAAATTGGTGCCTTCTCACGAACAAACTGTTCAGCGTGGGCAATTGTGTAGCCACTCGGAATGGTTGTGAATTTTGGGATAAGTGGGTCCTGAAGGGCTTCGTAGATATGAGGAATGTCGCTCTCGTGAAGTGGGCGAAGGGTTATGAGCCCGTGCTGCAAAGTCGGGATCTCTGTTGGCCACCAAATCATTGCGCAAGTATGACTCAAAGTTGCGAGAAGTTACACGGCTTCAAGTACGGCTCAAAGTTGCGAGAAGTTACACGTCTTCAAGTACGGCTCAAAGTTGCGAGAAGTTACACGGCTTCAAGTACGGCTTCAAGTACGGCTCAAAGTTGCGAGAAGTTACACGGCTTCAAGTACTGCCCGTGAGGGAACGGAATAGATCTTGCCCTCAGGGGATGTCCATAGGCAGGAGCCGTCACTGTTGCTTTCGAGCTTCCATCCACCATGAGTTTTCATTCGATGGTGTCTTCGACAAAGTGATCCGAGATTTTGCGCCGAAGTCTCTCCGCCGCTTTCCCAACTTTGCGCATGATCCAAATCAGATAATCGTGCCGGAGCTCGACAACCTGGGAATCGACAAGTCCGATCTCGTGCCAAAAGAAAATCTACGAGCGCTTGGGGTGGCTCATAACTTTCGCGGCCATAATCTAAAAGAGCGCCAGTAGTTGGATCGGTGATAAAACGCCGCCATTTTCCATCGGAGGCGAGTGAGCGAGCGAGCGACGCTGGAATAGCGCCGTAACCTGAAAGTTGCCCTGGATTTTCTGCAAGTCCCATAAGAGTTGGAAGGTCGATTGTTACATTTACCGTGATTGGACGGCGATGCGGAGCAACGTCATCGCCACTTTGCGCAAGTGCCCAGGTTGCGATAGCAGTAAGTGCATCTGCACGTTTCATGTCCATGCTGCGCCCATCGCTAGCAGAGCCTTTTCCTGGGCCAGAGGCAGAGCTGCTGGAGGCAGAGCTGTTGCGATCGGAGCCTAAGTCGTTGCCTGCCAAGGAGGAGTTCGCTCCAATCCCGTGGCTTGTGGGGACACTTGTGCTGAAAACAAATTTCTCAATCGCGGACATAATCATCTGGGCATCTTCTGCAGGCAATATCGCAACAATGGTGGACATTCCATCTGCTTCTTTGTAGCAGGAGATCCGGCGAGTATCGCGTGCTTTGGCTACGGTAACTTCAAAGTCCTCGGGAGCAAATTGCGCCAACGTTGTGCGAACCTTCTGCGCGACTTGAGCAGGTGTGTGGAATTCTGCATAGGCCAGTGCGCGTTCTTGAATTTGATATATCGCGAACTCCGAAAGTCCGTCTCGAATAGCTGAAGCGCTCTCGCGAGCAATCACAGTTGCGTGTGCAGGGGAAATATCCCCAGTTGAAAGCGCTGCGCAAACATCGGGCAAGTGATTAACCAGCGTTCGAGCCACATCAATACGCACTTGCGCGGTTGACCCAGATAGACGCAGCGCTGATGCCACTTCCTCGCGTTCGGCATCATCGACACCAGACCACATATCCTCAGCCTTTGATGGCTCCTCGCCGGCAACGGCAACGATTGCCCGTTGCATTGCAGCCTGTAGCCAACTGGTCTGACGCTCCAGCGCAGATAGATAATCAATACGGCAGGGCCGGGTTAGCGAATAAGGATCAATCCCAATGAGGGCGCTAAGGACTTGAATCCCAGGGGTCGCACTGAGAAGCTCGCGCACACGCACGGAAACCTCGTCAACCACGCCGGTCGAAACTTCGTCAACCACGCCGGGAATCTCAACTTTTTGCATGTACGTAGAATCCTCAAGGGCACCGACAAAACGAAATTGTTATCCCCAGATCGGTTTTATTTAATCTGCCTGGCTGTCCCTAAGAAGACTCAGTAAATGCGGCGTCCTAGCGATCAAAGTGCCCAAGCGATCAAAGTGCCCAAGCGATCAAAGTGCCCAAGCGATCAAAGTCCGGAAGCGGTTATCCCTCAACTATTTCGCGAGGCGCGTTGTGCACATCCAAAATGTCCTGAGCAGATGCCGTGGTGGGCTGTGAATTATTTGTCGAGTTCCCCAACTTAGAACCCTCACCTGATCGATTCAGTGGCCGAGAACTCTTGTTGATGACAGGAATCGTTCCCAGTAAACCTTTCTGGAAATCTTCAAACGCTTGCAAAACTTCTCGCTTGGTATTCATGACAAACGGACCCATCCAGGCAACGGGTTCCTTAATCGGTTCTCCGCCAAGAATGAAAAGTTCTAACTCGGGCGAGCGACTTTCTTGCACATCTGCCGCACGCACAACAATCATGTCGCCTTCGCTGAAAACGGTGAGCTGCCCCATCTGTACTGGACGACGTTCATCACCCACATATCCGTGCCCGGCAAGTGTGTACACCAAAGCGTTGTAATCCTTGCGCCAAGGCAAACGCAACTCTGCACCTGCTGCAACAGTTGCATGAACCAATGTGATCGGAGTCTGGGTCGACCCCGGTCCTTTATGTCCGTCAACTTCGCCAGCAATAACGCGAATGAGCGCGCCCCCATCATGTGATGACAAGAGAGCAACATCGCCCGCTCGTATGTCTTGATATGCCGGAGGCGACCACTTTTTCGCGGCAGGTAAATTCACCCACAATTGAAATCCATGGAACAACCCACCACTCATCACGAGATGTTCTGGAGGAGTCTCAATGTGTAAAATTCCGGCACCTGCAGTCATCCACTGCGTATCGCCATTGGTGATTGTTCCTCCACCACCATTGTTATCCCAGTGATCAAAGATGCCATCAATAATGTATGTCACCGTTTCAAAGCCACGATGTGGGTGCCATGGAGTTCCCTTTGGTTCACCTGGTGCGTATTCAACTTCGCCCATTTGGTCCAAGTGAATAAATGGATCAAGTTGCGCAACATTAACCCCGGCAAAGGCGCGGCGCACAGGAAAACCCTCTCCCTCGAAACCTTGTGGCGCGGTCGTAATCGATCGGACTCCACGAGCCCTTGCATTCGCTGGAACAACGACGCGAGGCAAAACGGTGATGTCTTTTACGGTTACGGCTGGCATTGATTTCTCCTTAGGCTCAGAGCCTAAGGGTAGTTGAACTTTCAACTACTCGCAACCCATGGTGAGGGCAAAACAAAAGCCGCCACGAGATTCCGTGACGGCCATTGCCTTAAGCGACCCAACAAGTACAGGGGATTACAGGTTCTTGAGCGCGCTCACAACCTTCGTCAATGTGTCTTTTGCATCTCCGAATAGAAGCGTGGTCTTTGGGTCATAGAGAAGTTCGTTCTCGATGCCGGCAAAACCAGGACGCATTGAGCGCTTGAGGAAGACAACGTTTGCTGCATCAGCAACTTCCAGAATTGGCATTCCATAAATTGGGCAGCCGGGAGAGTTCTTTGCAGCGGGGTTAACAACATCGTTTGCGCCGATGACTAGTGCAACATCAGTCTGCGAGAACGTTGGGTTAACTTCATCCATTTCAGCCAATTGCTCGTATGGAACATTTGCCTCTGCAAGCAAAACGTTCATGTGGCCAGGCATGCGACCTGCAACGGCGTGAATACCGTAAGCAACATCAATTCCCTTGCTGGCAAGTACATCTGCTAACTCGCGAACGGTGTGTTGTGCCTGTGCAACTGCAAGACCGAATCCAGGAACGATAACCACGCGACGTGCGTAGTTCAGCAAGATCGCGACATCCTCTGGCGAGCCAGATTTAACTGGTCGCGCCTCAGCTTCACCAGTAGCCGCTTGTGGCTTGGCAGTAAATGCTCCGAAGAGTGTCTTAAAGAGTGAACGTCCCATGGCCTCTGCCATGAGTCGCGTAAGAATTGTTCCGGATGCTCCTACGAGTGTTCCAGCAACAATCAGGAGCGTGGTCTGCAAAACGTATCCGCTTGCCGCCACAGTTAAACCAGTGAATGCGTTTAAGAGTGAGATAACAATAGGAACATCTGCTCCACCTACTGGAAGTACGAAGAGAACACCGAAGAGAAGTGAAAGTCCACCAAGGACTGCTAGCGAAGTATTTCCACCCGAATTTACAACCCATGCGCCAGCCGCGAATACGCCCGCGAGGTTTGCAGCAATAAGGAATCGTCCACCAGGGAATACAACTGGACGAGTCGTCATCAATTCTTGAAGTTTTGCGAAGGTGATGCACGAGCCGGAGAACGAAACGCTTCCGACGATAACCGTGAATACAGTCGCAATTACCTCAGCTGAAGTGGCTTCGGAACCTAACTTGAGGTATTCAACAATTGCGACGAGTGCAGCTGCACCGCCACCAACACCGTTGAAGAGTGCAACAAGTTGTGGCATCTGTGTCATCTGCACCTTACGGGCTGCAGGAACGCCTACCAAAAGTCCTACAGCAAGCGCTCCAAGAATGAGCGGCAAGTGATGCAAAGGAAGTGCGTGGTAGTTCCTGTCTTCTTTGTTGCCTGTGAAGAAGAAGACCAAGAGCGTTGCCACTGTGGCACCGAATGCACCGATGAGATTGCCTCGACGAGCGGTCTTAGGGTGTGAAAGCCCTTTGAGCGCGAGAATAAAGCAGACTGCGGCAGCTAAGCCGATGAGGTCGTAAAGGTTACGGTTCATTTCTTTTTCGCCTTAAACATCTCGAGCATTCGATCAGTAACCACGAACCCGCCGACCATATTTATCGTGGCCAGAACGATGGCTGCTAAGGCCAACGAAAGTTCGAGGTTATTGGATGAGTGATCAGCGACAACAATTGCACCGACCAAGATGACACCGTGAATGGCATTTGCACCACTCATTAAAGGCGTGTGAAGTGTGGAGCTGACTTTAGAGACAACTTCAAACCCAACGAAGATAGCTAGCGTGAATATGGCAAGAAGTGCCATTCCGTTACTCATCATTTTTTGACAACCTCTTTCTTGAGTTCGCCGTTATGTGTAACAACAGAACCGGCGATGATTTCATCTTCGAAATCGGGAGTCACGATGCCTTCTTTAGTCATCAAGCTCAGCAAGTTAACGACGTTGCGCGAATAAAGCATTGAGGCATGGAATGGAAGTTGGCTAGGAACATCTTTTCCGCCCCAAATAAGAACTCCATTTGCAGTCGTAACAATCTCGCCTGGCTTTGATCCTTCAACGTTGCCGCCTGTTTCAGCAGCTAAGTCAACGACAACCGAACCAGGTGACATCGAATCCAACATCGCCTTGGTAACTAGTCGTGGCGCTGCGCGTCCTGGAACTGCAGCCGTTGTGATCAACACATGTGATTTTGCGATGTAGGGAGTTAAGAGTTCACGTTGCTTGGCAGCGCGATCTTCCGTCATCTCTCGTGCATATCCACCCGTGCCCTCAAGTGACTCGAGTTCAAGTTGAATAAATGTTGCACCCATCGACTTCACTTCATCAGCTGATGATGCGCGAACATCGTAAGCCGAAACAACTGCGCCGAGTCGGCGAGCAGTTGCAATCGCTTGCAATCCAGCGACGCCAGCACCAAGCACTAAGACCTGAGCAGGAGTAACTGTTCCTGCTGCTGTCATAAGTAATGGGAAGAATCGTGGTGAAAGTTCGGCGCCAACAAGAACGGCTCGATAACCAGCGCAGAGTGCCTGTGACGTCAAAGCATCCATGGACTGTGCGCGAGAAATACGTGGAACGAGTTCTAGTGAGAAAGCCGTTACTCCCGCTTTAAGAGCCGCATCTATGGACTCTTGAGCAGTTGTAATAGGAAGGAAGGAGATAGTGATCGCACCCTTTTTCAACGTCGCGATTTGCGCCGCTGTTAGAGGGGAGACCGAGAGAATTACGTCAGCGTTTTTGAGAACATCTCCGCTAACAACCTTTGCTCCAGCCTGCTCGTAAGCAGCATCTGAATTAAGGGAATGGAGACCAGCACCAGATTGAATTGTTACATCCAGGCCAAGTCGGATTAATTTGTTGATGATGTCAGGAACGAGTGCTACACGTTTCTCACCATCTCGTATTTCAGTTGGTACGGCTACATGCATGAGCCAACAGTAGTCTGTGGCTTAAGCGTTTTCCACGATTAGCCTCAAAAAATCTAGGACTAGCGCCCTTTAATCTCACCGCGTACTAAGTGGTAGAGCAGGGCCTGAATAGTTGTGCGTCGATGATGTGCTTCACGCCACACTACCGATCGAGTGCCGTCAATCACGTCTGCAGCAACTTCCTCGCCACGATGGGCAGGTAAACAGTGCATGAATATCGAATCCTTTTCGGTGAGTGCCATTAATTCTTGAGTCACAGCAAAAGGTTGCAAAACTTTCATTTTTTCAGCACGTTCTGTTTCGGGATCACCCATCGACATCCAAACATCTGTATATAAAACACTGGCACCTTTCGATGCTGCAATGGGATCGTGCACAACTTCAATTGTTGCGCCACTTGTTAGCGCAATCTTGCGCGCTTGTGCAACAACGTCAGCGTTTGGCGCCCACTTACCTTCTGGCGTCGCGGTAACAACATGAGCACCCATGATTGCACCCATGATCAACCAGGCGTGGGACATATTGTTTCCATCGCCAAGATAAACGAACTTACGCCCCGCAATATCCTTGCCGAAATTTTCTTGAATCGTGATCCAGTCAGCAAGTAACTGAGTGGGGTGGTCATCGTCTGTTAGAGCGTTAATAACCGGAATAGAAGATTCGCGTCCAAGTTCGTCAACATCAGATTGCGCATATGTGCGAATGATGAGTGCGCTAGCAAATTGGCTAATGATTTTTGCAGTGTCAGAAATTGTTTCACCGCGACCAAGTTGTAAATCATCCCCGCGAATGAAAAGTGGTGTTCCACCCAAGTGCGCAACGGCAGTTTCCGATGCCAGGCGCGTTCTTGTGGAAGGCTTCGTCATATAAATGGCAACAGTTTGATTAGCCAGGGCAGTGCTTGCCATCAGAGGATTGACCGCAAAATCAGCGGCGGTGGAGAGCAGAAGATCAACATCTGCTCTACTTAAGTCCGCTGTGCGGAGAAGATCTTTCATCTGAGCATCTTACGCGAGCAATGTCTGGCCAGGGCAAGTATTCTTTCGACATGGGAATCTTCCGCAAAGCGCCTGCAACCGAAGGTGACACCGATCTCCTGACCCGTCCAGATACTCAGGTTGATGACGGTGACCATGATCGCTTTGCGCATTACGTCAAGAAAGAGAAGATTGTCGAATCGGCCGTAAGTGGGAAAACCGTTAAGGCCTTGTGTGGAAAGAAATGGATCCCATCGAGAGACCCAGAGAGATTTCCTATCTGCCCAGTATGCAAAGAAATTTACGCTGGCCTGCGTCCCGCTCCTGAGTAATCTGATGCGCGCAAGAAATTCCTATGCGAAGGCGAGCATCTCAGCGATCTTGACCGCTGTCATTGTTTGTTCATCGCTTTTTGTCGTCGCGCCCATAAGTGTTGCCGCTGATCCAACGGCGCGAAAGATTCTGACGGGCTGGATCCCTTATTACTCCATGAAGACGGCGCTTCCCGCCGCCATTAACAATGGAGACCTTGTCAAAGAGGTCATGCCTTTTTGGTACACATTGAAAAGCGAAAGTAAAATCACCGACCTTTATACCCCCGCAAATCCCAGTGTTCCAATGGCCAATCCATTAGCTGCAATGAGAGATTCAGGTTTTGCAGTTATTCCAACAATTACCGATGGCACTGATAAATTTGCATTGGCGAAGATCCTTGCCGATGTTAAATTGCGTACGACGTTGATTTCGACAATCACAAATCTTGTTCTAGTAAATAACTTTCAAGGGATTGATTTAGATTTTGAGGGTTTTGCATTTGTTGACGGAAGTGCAACATGGCCGGCAACTCAACCCAACTGGGTATCATTCGTGCGCGGACTTAGTACTTCCCTTCATTTGCAAGGAAGGTTGCTTTCCGTCACAACTCCCGTCCTTTTTGATCCGGTAAGTGGGAAAAAAGGTTATTACGTTTATGACTGGGCATCGATCGCTCAAGATATAGATCGATTGCGCATCATGACGTACGACTACTCAACAACATCACCGGGACCGATTGGTCCACTTTCTTGGGCTGAGAAAGCTGTGCAATATGCAGTGAACGTTGTCCCAGCATCAAAGGTTTACGTTGGCATGGCTGGATATGGCAGGGATTGGGTGACTAGCGTTATAGGTGTTTGTCCCGGCGCTGTTGCAAAATCCATTACTCCAACAGCAAAAGCTGCAACATTTGTTATGCGCGATGCTGCCACTCTAGCGTCAAGTTATTCGGCGACGCCTTTGTACAACGATTCCTATGGTGAAGTAACTTTTACCTACCAAAAAGTTTATAACGGGCCGTCGGCAAGTGGGTTAGCAACTTCATGTACCGCCACAAGAACTGCGTGGTACATGGACGCACGTGGATATGCCGCTAGGGCGCAATTAGTTGGCAAATATCACCTAGGCGGAATAACCGCGTGGACGTTAGGAATGGAAGATCAGAGCGCAATAGATGCAATTCGCCAAGTCGCTCAATCAATCGCTCCCGATCAAATTGTGAGTTCATTAACTACAAATGCGAGCGAACTTTCCTTTGGAACCCCCTTCACTGTAAAGGCTGTCTTCTCATTGGCCGATAAACAACCAATCGTTGGATTGCCTGTGAGAGTCGAGGCCCAAAGTCCAGGAGAGAGCACCTGGCGCACGCTTACTGATGCAATAACCGGAGAAGACGGAAGCGTTGAGACAACTTTACTTGTTGGCAAAACAACGTCGCTTCGAGCTAGTTCCGACGGAACATGGGATCGAACCGCCTCTCAAAGTGCGAGTGTGACCGTTTCTCTTAAGAGGCTTATATCCATCACCATCCCAGCGTCGGCATCGATCGGTGAGATCTTTTCAATCGCTGGCGTAGTTCAACCACACGAGGCAGGAATTCCTGTAGCACTGGAAGAATTTGTCCAGGGTAAGTGGCTGGCCTCGACGCAGGGCGGCATGACCGATGAGTCTGGTCACTTCGAAATTATGACGAGAAAACTTTCTCGAGGCTTCGCCAAATTCCGCGTAAGCGTCAGTGGAAACTCCGCGCTTGCGGGAGCAACTAGTCCTGGCTTCACCGTCGTGATTTACTAGAAGGCGTGGACACACAAATGAGTACTCAAGGGGATATACAGGAAAAGACTGAGGACCTCACAAGTCCGCTCTTTTATGTTGATCGCCCATGGATAACGATTGTTTGGGATGACCCAGTTAATTTAATGTCGTATGTGACATATGTATTCATGACGGTTTTTGAATATTCAAAAGAACGCGCAGAAGAATTAATGTTGAAAGTGCACACCGAGGGCAAAGCTGTTGTTTCAAGCGGGCGGCGTGAAGAGATGGAACGCGATGTGCAACGTCTGCATGAGTATGGTCTGTGGGCAACTTTGCAAAGAGATGATCAGTAAATGAGTAGCGCATCTGGATTTTCTCGGCACGGAAAGAATTCATTCATTGCAACCTTTGGCGAGAGTGAAAGTGAGGTGTTGATCAATCTTTCCCAGCAGCTTATTGAAATCCTTGCAGAGCGAATCGACGGGCAACCTACGGATCCACTGGAAGCAATGGTTGGTTTCACAGGCCACGATTCACCGCCCGATGATGAAGTACTGCTGCGGTTATTGCCCAACGCCTACGCCGACCCGGTAGATTCCTCCGAATTTCGTCGGTATACCGAATCTGTTTTGCGTGAGAAGAAACGCCTACATGCAATGGCAATTCGATCTCACCTTCTTAATAGCGAAAAACATCAGGTGGCACTCGATCAGCAAACAGCACAGGCGTGGCTTGGAGCCATAAATGACATCCGCCTGGCTTTAGGCGTCCGCCTTCGCGTTGATTCACAGTCTCACGAACAGTTGGAATTGCTGTCACCTGATGATCCAATGCGAGGCGTTTACGCTGTTTATACGTGGCTTGGATGGCTTCAGGGAACTTTGGTGGATGCGCTAATGAATGATGCGGAAGGGTAAGATTCACAGGTGAGCGATGCCCCGATTGGAATATTTGATTCAGGCGTAGGCGGACTCACCGTCGCTCGAGCCATTCTTGATCAACTTCCTAACGAGTCAACTCTTTACATTGGAGATACAGCCAGAGGTCCATACGGTCCGCGACCATTAGCTGAGGTCCGAACATTTGCACTCGAAAGTTTAGATTTCCTGGTTGATCAAGGCGTTAAGGCACTTGTAATCGCATGCAACACTGCCAGTGCCGCCATGTTGCGCGATGCTCGTGAGCGATATTCGATTCCTGTTGTTGAAGTAATTCAGCCGGCAGTACGTCGCGCAGTTGCCGCAACGCGAACCGGTCGTATCGGAGTAATCGGGACCCGCGCCACTATTGATTCTCAGGCTTACTTAGATGCTTTTGCTGCCGCGCCGCAACTTCAGGTCACATCAGTGGCATGTCCCTTGTTTGTTGAGTACGTCGAGCGCGGTGAAACCTCCGGTGAGGAAATCACCGCCATTGCCCGCCAGTACCTGGCTCCGATCATGGATGCCGATGTGGACACTTTGGTTTTGGGTTGCACCCACTATCCATTATTAACGGGTGTTATTTCTTATGTAATGGGCAATGAAGTCACTTTGGTCTCCAGCGCAGAGGAAACTGCGAAAGACCTCTACCGAGTTTTAGTCGAGAATTCACTACTCAGAAAATCGCATTCAACCCCTGCAACACATAAGTTTCTTGCAACGGGGGATGCGCCAGCATTTGAAGCGCTAGCCAGAAGATTTCTTGGGCCCGAAGTGGGACAAGTTGAACATCAAGAACTGTCCTAGGAGAGGCCACCATGTCACGCATCGACGGAAGAGAAAACGCAGATCTACGGGAAATTAAATTTACTCGTAATTGGTTAAACAATGCCGAAGGTTCGGTACTTGTGGAATTTGGAAACACACGTGTCTTGTGCGTTGCCTCATTTACCCCTGGCGTTCCACGTTGGCTTAAGGATTCCGGAAAAGGGTGGGTTACATCCGAGTATGCGATGTTGCCGCGTGCAACACACACTCGTTCTGATCGCGAAAGTGTCAAAGGAAAGCTTGGCGGACGCACGCAAGAGATCTCACGACTTGTTGGTCGATCACTTCGTTCTGTTGTTAACATGAAAGAGCTCGGCGAAAACACCATCGTTATTGACTGCGATGTATTGCAGGCCGATGGCGGAACCCGAACTGCAGCAATAACAGGTGCCTACGTCGCATTAGCTGATGCCATTGCATGGGCTAAAGCAAAAGGTCATATTCCTGCCAAGGCAATGCCTCTATCGGATTCGGTTGCCGCGATCAGCGTGGGAATCATCGATGGCGTGCCGATGCTAGATCTTTGCTACGAAGAAGATGTTCGCGCTGATACAGATATGAATGTGGTCTGCAGTGGAGATGGCCGATTTATTGAGGTTCAAGGAACTGCTGAGGGCCAACCATTTGATCGAGCCCTACTCGATGGTTTGCTTGACTTGGCTGTTGCTGGCTGCTCGCAACTAAAAGAACTTCAAGCGCGCATTCTCGCCTCTTAATTGGTGAAGTTATGACCAAACATCGCCTGGTTCTAGCCACCCGAAATGCTGGAAAGATCGAGGAGTTTCGGCGCATCCTTGAAAAGATCGCGCCAGGAGTTATCGATCTCATTGGCGTTGACCAATTTCCAGCACTTGGCGATGTGGATGAAACAGAAGATTCATTTGCTGGCAATGCGATATTGAAGGCTCGAACGATTGCAGAAAAGACAGGGATACCTGCGATCGCAGATGACAGCGGGTTGTGTGTTGACGCTCTAGGTGGATCTCCTGGAATTTTCTCGGCTCGGTGGGCGGGAGTCCATGGCGATGATGCAGCAAATATCGAGAAGGTTTTGGGGCAATTGCGCGATATTTCCGCTGAAAAAAGAGGGGCACATTTCACCTGCGTTGCCGCCTTGGCTATCCCTGGCGGCGCGCAAATCACAGAAGAAGGAACACTTGAGGGTGATATTTTGATGTCACCCATCGGGTCGCATGGATTTGGATATGACCCGATTTTTCGTCCCTCTGGGTTTGACCTTTCACTCGCACAGTTAGGCCCTGAGATAAAGGATGCAATCAGCCACCGCGGACAATCTCTACGAGCAATTGCGCCACGGGTAGCCCTATTGCTTGATGGCCTGAGGTAACCTTCTCCCATAAGAGAGACGTCCTCTAGTACTACTCAAGGAGTAACTGTGGCAGTAAAAAAAGCAACCGCAAAGAAATCAGCGGCTAAGAAATCAGCTGTCAAGAAGGCCGCACCAAAGAAAGCTGCAAAGAAATCTGCAGTCAAAAAGGTAGCCAAGAAGTCCGCACCTAAAAAGGTAGCCAAGAAGTCGGTAGTGAAAAAATCTGCAGTTAAGAAGTCTGCACCTAAAAAGGTGGCTAAGAAATCTGCAGTTAAGAAGACTGCCAAGAAGGCTGCAGTTAAAAAGGTCGCCAAAAAAGCTGCGCCAAGAAAAGCTGCAAAGAAATCCGCAGTTAAGCGCGTAGTAAAGAGCGTTGATACCTTTGCTGTACCGGCCGTACCAACACCGTCCATTTCTCGCCCAGCAATAGTTCAGCCAGTATTCGCACCAGTGCCTGTTGCTCCAAGTGCTTCGCAAGAAAAGAAGCAAGGACCATCAGGACGTGTTGTCTTTGCTGTTGCCTTAGGCGTAGTTCTTCTCGCACTTATCGTCATTTCTAGATCCCATAAATCAGATGATGCGGCTCCAACATCTTCTCCATCTACGATTGCAACGGCAAGTGCCACGCCTTCAGATACCTCGATGGCAGCAACGCCAACGGCCGAGGCAACATCAACCACAACTGTTTCGGCACACGAAGCACCGGGTGGAATTGTCGCTCATTACACAGCAACGGGCGCGACCGTATTTTGGACTGCGCCATCTGCCGTTGATGGCCTAACTGGATACACGATCGAACTTTCAGTAAGTAACGGTCCTTGGACGTTAGCGTCCACAGTTCCTTCAACTCAATTGAAGTACGACATCACTAAAGCAGATTCAGCCGCGGGTACATGGACTTCAGTTCGTGTATCCAGCGTCTACTCAGATTCACAAACAGCAGCAGGGAAAGTATTTGGTTTGCCAGGTCTTTTCTCGTAATGCATTTACTGAAATAGCCCTCACATAGAAATATGTGGGGGCTATTTTATTTCTGGCGAATGGATTCGATCAAGAATTGCAGATACATAAGCAGTAATTCCTGCGGGGACTAAATGAACGCCATCAGGTCCAAAGTATTCTGGATGCCCCTCAGAAATCTTTTTCCAATCAACTAATGAGGCCTGCGAATATTTGGCTGCATATCGGGCGATGAGGGCATCATTTTCATCGCGCCATCCGCGCGGTACCGCGGTATTCACGACAACAATCTGCGGTTGATTCTTAATCAGGTCAAAAATTGTCGCAACTTCAGTTTCGGTCAGGCGATTATTGTTTCCCAAATCCAAAACAATGGGGGAGTTCGCCATTGCCGGTTGATCATGCCGGAGAACGGTGATGAGCTCGGCAGCCTGACGACCAACGCG
>CAIYBL010000130.1 GCA_903924485.1 uncultured Actinomycetes bacterium
CACTTTGGCAACGTCCAAGCAACAGACAGCAGTGCGTGGATTAACTTCGCGTGCTGGTGTTTATCCCAAGTTCGTTGATGTGCGCCCACACCATGCAGAGTTGGTATCGATCACTGGTTCCAAAGAGCCAAGTGGAATCGCCTACATAGCACCGGTTGAGCCTAAGTCGGACTTCGGTGGCGCGCGTCGCCGCCCACGTCCAGGACAAGATCAAAGGCGACGCAGACCGAGATAGTTTTCTCGGTTTTCTCTATAGCCCCATAAGTTTTGCTTGACGATCAAAGTCAGGCACAGCTTTACGCACTTCTTCGAAGGTTCCAGTCGCCATGACTTTACCTTCGGATAAATACACAACAATGTCTGCATTCCTAACCGTTGATAAACGGTGAGCAATCATCACAACAGTCGTTGAACCACGCAGTGCATGGATGGCATCAGAAATACTTGCCTCAGTTTCACCGTCCAGTGAGCTTGTTGCTTCATCAAGCACCAATAAATGTGGGCGAGTGAACATTGCACGGGCAATGCCCAAGCGCTGACGTTGACCACCACTAATCTTCGCGCCACGTTCACCTACTTGTGTATCAACACCATCTGGTAAACCCGCAACGAACTTATCTAGGTGTGCAACTTTAAGCGCACTCATCACCAATTCATCTGTAGCGGCTTCTGGTGGATAACCAAGAGCAACGTTTTCACGGATAGTTCCTGCAGAAATTACAACATCTTGAGGGACATACGAGACGGCACCTGGCCATTTTGCTACTGCTAAAAGCGGAGGTAGTCCAGAAATTAATACACTGCCTTCGTCTGGGTTAAGCACTCCAAGCAGTACATCAATGATCGTAGTTTTACCTGCGCCGGATGGTCCAACGAATGCAACCGATGCACCTGATGGAATTGCGAGTGTGATGCCAGAGATTGCTTGTGTTGGTTTGTTTGGATAGGTCAGGCTCGTATCTGTAACACAGATTTCGGACACAAATCCTTCATGAATTATGTCAACTGTATCATCCACATTCTCAATCATTGGTGCATCACCAAGTTCATCGATTAAATCGAGTGTTGGCGTTGCTTGACCAAGGGCACCACGAATTGTGATTGATCCTTGTTGAACTCGTAAGACGGCTGGTGCAATACGAGAACCAGCAGCCAAGAATATGGCTAGCGTCGCAACCGCATGTGTGGCATCTTGCAAAATAAATTGTGCCGCGCCAATCAAGAGCGCTCCCAATACTACAGTAGTCTCAATTACATATTTGCTGATGTAGGGCATGAAATTGATTTCGGCCGAATTGTCTGCCAGCTCAAATCTTTTTTTACCAATTTCTCGTGCGTAGTAATCGCGGCGATTTCGAACTACTGATTCCCTGTAAGAAGCAAACACTTCTACTATTTTTTCATTACTTTGAATATTTAGAAACGAGCTCTGGATACCAAGTTTGCCAGCGCGCACGTGCAACATTCGGTATAGAAGTAACCCGATAATTGCAAAGATTAAGAAGGTGCCAAATGCTGTGGCCGGGTCTACTATCAAGAGTCCAATTGTCATTACGAACAACAAGGAAATGTCGGAAGCCAGAACCACAGCAGTGGCCAGTATCTGCAAAGTAATGATGCCCACTCCACTTGTGACAGCAAAAAGAGTCTCTTGTGTGGTGCGTGCTTGAATAATCAAGAGTGGTTGAGACAATAAACGTGAAATAAGATTGGCCGAAATCTTCGCGCCACGACGACTCAAGAAAAAGAGAACACGTCTTGTAAAGAAAATGGACAAGATTGTACGACCCACCAAAAGCACTACGGCGCTAACACCAATGACGGTAGCTTGGGTTTGAAATGTCGAATGTGAAATGTGAAGGAGTCGTAAGGCGGAACTCACTCTATCTCCCGGCGAGTGAGCTTGAAGACCGGTAACTGACAGTGCGCCGAGTAATCCAATTGCAACTACACCCAGAAGATCTAGTGCTCCCATGCAGATTTGAATTAGAGTGACCGCAATAACCTTCTTCTGGTCAGCGCGAGACAAAACGCGCATCGACCTGCCAAGTGAACTAGTTCTCCAACGTCTTCGTAACTTACTCAAAGTCAGTCATCGTTTCTTGCTCTATCGCGACCATGGCTCTTACCTTATCAAATCGCCTCGGATTCCTTATTCCAAAAGGCAAGGCACTACGCTTATGCCATGCGCTTATATGTGGCTGGAATCAATGGGATGGTTGGTTCTGCGATTGCCCTCGAAGCTAAGTTGCAAAACTTTGAGGTCATTGGCAAACCTTCACATGAACTCGACCTTACTGATCGCAAAGCCGTTTTTGATGAAATATCGAGGACGAGAC
>CAIYBL010000131.1 GCA_903924485.1 uncultured Actinomycetes bacterium
AGTTTGAGATCAAGGGCAGAGAGCGGCTCATCCAGAAGCAAAACTCGGGGGCCTTTGATTAAGGCGCGTCCCAGTGCAACGCGTTGCTGTTGACCACCAGAAAGTTGTGAAGGCTTACGGCGTCCGTAACCGGTGAGTTTAATTTGAGCCAACGTGGTCTCAACTCGCTGAGCAATTTCATCCTTGCTGAGCTTTTCCATTTCTAAACCGAAAGCGATGTTTTCAGCAACACTCATATGTGGAAAGAGGGCGTAAGACTGAAAGACGGTGTTCACAGGGCGTTCATAGGCAGGCTTGTCATCGATGCGCTGCCCATCCAATAAAATTTCGCCACTGTCTGGGTATTCAAGCCCTGCAATAGTGCGAAGAAGAGTGGTCTTTCCGCACCCTGAGGGCCCAAGGAGCACGATGAACTCACCTTGCGCGATATCTAACGAGACACCTTTAAGGGCTTGAACAGTTCCACCCTCTGGAGTGGCATAAGTCTTAGTGACGTTTTGAATCCTGAGGATTGGCTGGGCCATAGGTGATTTCACTTCTCCATTATTGACAGGTCATCGTCATTGGTCAAGATTGCGAAATCTTAGTTTTGCGGGGAGTAGCAAAGGACTTACCAACGGCGGTGAGTTCTTCACTAACCTGCGCCTTGATATTGTCTTCGCTTTTAAGAAGTGTGACCAAGGCCGAGATCGTAGATTTGAGATCTTTTTGCTCGGATTCCAACTCCAACTTCGACATTTTGGTTAAGCGGCGAAGAGGCATATCCAAGATGTAGGTCGCCTGTTCATCATTAAGTTTGAAGCCTTTGATTAACGCCTCTTTAGCTTGGGTCGCATCATCGCTTCCGCGAATGATCTTGATGACTTTATCGATATCAATGATCGCTTTGAGGAGACCATCTACCAACGTTAATCGCGCAGTGGCTTTTGCTTTGCGAAATTCTGATCTGCGGCGGACGACTTCAATGCGGTGGGCAATAAATACCTGAAGCAATTCCTTGAGACCTAGAGTTTGTGGCCGGCCCTTAACCAAGGCGACGGCATTGATGGCGAAAGCATCCTCCATCGGAGTGAGTTTGTAGAGCTGCTCAAGAACAGCCTCGGGTTCAAATCCATTTTTCAATTCAATGACAACATTTGTGCCTGTCTTGCCATCGGTGAGATCGATGATGTCAGAGATGCCCTGAATCTTCTTGGCCTTGGCTAGATCAGCGATTCGCTCTACAACTTTTTCTGGCCCAATCGTGAAAGGTAGTTCTTTGATGATGATTCCCATTTTGCGGGAAGTCACTTTGCTAATTTCAACAGTTGCACGAACCTTGAAACTTCCTTTACCTGTGGCATAGGCCTCTCGTACGCCCTCCACGCCAACAAGTTCGCCACCCGTTGGAAAATCTGGACCAGGAATAAACTTCATGAGTTGCTTCAAGGTGGCCGAAGGATTTTCGATCAAGTATTTTGTAGCTGCGATAACTTCTCCCAGGTTATGGGGAGCCATATTTGTAGCCATACCCACTGCAATTCCTGAACCACCATTGACCAATAAGTTTGGATAGGCCGCAGGCAATACCAAAGGTTCCATAATCTGGCCGTCGTAGTTGGATCCGAAGTCGACGGTATCTTCATCTGCTTCTGCGACCATAGCCATTGCTGGCTGCGCTAAACGCGCTTCCGTGTAACGCATTGCTGCTGGACCCGCATCGAGTGATCCAAAGTTTCCGTGTCCATCGATAAGCGGCAAGCGCATCGAAAATGACTGAGCCATACGCACGAGTGCGTCATAGATTGCGCCATCACCGTGTGGGTGCAACTTACCCATGACTTCACCAACCACACGTGCACTCTTGACGTGGCCACGCTCTGGACGAAGTCCCATATCGGCCATCTGATGCAGGATTCGACGGTGTACGGGTTTGAGTCCATCGCGCGCATCGGGAAGCGCGCGGGAGTAGATCACCGAATACGCGTATTCCAGAAATGATTCAGACATCTCCGAGGAGACATCAATATCAACGATCTTGCCAGGAAATTCTCCTGGCTTAGGGCCAACAGATTTTTTACCCTTGGTCCCACTTTTGGTCGGTGTTTTCGCAGTAGCCATGGCGGTGATTATGCCAAGGTGCACCCTTAAATCGCGGTAGTGACCTGCGGTCTGGCGCCAACGATTGCAACACATTGGGCCGCCACATCAATTGCTGACCTCATGGCGCTCTCCAAATCGTGATTTCCCAACCATGCTGCTATGTATCCACCAGCAAAGGAGTCTCCGGCACCTGTGGAGTCAACCAAGATTGCAGGTGAGGCAGGGAGTGAACACTTTTGACCACCACGAGTTTTTCCTATTGCTCCCATTGCTCCGCGCTTAATGATCACCGTCTGAGTGAACGTCAAAAGGAGGTCGAGGGCGCCATCGATGTCATCGCTGCCTGAGAGAAATTTCGCTTCTTCTTCATTCATGATCAATGTGGACATGAGCGGCAACCAACGATGGATTTCCTCCAGCGGTGCTTGATTCATGCCGCCAATAGTTGTGGGATCAAAAAATATGGGGAGTTTTTTCTTGTTGATCTCCTCGATCATCTGCAGTACCCCAGGTCGAGATTGATGATTCAATAGGGCATAGCCAGATATGTAGACGGCATCGAATGTATTGAGACCTGGAAGATCCTCAAGGGAAAGACCAGCATTGGCTGCCGTTTCAGGAAACATGGTGCGCTCGCCCGTGGGATCTACCAAGATCACAACGACACCCGTCCGAACACCCTTGATAACGGCGTGACCGTATTCGACGCCGAGCCGGTCCAAATCAGAAAGAACAGCCACACCAGCGGGATCATCTCCGACCCGAGCCAGAACATATGAGGCAACACCACAGGCCGCTATCCATGAAGCGACATTTCCGCCAGCGCCTCCGCTGTGAGTGGAGACTTGGGATGGAGTGTCACTTCCGTAGTTGATGGAAGTGGGTACCAGGGCGATCACATCGAGCATGACATCACCTATGCAGAGCACCCGTCCCATGAGAGTTACTTTTTACTCGCCGTCGCGATATCTGCAGCCAAAGCCGAGTTTGATTTTATGATCTCGATATTTACCGCAAGAGATTCACCGCCACTTGCTTCGTGAAAGTGTTCAAGAATAAATGGAGTGACATCTTTTCCAGTGATGTTATTAGCTTTAGCTTTTTGAAGACCGCTAGCCAGGATCGAATCATGTAGTGCGTGATTCATCTCTTTTACTACGGGGTTTGCAACAATAAGGGCAGAGTTATTGGTCGCAATGGCCGCTCGTGATTGCACGATCTGCGCAATCTCGTGAGCACTTTCTACTCTGTGTTCTAGCGTGAAACCTGAATCTGTGAAATAGAAGCCAGGGAAGTGGTTTGTCTTAAAGCCGACAACAGCGATTGCCAAAGTTTCTAGGCGCTCTAGCGTGGCTCCGATATCAAGAATTGATTTCACTCCCGCACACACGACCGTGATATCGAGGTGAGATAACGCAGTGAGATCGGCGGATTCATCAAATGATTCATTGGCTCCTTGGTGGACTCCGCCTAGGCCGCCTGTGGCAAATACATTGATTCCTGCCAAAACTGCTAGGTGAGCGGTTGCAGCAACGGTGGTTGCAGCACTTTTACCTTGAGCCACGACTATTGCCAGGTCACGGCTAGAGGCCTTCACGATGTCATCACGCGTGGCAATTGCAATGAGTTCTGAATCGGAAAGTCCAATATGAACGACCCCATCAATCACGGCGATGGTGGCTGGAGTCGCCCCGCGTGATCGGATAATTTCTTCTACTTCCCGCGCCACATGAAGATTTTGCGGGCGCGGAAGTCCGTGGCTGATAATCGTTGATTCAAGCGCAACGATGGGGGATCCATTTTCTCGAGCAGCTCGGACTTCGTCAGAAAATTTAATGTGAGAAATACTTTTGATCATGGCTCCACGATACTGGATTTGATGCAATGATTGCACGGTGCATCTGGCAGATATCGGCTCATCCATTTTTCACAGCCTGGGGCTAGCTGATACCGAGGATCTTCTAGAATGTGGTGAAAGTCCGGCAGGTCGAGAATGTTTATTTCTTGTTGACGGTCTTGGGGCCGATGTAATAGCCACATATTCAGATTTACTGCCTACACTTTCAAACCTAAAATATTTTGCCCCCGTTGAGACAGCATTTCCTTCAACGACTGCTACCAGTCTGACAACTCTTTCAACGGGCGTCATGCCTGGCGTACACGGAATGCTCGGCTACACAGTCCGAGTTCCTCGAAGCGGGGGACGAATTCTAAACTCTATTAAATGGGATGAACGCGTAGATCCTCTCATGTGGCAATCGGTCCCAACCCTTTTTGAACGTGCGATGCAACAAGGAATTGCTGTTTCTCATGTGGCAGCAAAACGATATGAAAACACAGGATTTACTCAAGCCACATTTCGTGGGGCTGACTACAAAGGTGCAAATGTTGTCGCCGATTTAGTTTCTCAAACCAAACTTGCACTTAAGAGTTCGCCGTCATTTGCTTACGTGTATGTGAACGACCTTGATGTTGCAGGTCATAGCGATGGGGTTGGATCTGATAAATGGCTAGCTGCCTTGAAATATGTTGACCAGGTAGCCCACATGATTATTGCCCAGTTGCCCCGAGGGACGAGATTTTGGATCACGGCAGACCATGGCATGGTTAACGTTGAAGAAAAGATTGTTCTTGGTTCTGGTAATCCTTTAATGCAAGGCGTCGCACTTTTAGCTGGTGAACCTCGGGCTCGGCACATCTACCTTGATGAAACACATGTATCAAAACCAGAGTCCGTTGTAACTATCTGGCAAGAATTCTTGGGTGATCGTGCACGTGTGTTAACTCAAGCCGAAGCGATTGAATCTGGGCTATTTGGTGAGACGGTGACCCTGGATTCTCGAGAGCGAATGGGCGATGTTATTGCCATTGCCCAAGGTGGTGTGGTGTTAATTGATCCCACGCGCGAAGTAATGGAATCATCGATGGTGGGCCACCATGGAGGGATCACCGACACCGAACGTTTGATCCCGCTAGGTGTATTAGAAACAACCTAAATAAAATTTAGTTTTCGTCATCCTTCTTAGGCGTTCCAAACATGATCTCATCCCAACTTGGGACTTTAGCGCGTGCGCTCACTCCATCTTTGGCGGACTCTTCATCTGGAGTTTCGCGGATAGAGACAAGTCGCGGGCCTTCTCGACCAATCGTTGCCTCTGGCGCCCGGCTTGCTGTTGGGTGATTGCCATAGATGATTCCTCGGTCCAACGGAGCCCGCACGGGTGGGACTTCATCACCCATCATCCAGTGCGCACCTTCATCAAGAGCTGACAATGATTTACGGGGGAGATCAAAATTCCAATCCGCGCTACCGACTCCATCGCGAGTGGGATATTCAATACGAATGATCCAACTTCCATCATTCAAACGCCACGTCGTCCATTCAACGGCATCCATATCCACATGCCGTGGTGCAAGACGTGCGGTGACGATATCTTGGAAGGTGATCGCTTCGCGGCCACTTACTTTAGGCATTACAACATTTTGTGCTAATCCAATAATGTGCGCGCGCTCTTGCACTATTGGGCCAGCAAAGCGTTCAATCTTTTCCAATGGGCAATCGGCATCACGCGCGATGGATTCGGCTCGCTCGCCAGATCGCAATCGAGCTTGAATTTCGCGAACTGAAATTGATTCGCCTTCATCTGCTCGCACCGCCATAAGCCGTGGTTGATTCACTGCAGCGCGCAAGGCATCGCTAATGCGCAGGCTGTACTGAGCGTCCTCGGGATCCAAAAGCGTCAGGTGTGTTCCATCTTCGCTCTTGCCAGTAAATCGTAGGTCGGTCACAGTTCCGAGCGTAATCTATTCCAGGTGCGAAAGTAGGGAAGAGACATTACTACGGCGCCACAGAGACAACCGATTACCACCCAAAATCCGCGCTCTGCCCCGTAATGATCAATCACCCATCCGCCAATCGCGCTAGAGACGGCTCCACCCAATGGCATCCCTGCAACAACCCAGGTGAGCGCTTCGGTGATTTGCCCCGGCGGAACTGCTGCCTCGGCTACCGAATATGCCGAGACAATCATCGGGGCGATGGCCAACCCATTGCAAAAGAGTCCGATAGAAAGCGTTGTGAGATTGTGTACAAAAAGAAGTGGAATTGTTAGCAACACGAGGCTCAATAGAAAAATCCACAGCCTATTAGCGTGATTCATTTTCCATTTCATGCTTCCAGTGATGGTTGCTGACATAGCGCTGCCGACCGACCAAATTGCAAGCAACCAACCTGTACTGGCCATCGCGCCGCGGTCCTGAGCAAAAGCGACAACGACAATGGCAATAGCGTTAAAAAAGCCACCGAGGAAGAAAGTAATAAGTACGACTGCTTGAACGGAAGTATTTCGCATGACAGGCGGATGGGGTTCGCGATCATCACGAGGGTGCGCAGGTGGTTCAGTTGCGTGTTGAAGTGCGAAATAGGTTGAGCCAACCGCCATGAATATCAATCCGACAACCAGACCAGCAGCTGGAGCAATTGAGGCAGCGCAGGCTGTTGCGATAACTGGTCCGAAGATGAAGACAAATTCATCCATCAAGCCCTCGTACGCATAGGCGGTGTTTACTAAATCTCGATCATTACCGAGCGCCCACAACCAACGTCTACGAACAAATCCACCTAAGTTAACGACAGTTGATTCAGCTGCAATTATTGCGACGAACCATGTCCAATGGGGAGCGCCAAGTTGTACGAGAAGAATAAATATTGAAATGAGCACCACGCGCGATGGGATTGCAACTATGAGCGTTTTTCGCTGCCCAATTCGATCTGAGACTCGTGACCATAAGGGTAGGACCGTCGCCATGACAGTGGCGGCTACTGCGGCCAGCGCTCCAGCCAGAGTGTAGGAATGAGTAGCATGGACGACAATGAAAATAAGCGCCAAGGAATCCATGGAGATGGACATGCGCCCAACGAAGGCAGCTATCGAGAAGCGAAACCCACCTGGAGTCTGAAAGAGGCGGCGATAGGGCGTGAGCATAGGGTTGAGCATATTCTGCGACTAGAGTGATTCCATGCCAGTTAGCGATCTTCCTGAAGAATTATTAGCCCTAGCACTTCGTGTCGCGCGCGAGGCAGGTGACTTATTAATGGAGCGTCCTGCCACCTTTGATATCTCCTCTAAATCAACCGCTATAGATATCGCAACGCAGATGGATCACGCTAGTGAAAAGCACATTGTTTCGGCGCTACTTGCCGAGCGTCCTAACGATGGAATCATTGGGGAAGAGGGAGCATCGCGGCCTTCATCATCGGGAATTACGTGGGTGATCGATCCAGTCGATGGCACAGTCAATTACTTGTATGGCCTTCCTTGTTGGAATGTAAGCATCGGAGCAAAAGATGCCGCTGGCCCCTTAGTTGGAGTGGTTCATGCCCCGACAGTTAATTCGACGTGGAGCGCCATAAGCGGCCAAGGCGCTTGGTTGAACGAACGTCCCATTTCCTGTAACGACCCAATATCTCTCGATCGCGCGCTCATTGGCACAGGCTTTGCCTATGACCTCGGCGCTCGCGTGGAACAAGGACGAGTCATCGCGGCGTTGTTGCCGCAGATTCGAGACCTTCGTCGGATGGGTTCTGCTGCCGTGGATTTGTGTTACGTGGCGATGGGCGCTTTTGATGGTTACTTCGAATTAGGCCTCAAGGAATGGGATTGGGCTGCGGGGGCTCTGATCGCGCAGGAGGCCGGCGCCATAGTCAGCGTGAGCGATCGAGACGTCACAATCTGCGCTGGGCCCGCGCTGCACCCGCACCTGGTGAAGGCGATTTCTCCTCTCTAGACCCCGATTTAGTGGTTCGGGCACGCCTGTGGCAAGATAGGCGCCTTAGCAGAGTGTTCTGGTTGTTCCTAGCCACGGGCGCACGATACATATTTGGGCATATCTATATGTCTAACAGATCAGAATGAGGACTCACCATGAACGTGCTTGACGCGGTAGATGCTGCATCACTTCGCTCGGATATTCCAACCTTCCGTGCAGGCGATGAGCTCAAGGTTCACGTTCGAGTCATCGAAGGCAGCAAGAGCCGCCTTCAGGTTTTTCAGGGAATTGTTATTCGTCGTCAAGGCGATGGAGTTCGCGAAACTTTCACCATTCGCAAGGTTTCATACGGCGTTGGAGTAGAGCGCACATTCCCAGTACACACACCTGTTATTGAAAAGTACGAAGTTGTCCGTAGGGGCGATGTACGTCGTGCGAAGTTGTACTACTTGCGCGACCTTCGCGGCAAGGCTGCAAAGATTCGCGAAAAGCGCGGAGCTCAAGAAGAGGCACAAGCCGCATCATCACAGCCAAAGGCTGTTGCTGTAGAGGCGCTCGCTGCTGAAGTTGAGACCATTGAGGTTGAAGCACCCGCCGAGCAGGCGTAACTCAGCTACATGCTGCGCCGAGGATCCGTCCTTCGCGAGTTTCCGATACTCGTAGTTGTTGCCCTTCTTGTTTCGCTTGTCATTAAGACTTTTCTCGTACAGTTTTTTTACATACCTTCTGGCTCCATGGAGACAACACTTCAAATTAAAGATCGTGTTGCCGTCAACAAGGTGCCCTTTATTTCTAGCAGTATTCACCGCGGAGATATTGTAGTTTTTCACGATCCTGCACACTGGCTACCGGATGTTTCACCAAGCGGGGATCCAATAGTGCTTGAAAAAATTCGTGAAGGTCTCATTGCCGTGGGTGTACTGCCAGATCCCGCTAAACAACACTTGGTTAAGCGAGTCATTGGTGTGGCCGGTGATCACATTGTCTGCTGTGACAATAACAAACTCATTACGGTAAATGGCGTACCGATCCATGAGAAATATATTTACAAAGGCGACGTAGCCAGCGACATGAACTTTGATGTGAAAGTACCAGCTGGAAAAATTTGGGTGATGGGCGATCATCGCGGTGCAAGTGCTGATTCGCGCTATCACATGGATGACATAAACAAAGGCATGGTTCCTACGAACATGGTTGTTGGGCGTGTAGTAGCGGTTATCTGGCCTGTGAAAGATGCAAAAATTGTTCCGCGGGTAGACGTCCTTAAACAGCGCTAGTTCTGCAGGAAACCTGCCGTGAAAGTCATTGAGAGAATTCTTGCAGATGCGGGAATCTATCCAATTGCTGGTGTTGATGAAGCAGGTCGTGGTGCATGCGCAGGTCCACTCGTCGTTGCAGCTGTAATTCTTAAAGATGCATTCTCACAAGAACTTGCCCCCGTGCGTGACTCCAAAGAGCTTTCAGAAAAAGCTCGAGAGTTAGTTTTTGATCTTATTCTTGAACATGCACTTGCTGTTTCTATTATTGAGATATCACCGCAAGAGATCGACGAGCGAGGGGTGCATGCAGCCAACCTCGATGGCATGCGCAGAGCCGTTCAAGGACTTTCGGTAGATGCCAGTTACGTGCTGACCGATGGGTATGCCATACCTGGTTTGGGAATCCCGACTCTCGGCGTGTGGAAAGGTGATCAAGTGGTGCATGCCATTAGCGCTGCATCGATCATCGCCAAGGTGACACGTGATCGGATAATGCGAGAATTGGATACGACTTACCCGGGTTACGGGTTTGATCGACATAAGGGATACATCACCGCGGCACACACAACGGCGCTGGAAACTCTGGGTGTTCTGCCTATTCACCGTAAGTCATATTCCAATATCAACGCCCTTATCAACATCATCGACTAGCCCACAATCTCTGCGCGAGGGCGCTCTTTTGGTCAGATTGCACACTTATCGTGCAAGAACTATGACAACACACAATAAAACTATTGGCGCATTTGGAGAAAAGGCAGTTGCTGATTTTCTCATTTTGCGTGGAGCAACAATCATCGATCGAAATTGGCGAATCAAAGAAGGCGAGATAGATCTCGTTGCTTTGATGCCCACGGGGGTGATTGCATTCGTCGAAGTAAAGACCCGACGTTCTTATACTTTTGGCCATCCTCTGGAGTCGATCACGAGCGACAAGGCACTTCGACTTCAACGTCTCGCATTGGCTTGGCTCGTTACGCACAACTCCTTCGGACGTGAATATCACATTGATTGTGCTGCAGTATTGGTTGCCGAAAACGGAAGTCACGCCATCGAGTATCGCGCCGAAGTCTTATGACAATTGGCCGCAGTTTGGGTGTTGCTTTAGTAGGGCTCGATGGGCATGTAGTTAACATTGAGGCCGATATTGCCGATGGATTGCCTGGGTACATATTGTTGGGACTTCCAGATGCAGCTCTGAGTGAATCGCGTGATCGCGTTCGATCTGCTCTTGTTAATTGCCAGGAGAGTTGGCCTAATAGAAAGGTAACGGTTTCCCTCTCTCCAGCGTGGCTACATAAAAGTGGTTCAGGTTTTGATCTTCCGATCGCGGTCGCGTTATTGGCGGCAAGCACGCAACTTCCTCCTGATCGCATCGAGGGTGTACTTTTTTTAGGGGAGCTTGGCTTGGATGGAAGCCTTCGCTCCATTCGTGGAGTTTTGCCTTCTCTTATAGCTGCCTACAAAGCGGGCATTCGTACCGCAGTAGTTCCTTGGGTCAATCGCCTAGAAGCCCAGCTGATGACAGAGATGAACATTCTTCCCATGGGCAGCCTTTCTCAATTGCTTCGCTGGTTGAGATTGGGAGAACGTGAGGTCGAGCAGGAGCTACCGCTATCTATTGAGGCCGATGATGAGATTTTTGATTTCTCCGATGTAGCCGGACAATCACAAGCACGAAGAGCTGCGGAAATATCGGCAGTGGGTGGACATCATTTATTGCTCATCGGACCTCCAGGTGCCGGAAAGACGATGATTGCCCAAAGGCTCCCAGGAATTTTGCCACCACTTTCGCGTGAGGAAGCTCTGGAAGTAAGTGCAATTCATTCCGTGGCACATGGGTTGAGTGCGCGATCTGCGCTTTCTGCACTTGCACCTTTCATGTCTCCCCATCACACGGCAACTCGAGTTGCGATGGTTGGGGGTGGATCCCATGTCATTCGCCCTGGTGCATGTTCATTGGCGCATCGGGGAGTCCTCTTTATTGATGAGGCACCCGAATGCGGGCCTGGTGTTTTGGATTCGCTTCGTCAACCACTGGAGTCTGGGTCGATCACCATTGCACGTAGCGTCGGGAGCGTTTCCTACCCAGCTGCGTTCATTCTTGTTTTGGCCGCCAACCCTTGTCCTTGCGGAAAGTTCACAGGTCGCGGCAGAAATTGCACGTGCAGCGCCCAACAAGTCAGACGTTATCTCAGTCGCCTCTCTGGACCCCTTATGGATCGCATTGATTTGCGGGTTCATGTGGATGCTCTCAGTCGCGTCGAGCTAGCTCAAACAGATTTGGGTGAATCAACAAATGATATTCAAATGCGTGTTCAAAGTGCGCGCGATATTGCTGCACGGAGATTTAAAGATTTACCCTGGAAACGCAACGCCGAGATTCCTAGTCGCGCACTGAGGACTTCATTTCTGCCGGAGCGTGCAGGTATGAACTATCTTCACGCGGCCCTTGATCGTGAGCAAATTACTGCACGTGGATTGCATAAAGTGATGCGGACGTCGTGGAGCATCGCCGATTTAGAGCAGCATCAAATTCCCACTCTGGCAGATGTTGAGTTGGCATATGAATTGAGAGAAGGGGCACGTCGATGAATGCATGTGAGGCACGAGCAATTTTGTTTTCAAGTATTGAAGGTGGAAATACTTTTTGGTCGAGGGAGATTGACGCCTTTGGTCCTTGCTCTGTTATCGAGCGAGTTAACTCTGGGCTCTATGACCCCATTAAATATGAAAAGACAATTTCCAAGATTCGAAATACCAGCGCCGATTATGTAATGAGCGCTATCGAACAAACTCACTCTGTTTTTTTAACTCCCGAGAGTGAATTATGGCCAGCGCTGCTCGATGATCTTGCATGTCCACCGATTGCAATCATCGTTAAAGGATCAGTACAGGCGCTGCACATCAAATCACTGGCAATTGTCGGTACGAGAAATCCAACCAATTACGGGGTCAGGGTAGCTGGTGATTTTGCGGCAGGATTTGTTGATCGCGAATGGGCCATCGTCAGCGGAGGTGCATATGGAATTGATGCTGCTGCGCACAGGGGGGCGCTGGTTGCAGAGGGAGTAACAATTGCTGTTCTCGCGGCAGGTATTGATGTTAATTATCCGGCAAGTCACTCAAGACTTTTTGAGGAGATTACAGAAACTGGTGCGTTGATATGCGAAGTAATGCCTGGTGCTCGAGCAATTCCGGCTCGCTTTCTCACGCGCAATCGCCTTATCGCCGCGCTCTCACAAGCAACACTCGTTGTTGAGGCGGCTTTTAGAAGTGGGTCTTTACGCACGGCTCGCGATGCCGCGGAATTGATGAGGCCCGTGATGGCGATTCCTGGACCAATCACCTCGCCAACAAGTGAAGGTTGCCATCGATTAATCGGCGAACGGGCAGCCGAAGTCGTTACCTCGGTCGTAGATGCTGTGGAATTCGTATCATCATTTAAGTGAGAGACTTAGCCCATGAGTGAATTTCGTTCGGGCTTCGTGGCCATTGTCGGCCGCCCTAACACCGGAAAGTCAACGCTCATTAATGCGTTGGTGGGAAGCAAGATCGCAATTACATCCCCACACCCCAACACCACTCGTCATGCCATTCGCGGAATTGTTCATAAAGATGACTATCAAGCAATCTTGGTAGACACTCCTGGAATTCATAAGCCAAAGACCCTGCTTGGTCACCGCCTAAATGCAGTCGTGGGGGAGAGCCTTGATTCAGTAGATGTCATCATGATGTGCATTCCTGCCGATGAAACATCTGGCGCGGGCGATGAATTTATCATCGCTGAAATAGCGAAGCATCCTCGAAGCAAGAAGATCGCAGTTATAACCAAAACCGATCTTGTGAGTAAGACGCATTTGGCAGAGCGCCTGCTAGGGATCGTTGCAATGGCTAAAGATTTTACGTGGGATGAAATAATTCCAGTCTCAGCGGCAATTCATGACCAAATAGATCTTCTTTCCTCCCTCATTGGCGGGCTACTTAAACCTGGGCCCGAGTTTTATCCCAAGGGTATGGTGAGTGATCAAGCTCAAGAGAAATGGATCTGCGAACTCATTCGTGAAGCCGCCTTGCGCGATGCTCGCGAAGAACTCCCTCATTCCATCACCGTCACCATCGATGAGATGTCCGAGCGTGAACAAAAGGGAACGCGACCGTTTTATGACATTCATGCCACAATTCATATTGAACGTGATTCCCAGCGCGGGATTCTTTTAGGACACCAAGGCGAGCGGCTGAAAGATATTGGTACTCGAGCTCGCGCCGACATTGAGCGCATCCTTGATGCCCGAGTTTTCTTGGGTCTTCACATTAAAGTGTCAAAAGAATGGCAACGCAATCCGAAGCTCCTTGAGCGTTTAGGCTTCGGCGAGAATTAAAGGTTCGCGCGTTTTTCTGCTTGCAAAATAGGATCCCACCAGCACCATTGGTAGCCCGATGCCAATTCCTAAAGTGAGAGGCTCGGAGAGAAAGAGCACCCCGAGGACTACAGCGAATGCGGTGTTGAGGTATGTAACAAGAGAAGCTCTTGCTGCACCAATTTCGTGAAGCACGATAAAGAAGACAATGAAAGCAAGAACAGTGCAAACGAGTCCGAGAACCAGGAGAGCAATTATTCCGCTGGAGGAGACGTGGTGTTTTGGCCATTGCAAGATCGCGAAGGGTGCGTAAATCACTGATGTCATCGACATAGCCACGGCATTGATTGCTATGCCTGAAACTCCGGGTAATGCGCGCGTCACCATGATCACCGCGAATGCGTAGCCGATGGCAGAGACCAATACGAAGGCGATAGCCCAGAGCGGGCTTGTTCCAGAGAAACTTTCAATACCGACGAGTGCAACAATGCCAATGAATCCAATAAGAATTCCCGCTAATCGTTTTGCGTGCCAAACGGATCTATCTCCATACATGGCAGTAAAGATTGTGGACCAAATCGGAGTAGTGGCGATCAACAATCCGGTAAGTCCTGACGAAATTCTTGTTTCAGCCTTTGTAATAAGAAACCAAGGACCGATCATTTCGCAGAGAGCGTAAAGAAAAACAAATTTGGCGCCTCTGATTGCTGCCCGAAGAGATTTTTGATGAATTGCGATAGGAATTAAAATTACTGCTCCGATGAAGACTCGAGCAAAGACAATGAATGCGGGGCTGAAATCTCGAACGGCGATCCGGATAAATAGGTAGGGAATACCCCACATCAATCCAGCGGTAAGAAAGAGCGACCAGTTGCGGCGTGACACGTATGTTTTCCCTTATTCGTTACTGCAGAAGGCTGGCATAAAGATTTATCGTTGCGGATGCCACGCTATCCCATCCGAATTCATTCTGGGCGCGCACTCGTCCTGCGAGGCCATACGTGGCAAGCAACTCTGGGTCAGCCATCAAGTGTGTGATCTCCTGCGCCCATCGATTTTCAAAATCAGCGGCGTCGGTGGAGTATTCAATGAGTTCTCCAGTGAGGCCATGAGCTACAACTTCAGGGATTCCACCCACA
The DNA here is from genome assembly GCA_903924485.1 of uncultured Actinomycetes bacterium. Taxonomy (GTDB): domain Bacteria; phylum Actinomycetota; class Actinomycetes; order Nanopelagicales; family Nanopelagicaceae; genus QYPT01. Next base: position 14,608 of record CAIYBL010000131.1, read on the forward strand.
GCCGAAGCAAGCACTGCCGTCGCACATCCCATCGCTTCCAAGTTAACGATACCCAAAGGCTCGTAAATGGATGGGCAGAGAAATAGGTCTGCTGCAGTGAGAACGGCAGTGAGTTCATCGTGTGGCATCATCTTTTCGATCCACCAAATGTTCTTGCGTGTTCGTTGAAGTTCTCGAATCAAATTCGCTATCTCTTCACCTATAGCTGGTTCATCGGGACTTCCCGCGGCGATCACTAAACCGTAATCACTCGGTACGTTCTGCCAGGCGCGCAATAGATGAGCCAGCCCCTTTTGTCGTGTTATTCGACCTACGAAGAGCGCATATCGCCCCGTAATTCCATATTTTTCTAGGGCACTTGTTTGATAATTTGGAGCGAACATGGAGGTATCCACGCCATTTCTTATCGTGATGACCTTGTTGGGATCTATATCTGGATAGGCCGACAAGACATCCTTCTTCATGCCATCGCTCACCGCGATGATCGCTGCTGCGGCGTTTATGGCGCTCTTTTCTATCCATGAGGAGAGCCGATACCCGCCACCAAGTTGATCGGCTTTCCATGGGCGAAGTGGTTCCAAAGAATGTGCGCTCATGACATGTGGAATTCCATGAAGTTCTGAGGCGAGGTGGCCAGCCAAGTTTGCATACCAAGTGTGCGAATGAACAATATTCACATGGGAAAGTGACTGTGCGATTTCCAAGTCAGTTGCGATTGCCTGGATAGCGGGATTTGCACCTTTGAATTCATCACGCACAGGAAAACTTGTTGCATCTTCGCGAGGTTCACCAAAACAGAAGACTTCGACATCAATATTTTCCTGGCGACGAAGTGCACTGGCTAATTGGACAACATGGACACCGGCGCCGCCATACACATGGGGCGGCCATTCCTTTGTAATGAGTCCTAATTTAATCATCGGCGCCTACCCCTCCTCTTCTGCCTATTTTGCTTAAATATCTAGTCTCTCGCTTAAGAGAAGGCTATCGTTAACCCATGGCTCCCCGTGAACTCCCGCTAGGAATTGTTCTAGCAGGAGGAGAGGGCAAACGTTTAATGCCTCTCACGGCTGATAGAGCCAAGCCGGCAGTTCCTTTTGGTGGTTCCTATCGGCTAATTGATTTCGTACTTTCCAATCTGGTAAATGCGCAAATGCTCAAGATCGCAGTGTTAACTCAGTACAAGTCCCATTCACTCGATCGCCACATAACATCGACATGGCGCATGTCTACTCTCTTAGGTAATTTCATCACGCCTGTTCCTGCGCAACAGCGATTGGGACCCCGCTGGTATACAGGTAGCGCTGATGCAATTTTGCAGAACTTCAACTTAATTCATGATGAAGATCCACGACATATTTTAGTTTTTGGTGCTGACCACGTCTATCGCATGGACCCAAGCCAAATGTTTGACCATCACCTTGATACAGGTGCAGGTGTCACGGTCGCAGCTATTCGCGTACCTCGTTCGGAGGCGAGTGAATTTGGAGTCATCGAGTTAGCAGATGATGGTGTCACCATAAAAGCGTTCCACGAGAAACCGGAAAATCCTCCAGCAATGCCAGGCTTTCCAGATTTGTGTTTAGTTTCTATGGGTAATTACATTTTTAAACGCGAGGTGATGGAAGAGGCGTTGATCTTGGATTCTGAAGATCTAGAGAGTCGCCATGATTTAGGAGCGAACATTATTCCGATGCTCACTGCCAACGGTTCTGCAAAGGTTTATGACTTTGCAGATAACGTCGTTCCTGGAGAAACTGAAAGGGATAAAGGGTATTGGCGAGATGTTGGTTCTATTGACGCTTATTTTGATGCTCATATGGATCTTGTCTCCATTCACCCTATTTTTAATCTCTACAATCGCGAGTGGCCCCTTCTGACGAATCCACCATCGCTACCACCTGCGAAATTCAGTGAAGGCGGAATCGCGCACGATTCAATTGTGGGAGCGGGCTCAATTATTTCTGGTGGACATCTCAATCGAACAGTCGCCTCTTATGATGTACATGTTGGTACAGGTGCATCTGTTGAAGGTTCCGTTCTGATGCCATCTGTTAGAATCGGTGATCGCGCAGTTATCCATCGCGCCATTCTTGATAAGAATGTAATCGTTGAATCTGGAGCGCAAATCGGGGTTGACCTCGAACGTGACCGTCAACGATTTACGATATCCCCAAGTGGGATCGTTGTTGTAGGCAAAGGCGTACGAGTAACTCCGTAATTCAGGACAATTCGCGTTTATTGGTGGATTCATGAGCCCTTCGGTAGACTAACTTCACAGTCAATGATGACCACAAACATGGGCAGTAGATGCCCGATTTTTTATGAGAAACGTTGGAGCAAATCGCGATGCGTATAGGTGTCCTCACTGGTGGCGGAGACTGCCCTGGTTTAAATGCTGTTATTCGTGCAGTTGTCCGCAAGGGCGTAAAAGAATATGGCCATGAATTCGTTGGCTTCCGAGATGGATGGCGCGGGCCTCTTGAAGGTCTCACAATGCAACTTGATATCGCTGCAACTCGAGGAATTTTGCCTCGAGGTGGAACGATTCTCGGCTCCTCTCGAACTAATCCATTTAAGATTGAAAATGGCGTTGAGCGAATCAAAGAGAACTTAGCAAACGCAGGAATCGATGCTCTCATTGCTATTGGCGGCGAAGACACTCTTGGCGTCGCGACAAAGCTTGACGCGCTTGGTGTAAAAGTTATCGGTGTACCAAAAACGATCGATAACGATCTTAACAACACGGACTACACATTTGGTTTTGATACTGCAGTGAATATTGCTGTAGAAGCTATCGACCGCCTTCATACGACCGCCGAGTCTCATCACCGTGCGCTCATCGTAGAAGTTATGGGTCGACACGCTGGCTGGATTGCTTTGCATTCAGGTTTAGCGGGCGGCGCCGCTTGTATTTTGATTCCAGAGCAGACGTTCTCCATTGAAAAAGTTTGCGAGTGGGTCGAATCACGCTTCAAAACAAATTACGCTCCGATCATTGTTATTGCTGAGGGAGCGATCCCACAAGAAGGTGACATGGTGGTTAAAGATGCCACTCTGGATTCCTTTGGCCACATGAAGCTTTCCGGAATTGGCGAATGGCTTGCTCAAGAGATTGAGTCACGGACCGGCAAAGAGGCTCGTACGTCTGTGCTCGGCCATATTCAAC
>CAIYBL010000132.1 GCA_903924485.1 uncultured Actinomycetes bacterium
GCCGAATGAGGCAGCGATACTCCCGCCGCTTGGTAGGCACGCATTGTCAGACCCGAGCAATCCCAATAAATCATTCCCGCCGCTCCGAATACGTACCGATCACCAATCTGTTTCAAAGCGAACTTCAAAGCGATACCTGCCCGGCCAGAAATCTTTATTTTGCTGGCCAACGCCAATGACGAAGCTTGATCGGCGTTCTCTTGCAAGAGCGCTAACTTCGCCAAACGTGCACGGTCACTCTTTTTCAGCGCCGCTAATAATTTCTCTGCCTCTTTAAGTTTCGCTTGTGCCTGCGCGGTTTGTGCAATGAGGCGTGCCTGAGCGGCCTTCACCAAAGTCAGTTTGTCGTTAACGGTGAAAGTTGTGGCTTTAAGTCGTTGCTGGGCCACGGCGTATTTGCGCAATTGCACGCTTTTTCGACGAGTCAACGCATCCAAAGATCCGGCAGAGGAAAGATAGAGTGTCGGATCGCTGGAGAAAAGTAATTCCAGGCTCTGGCTAAGGCCTCCTGATCGATATTGCTCCACAGCAATGGCGCCAAGGGATTTACGCAATTGAGCGACCGTTTGGCTTTGGGCTGCCGCGGCCTGGTTGATTCCGCTGAGAGTCCTTGTCAGGGAGGCCAATTGAACTTTGGCTGCTTGAGCGCCTTCGGCGGCATTTGCGGCCTGAACTTGAAGTCGTGTCACCTGTGCCTGCACATCAGAAAGCGAAGGCGCAGCCGATGCGCTCGAGGAGAAAAAAGCCATTGCGCTCAAGGCTAGAACCATGGAGAGCCCAAAGGAGGTGGCTCGGGCGCTTCGAGGAAAACTCACCTGGTCAGGCTAACGGCCTTTACGGCCCAAACTCAACCTGTAGCGGGCTTATTGAGCCTGCGAATTACCCTTGAATCTCCCTCTGCAAAGCGCAATGGAGGCAGAATTCCTGCGTTGGAAAGAAGTTCCAAGGCAGCGACAGTTTTCGGGCTGATTTCGCCACTTTCAGGGCTGGGCATGGAAAGCAGGCTCGAGACCACACAGTCAGAGCATGCAATCTCTCTCATGGTGCAACTATCGCAATTGATGATCATGGGCTCACGCTAGCGCCGTCCACTGACAAAACTCTCACTAATCTTGAGCAATGACCGTCATTGCCACCCTTGTTTTGGGAGCCGACGGCTCGAGCACCATAAACGGGAGTTCAGAGGGACTTTCAAGCCCGGCTGATCGAGAGCGCTTTTTAGAAAGGCGCAGGGGGTTTGATGTGCTGATCATCGGAGGCAATACGGCGCGCAACGAGCGCTACCTCACGACACCAGCACCTGTTGTTGTTCTCTCTCACTCCAGACCCAAACTTTTAGATCTCAATCCATTAGCGCACTGGTGGAATTGCTCGCCGGTGGAGGCGCTCGATAAAGCCCGAACACAATTCGGCGATGCTATCGGCGTTGAGGCGGGATGGGCCATGGTGCGCGAACTCCTAGAGGTTGGCGAAATCGATGAATGCGAAATAAGCGTCTCACCTATCAGAGGTGGCGAAAATTTTGTGAGCCTTGAATTTTTGCTGGGTCACTTTGATGAAGTTTCAGAAAGCGCTGTAGACGGTACGACCTTTTATTCATGCCGCCGAAATAATAGCCACGCCTAAGATTGCGAACGCGATTCCTGCGTATTGGATGTAATGCAGACGTTCTTTTAAAATTCTAAAAGCTAATACTGCAGTCATGATTGGAAAGAGGGATCCCAAAACCATAACGATGGAGACCAACCCTTTCGTTGAAGCAATTCCGATGAGCACATTGGCAGAAAAATCTGAAACTCCAATGAAAGCTAAGGAAAGAAAATCTTTACGACTGCCGAAGCCGCCAATAGATTTATGACGTATTGCAAAAGTGCTTGAGATAATGAGTGTTGCAACCCTCATGAAAACCATTGTGAGTAGCGCACTTGAGACAGATCCCTTAGCCATAAAGGTAAGGCTCAAGCCAAATCCAAAAAGTGCGCCGACGGCATAGAGTAAAGGTTTCACAGGTAATCCCTGCGAAATCTCCGGACCGCTTGCGCAAAAAGCACCAAGAAGCGCAATCACAATTCCAATAATGTTTGCTAATGAAAGCGATTCGCCGCTCAAGACTGCAATCGTCAAAGGGATGATCGCGCACAGCGAACTTATGGGAGAGACAACGCCCATTCGGCCTGTTGCAAGGCCAGAATATAAACAAACCAGGCCCATATATCCAAAGATTCCAGCAAGAATTCCGTAAAGGAGGAAACCGTGAGAAAGCGTTGCTGGAACTCTCCATGCCCCCGTGAGTACAACGATCACTAATCCAAATAAGAGTCCGAAGGCTTGAGACGCACCCGTAACTGCTATCGACGGGAAACGTTTTGCCAAACGTCCGCCTTCGAAATCAGCACTTCCCCATAGCACGCTGGAAAAGAGCGCCAATGCAATAGCCATGTTAGGCATGCTACAGCCCCGCCTCCCACGCTTTGAGCGAGATTAACTTTAGATTGAGGTAGTGGACGCACATGGTTTTGAACGACTCGCACAATCCTTACGAGAGTTCACCCCTCGCGCTGAAATCCTCCTCGAGGAAGTCCCTGCCCCGCAAAAATTAGCTACCTTCGCTTTTGCATTTTCAGCCGATGTCAGCAACGGTCTGTTGGATGATGATGAAGATGAAATCGCCTCTGGACGATTTGTTCTTTTGCATGAGCCTGGCGGACAAGACACATGGGATGGCGAATTTCGATGCGTCACATTTGTACGCGCCGATGTTGATCCGATGATGCAAGAAGATCCATTGCTTCCTGAAGTTGGCTGGAAATGGATGCTCGATTCCCTCACCAGCGCCGGATGTGAATACGTTGCACCTAGCGGGACTGTCACTCGAGTAGCAAGTTCTTCCTTCGGAAAACTCTCCGGCAGAAGTGATGAAGCAGAAATGGAAATTCGCGCGTCGTGGACTCCTCTTATAAAAGATCCTACTGATCTCCTCAAACACCTTGCAGGGTGGTGCACCTTGCTTGGCGAGATCGCCGGTCTTGTACCTGTTCCTGAAGGAGTGACTTCGATTACCGCTTCACCATTACGGGCGCGTCGATAAACAATGGATGCGCCAGTAGATAATTCTGAATCTGTCCCTGCCCTTTTATTTCCAAAAGAGGGAACTCCGCAAGTCATTGATACCGAAGAAAGATTCGCACAGGCGCTCAAAAAGCTCTCGCAAGGAAGTGGCGCTTTTGCCGTCGATGCAGAGCGGGCGTCGGGTTACAAATACAGTCAGCGTGCATATCTCATTCAAGTCAAACGAGTGGGCGGCGGACTGCACCTCATAGATCCCATTCCATTTGGCCCTAAAGATGGCATCCCTCACCCACTTTTCGCTCAACTAAACGACATTCTCTCCACCGATGAAGTAATACTTCATGCCAGTACTCAAGATCTACCGTGCCTTCGAGAAGTTGGAATTCATCCTAAGAAATTATTTGATACCGAACTTGGTGCCCGCATCGCAGGACTTCCGCGCGTTGGACTTGGTCCATTGGTTGAGGCGCATTTGGGTTTTGTTTTAGCAAAGGAACATAGCGCCGTTGATTGGTCCACTCGCCCACTTCCAGTTGATTGGCTCACGTACGCGGCACTGGATGTCGAACTGCTGGTCGAACTTCGCGAGAAGATTTCTGAACTCTTAGTGGCGCAAGGAAAATCGGAATGGGCACACCAAGAGTTTGAATCGATATTGCGTGCAGCTCCATCGCCGGCGCGCATTGACCCATGGCGGCGCACCTCTGGAGTACACAAAATAAAAAGACGCGATCGTCTTGCCATCATCAAGACTCTTTGGCATGCGCGCGACAACATTGCACGAGAAACAGATATTGCTCCTGGTAAATTACTTACTGACTCTGCAATCTTGGAACTGGCGATGCACGCACCGACTACTCGTAAAGAGTTGGAGAAGGTGCTCAGGCCCCTTGGTTTGCGAGCGCGATGGCTAGAGCGCACTCAAATTTGGCTTGATGCGATTGCCGAAGGCGTTGCCATTCCAGAAAGTCATTGGCCAACTATCCGACTTGCTTCAGATGCCCTTCCTCCCGTGAAGGTTTGGCAAGATCGTTATTCCGACAAATACGCACACTTGTCTCACGCACGTTTTAATCTTGAAGCCAGAGCCCGGGAACTCTCTATCCCCGTTGAAAATCTGATTAGCCCAGATTCCGTACGCAGAATTTGCTGGACCCATCCTCACGATGTCGCCTCCGCGCTGACGGAGATAGGTGCACGCCCATGGCAGATTGAGATTGTTGAGCCAATTTTGACCCACGCCCTGACCCAGAGCCAGCCACTACCTGAGGCGCCAGAGCCAGAAAGTGACGAATTACGCAACAGTCAAGTTGCGAAAATAGAGCCCGAACTCTAGATTGAGCATGTGTTAAGCACTTTCATCATCGCACTGAGGGAAGGCCTTGAGGCTGCCCTGATTGTCAGCATCCTCTACGCCTATCTTGCCAAAACCCACCGCACTCACCTCTACAAAGCGCTCTGGGTGGGCGTGGCCATGGCAGTATCTCTGAGCCTTGGGCTCGGGGCTCTCCTCACCTTCACCTCTCACGAATTTTCTGCGCGTACTGAACCCATATTCGCTGGCCTCACCTCCATAGTTGCCGTCGCTTTGGTGACAGTGATGGTTTTCTGGATGAAACGCACTGCCCGAACCATGAGCCGAGCCCTTCACTCAAAGGTTGAGGAAGCCGCTGGCATGGGATTTATGGGGGTGGTGATGACTGCGTTCTTTGCAGTAGCCCGAGAAGGTCTTGAAACAGCTCTCTTCATCTACAGTAATTTCCGCACTGCGCGCACTTCTTTTGCTCCCTCTGCCGGATTAATCCTCGGATTGAGCGCAGCGGTCCTACTCAGTTTGATGATGTACAAAAAAACTCTCACCTTTAACATTGGCACATTCTTCCAAGTTACAGGCGTCGCCTTGATCATTGTGGCCGCCGGAGTTCTGACCCACGGTATTGCCGATCTTCAATCTCTTAATTGGATTCCTGGACAATCGACTTTTGCCTGGAATCTTGCCGGTCATCTCTCACCTGACTCGTTCTTGGCCAGCATCTTGTCAGGATCCATCGGATTCTCTATCGCCATGACCTGGGTCCAAGTAGGAGTCTGGGCCGCCTACCTAAGTGCCACCCTTTTTGCTTACCTGACACCCGCACAAAAGGTTTCCATCAACGCTACTGGCAGGTAACCTTTTACCAGCGGCCATCGCGGCTGTTCATGTAAGAAACAACAAAAAGGGATCGAAGAAACTTATGTCTCACTCTGTCGTCGTCGTGGATGCTGTCCGTACTCCTTTCGGAAAATCAGGAAGTTTATACGCAGGAACTCGCGCCGATGATTTGATTGTGCGCGCGGTCCGAGGGTTGCTTGAGCGAAATCCCAAACTCTCCCCCAACGATATTGACGATGTAGCAATTGCCGCTGCAACACAGACTGGTGACCAGGGAATGAACTTAGGCAGAAGTGTTGCTTTGTTGGCAGGTCTGCCAGTTTCAGTTCCTGGATATGCCATTGATCGCTGGTGCGCTGGTGCACTTACCGCCGTCACCACAATTTCTGGAGCAATCGCTTTTGGTGCCTACGACTTTGCTATTGCTGGTGGAGTTGAACATATGGGTAATCACCCAATCGGTGATGGGATGGATCCCAATCCTCGCTATCTCGCTGAAAAAATTGTTGAACAAGACGCACTTGCAATGGGAGCAACTGCAGAAAGATTGCATGATCGCTTTCCCACGCTCACGAAAGAACGTGCAGATAAGTACGCACTCAATTCCCAAATGAAAACGGCGGCGGCATACGCCGCAGGCAAGATTCAACGTGACCTCATTCCTACTGCAGCACGAAGTGTTGAACTTGGTTGGGGCATAGCAACAGTCGATGAGCCACCACGCCCTTCCACGACTCTTGAAGGCCTTGCGGGACTAAAAACTCCATTTCGTCCAGCTGGTCGTGTCACTGCAGGAAATTCATCAGGTATCAATGACGGCGCAACAGCAGCGATATTGGCCAACGAAGAAAAGGCACGCGCACTCGGACTGACTGTTAAAGCCCGCCTTGTAACTTTTGCTTTTGCTGGAGTAGCTCCAGAGATCATGGGATACGGTCCAGTTCCTGCAACAATCAAAGCACTTGCAAAGGCTGGACTCACGATTGACGACATTGGATTATTTGAAATCAATGAAGCATTCGCAGTGCAAGTTCTCGCTTTCCTCGAGCATTTTGGAATCGCTGATGATGCGGCCAATGTGAATCCTTTTGGAGGAGCTATCGCGGTCGGGCATCCGCTGGCATCTTCTGGAGTCCGTTTGATTTTGAATCTTACGAGAAGTTTTGAGGAGCACCCCGAGGTGAGATATGGAATGACGACAATGTGTATAGGTCTTGGAATGGGTGGCACGGTCATCTGGGAGAATCCACATTTCAATGGCTCAACGAAGGCAGGCAAGTAAAAATGACTACCTCAACCATCTCACTTCCAACAGGTGCTCCTGAAGAAGTTGTCACACACGCACTCGTACGCAACATCGACCTAGCAGCTTTTGGTTTCCCCGGAACCCTTGCCCTGATAACTCTCGATAACGGACAAGATCACAATCGTCCAAATACTTTTGGCGCCCAATCATTAGCTTCACTTGATGCGGCAATTACCCAAGCCGTTGCCAGTAAACCCGCTGCCATTGCGATTACGGGCAAGCCATTTATCTTTGCGGCCGGAGCCGATCTTTCAGCACTTGCATTCATATCCAAACGCGAACAGTCCATGGCAATTGGCAAGCTAGGACACGATGTTTTCAGACGCTTTGGAGAACTTGATATACCTACCTTCGCCTTCATCAATGGGTTGGCACTTGGCGGTGGTTTAGAAGCGGGTCTGCATTGCACTTACCGCACGCTAGCTTCAACCGCCTATACCGCATTGCCTGAAGTATTCCTTGGCCTGGTTCCGGGATGGGGCGGTGCAACGCTGCTACCAAAACTCATTGGACCCGAGCGCGCAGTGCAAGTAATTATTCTCAACGCTCTCAGCAACAACACCATGATGAAGGCCAAAGATGCACTAGCCCTTGGCGTCACGGATGCTGTCTTTGAGCCAGCCGATTTCCTTGAAAAGTCAGTGGAGTTTGCTGCACAAGTTCTGCGCGGGGATACAAAAATTGAACGCCTCGATTACTCGAACGATCCTGCTTGGGAAAGCGCTTTGGCTAAGGGCCAAGCAGCAGCGCTAAAGAAATACGGTGGCGCACGCATTGAAGCCCCTGCGCGAGCCTTGGCTCTTATAGCTGATTCTCGAACGGCCACACGATCGAGCGGGTTTGATGCAGAAGATACTGCTCTTGCAGATCTCGTTATGAGTGATGCACTTCGATCCTCTCTTTATGCCTTCAATCTCATCCAGAAAAAACGGAAGAAAGTTGAAGGAGCTCCTAAACCAGCACTGGCGAAAAAAGTCAGCAAAGTTGGAGTTGTGGGAGCTGGTCTGATGGCCTCACAACTGGCGCTCATTATGGTCCGCAATCTCAAATGCCCTGTTGTTATGACCGATCTCGACCAAGCGCGTGTAGATAAAGGCGTTGCGTGGGTTCATGGGGAATTATCAAAGCTTGTTGAAAAGAAGCGCATGAGCGCTGAAAGTGCTGCGAGATTAACCAGTCTTGTCACTGGTTCTGTAGATCAGAACGTTTTTGCCACCGCGGATTTCGTGATCGAAGCAATCTTTGAAGAGCTTTCGTTGAAACAGACTCTCTTTAAGAATTTGGAGAAGATTGTTTCACCTGAGTGCGTCATAGCCACTAATACCTCCTCGCTTTCTGTTGAAGCGATGACCGAAGGACTAGCCCACCCAGAGCGTGTCATTGGTTTCCATTTCTTCAACCCGGTTGCGATCATGCCCTTACTTGAAATCGCACGAACCACAAAGACCGACGATGTCACCACCGCGACAGCAGTCTCCATTGGAAAAGAACTTAAAAAAACCATGGTGATTACAAAAGATTCTCCGGGATTTGTTGTCAATCGATTGCTCACACGATTCATGGGCGAGGTTACTGACGCCATGGATGAGGGAACACCAACTGATGTTGCAGATAACGCCATGCGAAGCGTCGGTCTGCCGATGTCTCCCTTTGAACTCCTAGGACTTGTTGGACCAGGAGTCGCTTTGCATGTAGCAGAAACGCTTCATAAGAATCTTGGAGTCAGGTATCGGATCTCGCCTACGATGCAAAGACTTGTACAAGAGAATGTAAAGACTTTTTACATCAAGAATGAAGATGGCGCTTTCATTCCAAACCCTGCAGCAGTAGCTCTCGTCGAAAAGGGAACATCGCCTTCTACTGGCGAGGAAGTCCGACTTCGTGCGCTAAAGGCGTTGGCAGAGGAGGCAAGAATGATGCTCGACGAAGGTGTTGTATCCACTCCCGCTGAAATCGATATCTGCATGTTGCTGGGATCTGGTTGGCCAATGATTATTGGCGGAATCTTGCCTTATCTAGATCGCGAGGGTATTAGTGAGGCGGTCTGTGGAAAGCGCTTCCACGAAAAGGGCGTTGCTTCCCTTCCGTAACTTCTCTAAAACTGCACCAGAAGTAAGACCTATCTCTTCAAGAATCTCTGCACGCTTTGCATGCTCCAAGAAAGCTAGCGGAACTCCAAATGATTGAAGTGGAGTCGCCATCCCAACCTCGCGCATCATTTCCGACAAAGTGCTTGCAATACCGCCATGGGCAATACCATCTTCAATAACAGCAATCGACGAATACATCGATGCTATTTCCAAAATCTTCGGAGATATCGGCTTAACCCACCGAGGGTCAAGGACGCTGACATGAAGACCAATATCTGCACCCATCTTTGCGATTTCCAATGCAAGCGGAGCAAATGCTCCGACGCTCACCAATAAAATCTCGGGCTCATCGCTGCGGTAAAGAAAATCCATGCCGTCAATTCGTTCAACGGCTTCAATGTCCGCATTGACTGACCCCTTGGGAAAACGCAATAGAGAGGGTGCATCTGAAATATCGAGGGCCTCACGCAGCAGCTCACGCAACTGGCTACCATCGCGAGGCGCGGCTACATGCAAAGTTGGAATGATTCCCGTTAACGCCAGATCCCACATCCCATTATGCGAGGCTCCATCATCACCCGTCACACCTGAGCGATCCAAGACAAAAGTGACCCCCGCCTTATGCAATGCAACATCCAACAACACTTGGTCAAATGCTCGGTTGAGAAAGGTTGCATATAGGGCAACAACTGGATGCATCCCTGTAAATGCCAGTCCCGCTGCACTTGTAACGGCGTGCTGCTCGGCAATTCCGACATCGATTGTTCGTTCTGGGAATAACTCTTCAAATTTGTTTAGCCCCGTTGGGCCGATCATGGCGGCGGATATAGCAACGACATCGGAACGTTCGGCGCCAATCTTCGCTAATTCATCACCGAAAATGTTGGTCCAGCTTGGCGCACTGGCTTTTAAATTAACTCCTGTTTCCGGATGTACAACGCCTACCGCATGAAATTTCTCTGCCTCATCATCCAGCGCTGGCTGATGTCCACGCCCTTTTTCGGTCACAACATGGACTACAACAGGTGTTCCCATCTCTTTGGCTTGGGCCAAAGCTGATTCCATAATTTCAACGTTGTGTCCGTCGATGGGCCCAATGTATTCCAAGCCAAGATTTGCAAAAATTCCGCCATTGCTCTTCTTCTCGCGAAGAGTACGCAAATGATCTGCGATGCCACCGATGGTCGGAGAGTAAGAACGGGAATTGTCATTAACAATAATGATGAGCTTTCTTTTATTGTTCAGCGAAATATTATTTAGCGCCTCCCACGACATTCCACCAGTCAGCGCTCCGTCGCCGACGACAACGACAACACTTCGATCGTTCTCACCTTGTATTGCAAAACCGTTGGAGATCCCATCTCCCCAAGAAAGCGCGGTAGAAGCGTGCGAATTCTCGACGACATCGTGAACACTTTCAGTTCGTGAAGGGTAGCCAGCTATTCCATGTTGCTTGCGCAGAGTAGAAAAGTCGTTAGCGCGTCCAGTGAGCATTTTATGAACATAAGACTGGTGACCCGTATCAAAAATCACCACATCTTTTGGCGAATCAAAAACACGATGCAAGGCAATGCTCAGTTCGACGACACCAAGATTGGGGCCAAGGTGTCCGCCCGAAGCCGAGACCTTGTGAATGAGCTCTTCTCGTATCTCACTCGCTAATTGGTCCAGTTCGCCAAAGCTCGCGTGGGCTAGGTCTTGGGGACCAGTGATGTCGTAAAGCACTCCCCTACTCTAAAGCAGAATCGAGCCTTATCTGCACTAATGTGAGAGTAATGAGCGCAACACGTACTGCATGATGCCCCCGTGCCGGTAGTAGTCGGCCTCCCCTGGGGTATCGATACGTACCGTGGCGTTGAACTCGAGCCCATCGGCGCTTACCTTTACCTGCCTTGGGACTCCCCCTGTATTGAGGGCGGAGATTCCTGAAACGGAGAAGGTTTCGCCACCCGTCAGTCCCAATGAGAGCGCGGTCTGGCCGGCTTCAAACTGCAACGGTAAAACTCCCATCCCAATTAAATTCGATCGATGGATACGCTCAAAGGACTCTGCGATAACAACGCGAACTCCAAGCAGCGCAGTGCCCTTGGCTGCCCAGTCCCTGGATGAACCAGAGCCGTATTCCTTACCAGCCAAAATTACTAGCGGGATGCCAGCGGCTTGGTATGCCATCGATGCATCGTAGATAGTTTCTTGCGCGCCATTATTGAGGAAGTTTTTGGTGAAACCGCCTTCAACCCCATCGAGGAGAAGATTCTTCAATCGAATATTGGCAAATGTTCCGCGAATCATCACCTCATGATTGCCTCGACGGGAACCGTACGAATTGAAATCTTTGCGATCCACGCCATGTGCGCTTAAGTACGCGCCTGCTGGTGAATCTGCCTTGATATTTCCTGCAGGTGAAATATGGTCAGTTGTTACTGAATCGCCAAGAATCGCCATAACACGTGCGCCAGAAATATCTTGGACAGGAGATGGCGTTGCAGACATACCATCGAAGTAGGGTGGCTTTCTTACGTATGTAGATTGCGCATCCCACTCGAAGGTATTTCCTGTTGGAGTGTCAAGAGACTTCCAACGGTGATCGCCATCGAAAACACTTGCATAATCCTTTGTGAACATTTCTGAGGAGATAGAAGATTCGACAACGGCGGCGACCTCGGCTTCTGTTGGCCAGATATCTTTCAAGAAGACGGGGTTGCCGTGGGTGTCGTTACCCAAGGAATCCTTAACGAAATCATGATCCATTGTTCCGGCAATGGCATAAGCGACTACTAGTGGTGGCGATGCGAGGTAGTTCATCTTCACATCAGGGCTAATGCGACCCTCAAAGTTACGGTTACCCGATAGGACTGCAGTTACCGCCAAGTCATGCTCGTTTACGGCCTTGCTAATTTCGATTGGCAAAGGTCCGGAGTTTCCAATGCACGTAACGCATCCA
>CAIYBL010000133.1 GCA_903924485.1 uncultured Actinomycetes bacterium
ATTCAGCGAAGAAGATACTCACACTCTGACGCTGCTCGTAGAACATCACTTATTACTTTCAGCAACGGCAACTCGACGTGACCTGGCTGATCCTGCGACGATTGCCTCAGTTCTTGCTGTGATTCCCGATATTGAAACCCTTGAGTTGCTTCATGCCTTGAGCATTGCCGATGGCGAAGCCACGGGTAGTGCTGCATGGAGTAAGTGGAAGGCGACACTGGTCGCTGATCTAGTTGCACGAACGCGTGCGGCCATGACCGGCACAACAGTTGCGCAACAACCAGAGCTTGATGCCGAGCAACGAGGATTTGCTGAAATTGGAGCCCTACGCGTTGTTGTTGCGGTTCGCGAGAGTGATTATGCAATCGAAATCATCGCACCTGATAAGCCAGGGCTACTTTCAATTGTTGCTGGGGTTTTGAATGTAGCAAGGCTGGATGTGCGATCGGCTCGAACGAAGTCTCACGGTATTTCTGCGGTGATGGAATGGATCGTTAACTTGGATCCTCATGCACCAATCCCGACTGCCGAGAAATTGCATCAGGATTTAGATCTGGCGCTTCGTGGTCAGAGCGATCTTGAGCGCCGAATTCAAGAGCGCGTAGATTCCTATTCCAAACGCCCAACAATTCCTGTTCCACCGCCAGAAGTTGAAGCTTTCACTACCGCTTCCGCCGATGCCACGGTTTTTGAAGTGCGAAGCCACGATATGCCGGGACTCCTTTTTCGCATCGGTGACGCGGTAACACGATGTCGGGTGGATATTCGTTCTGCCATTGTCACAACCTTGGGGGCAGAGGCGATAGATACTTTGTATGTCACAGAGATTGCAGGGGGAGCCTTGACCAAGGAAAGGGCCGATGAAGTGGCGGATCGACTGCGTGAAATGCTCCGATAGGATCGCCTTCTTATGTTTGATTCATTAACCACCAAGCTCAGCGGCGTACTCGGATCCCTCCGATCGCGCGGCAAGATTTCACCCTCCGATGTCGAGGGCGCCCTCGTTGAGATTCATGAAGCCCTTCTTGAGGCTGATGTTGCACTGCCTGTTGTTACTGAATTTATTGAGATCGTTCGCGCCCGTGCACTTGAGGCTCTGCCCACTCTTCAATCTGGAACCAATCAAGCCCAGGCAATATTTGAAATTATCAATGCAGCCCTGACGGAAATTCTTGGCGGCAATGCGCGCCGTGTTCGCTTTGCAAAACAGCCCCCTACGATCATTATGTTGGCAGGCTTGCAAGGCGCCGGTAAGACAACTCTTGCAGGAAAGCTTGCGAAGTATTTCGCTGATCAAGGAAATACACCGATCCTTGTTGCCTCCGATCTTCAACGTCCTAACGCCGTTACGCAGTTGCAAGTTGTTGGAGAAGGCGTGGGTGTTCCCGTCTTTGCTCCACAACCAGGCAATGGTGTGGGAGACGCGGTCAAAGTTGCCAAAGAAGGCGTTGCCTTTGCTAAAGCCAAACAACACAATATTGTCATTGTTGATACCGCGGGTCGCTTAGGTGTCGATTCAACGTTGATGAAGGAAGCGATCGCTATTCGTGATGCGATCAATCCAACAGAAATCCTCTTTGTCGTTGATGCGATGATCGGACAAGATGCAGTGCGCACGGCGCAAGCATTCTTAGACGGAGTCGGTTTTGACGGAGTAGTCCTCACCAAGATGGATGGCGATGCGCGAGGCGGTGCAGCGCTTTCTATCTCGCATATGACACAGCGCCCAATCATGTTTGCCTCTACAGGTGAGAGGATCAGCGACTTTGATATTTTCTACCCAGAGCGCATGGCCTCTCGAATTCTTGGCATGGGCGATGTTGCTACCTTGGCCGAGCAAGCAAAGAAAGCATTTGATCCTGCATCATCTGCCAAGTTGGAAAGTAAATTCGCTAGCGGTGAAGATTTCACGTTAGAGGATTTCCTGGAACAACTGCAGGCGATGTCCAAGATGGGCTCCATGTCCAAGATGCTTTCGATGCTGCCGGGTGCTGGCCAGATGAAGAAGCAGATCGAAAACTTTGATGAAGGCGAAATCACTCGCACTCAAGCAATCGTTCAATCCATGACTCCTACCGAACGTCGGGACCCAAAGATTCTCAATGGATCCCGACGTATCCGTATTGCCAATGGCGCCGGGCGTAGCGTGACCGAGGTGAATTCACTCGTGGAGCGATTTAGCCAGGCGCAGAAGATGATGCGCCAGATGCGAAATGGCGGGGTTCCTCAAGGGCTGCCGCCAGCAATGGCTGGCATGGGCGCTGGTATGCCTCGCCCAAGCGGCAAAGTGATCCAAAAGAAGAAGTCCAAGTCCGGTAATCCAGCCAAACGAGCACAAGAGGAGTTGAGCTAAAACCAGCCCTCAATTTCGCCTTTTCACCCCTAGATGGCAGAATTACGAACCTGTTCGGGGCCCTCTACCCCCAAACATTCATGTTCACCAACACTTACAGGAGCACAAGCACTTGGCTACAAAAATACGTTTAATGCGCATGGGCAAGATCCGCACGCCGTACTACCGCATCGTTGTCACGGATTCACGTAAGGCTCGTAACGGTCTCTCGATTGAAGAGATTGGTCGCTACTCACCAGGACAAGAGCCTTCTTACATCGAAGTGAACTCCGAGCGTGCGTTGTACTGGCTCGGCGTCGGTGCTCTTCCAACATCTGCTGTAGAGGCAATTTTGAAAGTCACTGGAGATTGGCAAAAACATAAGGGCCTTCCAGGAACTGAAGGAACTCTTCGCGTTGCCGCACCTCGCGTGCACAAGAGCGTTGCCTATGAGGCAGCTGTTCACAACGCAATGAATGAGCCAAAAGAAGGCGCAACAACACTGAAGAAGAAGGCGCAAGAAAAGCTTGCTGCTAAATCTGCTCCAGCGGTTGTAGAAGAGGCTCCAGTTGTAGAAGCTGTTGTAGAAGCAGCCGTTGAAACACCTGCTGAGGAAACTCCAGTTGTTGAAGCTGTTGTTGACGCACCTGCTGAAGAAGCGGCTGCCGAATAACAATGATGGATGAAGCCCTAGAACATTTGGTCAAGGGAATCGTTGATCATCCCGAAGATGTAGTCATTAAGGAAAAGACGCACCGCCGTGGGACAACCTTGGAAGTGCGCGTCAATCCTGAAGATATCGGTAAGGTCATCGGCCGCAACGGTCGCACTGCAAAGGCGCTTCGCACTGTAGTAAGTGCGCTCGCAGGTCGCAGTGTTCGTGTTGATCTCGTGGAAACGGACGAAGGTCGCTAACCATGCGTTTGCTCGTGGGGCGAATAGGTCGCGCCCACGGAATTAATGGTGAGGCAACGATTGAAGTTCGCACAGATGAACCGAGTACGCGCTTCGCCGTGGGATATCGGGTACAAACCGACACCCATGGCGAATTGCTTATAACTTCCAACCGTTGGCATAACGGGATTTTGCTATTGGGGTTTGAGAATATTTCCGATCGAAATCAGATAGAGAAACTTCGCGATACTTTGATGTATTCCGAGGTGGACGTTGATGCACCTGGCGCTGATGAGGATGACTATCACGTCTTGCAATTGATTGGATGCGAAGCATTTCTTGACTCGGGCGAAAAACTGGGCGATGTCACCGATGTCATCAATTTACCGGGACAAGATTTATTGGCTATCGCTAGCGCTGCAGGTGAGGTGCTGATTCCCTTCGTTCATCAACTAGTTCCCAGTGTTGATATTAAAAATAGGCGCATGACTGTTATCCCTCCTGCGATCGCGACGGAGTGAGTATGAAAATTGATGCGATAACGATATTTCCTGATTACTTCGCCCCGCTGCAGCTTTCGCTCCTAGGCAAAGCCCAAGAGCGTGGAATTGTGGAGTTTGGCATCCACGATCTTCGAGATTTCACTACCGACAATCACCACAGCGTTGATGACACTCCGTATGGTGGTGGCGCAGGGATGGTTATGAAGCCCGAGATCTGGGGCGCTGCTCTAGATACCGTGATGACACCAGATACCGATCTCATTATTTTGACCCCCGCGGGTGTGCGCTTTGACCAGCGAATGGCAGAGAATTTTGCTCAATCCTCACATCTTGTTTTTGCATGTGGGCGTTATGAAGGAATCGATGCACGAGTGGGCGAATATTATGCGAGCAAGAATTTTCGAGTGCACGAGGTCAGCATTGGAGATTATGTTTTAGGTGGGGGCGAAGTTGCATCCCTGGTGATGATTGAGGCCATTACACGATTGCTGCCTGGTGTATTAGGTAACCCTGATTCCCTTGTGGAGGAGTCACACGCCCACGATGGCTTCCTCGAGTACCCCAATTACACAAAGCCCGCGATCTGGCGCGAGATCCCCGTCCCCGAGATTTTGCTTGGAGGCAATCACGCCGCGATCGCTACATGGCGTGCAACGCAGGCAGCTAAGCGAGCGCAGAAGTAACTCTGACTCGCGGGTAGTGCTAACACTCAAGTACCCTTAAGCCGTGAGCATTGATCCAGCAATTCAGAGTCGACTGATCGTTGACCTTGAACCCGCTGTTGCCGTTGAGTTCGAACGCCATCTATCGGTTCAGAAGAACTGGTACCCACATGAATATGTCCCATGGAGTGAAGGTCGCACTTTTGCTGGCCCTCTCAATGGCGACGCCTGGGAGGCGAAGGATTCTAAACTTACGGGTATCGCTCAAGATTCTTTAGTCTTGAATTTGATGACCGAAGATAATTTGCCGAGTTATCACACTGAAATTGCAATTGCTATGGGCCGAGATGGTGCCTGGGGTAATTGGATTGAACGATGGACTGCCGAGGAAAATCGCCACGGAATCGTGATGCGAGATTACTTGATGGCCACGCGCGGAGTAGATCCTTACGAACTCGAAGATCTGCGTATGGCACATATGTCTTTGGGGTATCAAACCCCGTATGAGACCGACATGTTGCACACTGTTGCCTACGTTTCATTCCAGGAATTAGCCACGCGCATTTCTCATCGAAATACTGGTCGCATTTCCAACGATCCCACCTGCGAGGGCATGCTCCAGCGCATTGCACTGGATGAAAACTTGCACATGATTTTTTATCGCAACTTACTGGGCAAGGCGATTGATCTTGAGCCTAATGCGGCGATGCGAGCAATCACCGATGTCGTAAAAAACTTTGCAATGCCCGGGGTTGGAATGCCTGGCTTTGGACGAAAAGCAGTCCAGATTGCGCTGGCTGGAATTTACGATCTTCAGCAACATTTGGATGAAGTTATAGCCCCAGTCCTGCGTGCGTGGAATATCTTCGACCGCGAAGATTTCACGGGCGATGGCCAAGCGGCGCGTAACGAGCTCAGCGAATTCCTCGTCACGGCAGGTCAGGATGCATCTCGTTTCGTGGAAAAGCGCGAGCACCACTTCGAGCGACTTATTGCT
Source organism: uncultured Actinomycetes bacterium (assembly GCA_903924485.1). Lineage (GTDB taxonomy): Bacteria > Actinomycetota > Actinomycetes > Nanopelagicales > Nanopelagicaceae > QYPT01. Next base: position 5,389 of record CAIYBL010000133.1, read on the forward strand.
CGCGG
>CAIYBL010000134.1 GCA_903924485.1 uncultured Actinomycetes bacterium
CGATCTATTGAAAACTTCCGATCACGCCAGTAACGCCAGAGAAAAAGATAACCGGTGTGATCAGCGGAAGGGTTATGTAGCGAAAAGACTGCCATCCGCTAGCGCCTTCAAGTTCAGCTGCTTCATAGAGTGATTTTGGTACATCGAGTAAGCCAGCAAGGAAGATGATCATGGTGTCGCCGATGCCCCATAATCCAAGGAGAATCAACCCCCATTTCGACCACTTTGGATCCATAAACCACAGGGGTGGGTCCTTGATACCAATGGCTTCGAGCATTTTATTAACTGGGCCATAAGCTGGATTAAAAATATAGGTGAAAGCCATAGTGCCAGCGACTGCTGGAACCATGGAAGGTAAGAAGAAAATGGTTCGGTAGATATTGCGACCACGCTTTGGCTTAGTCAGAACCCACGCCGTAAAAATAGCGAAGCAGATACGCAATGGGATACTGATGGCAGAAATCCAGATTGTGTTCTTTAGCGCTTTCCAAAAGTCATCATCTTCAAAAAACATGCGATGGAAGTTCTGTAATCCGACCCACTTGGAAGGTTGAATAAGATTAAATTTTGTAAATGATTGATAAAAACTTGAAACCATTGGGTATGCCGTGAAGAAGACCATTCCGAAGAGCCACGGAGACAGACATAGGAAGATAAAAAGACGGGGTACTTTTAATTTTTTGCGCGGCGGTGCAGCAACACCCTTCTTGGAGAAAGGTGTTGCTGCACTTAGGCGCGATAGTGACATGGATTTAGCTCTTACTTGTTTCTCACAACGATCTGATCAACTTTTTTAGCTAAATCAGATAGTGCGGTTTTGATATTTGGCGTATCTCCAGCTTGCCATGATGCCATCAGATTCTGAAGCATGGACTCTTCCAAGTGCTCTCCAGTGTTTTTAACGATGTGGTAGGCAGACTTTGGATTCGTTGTGACGTCATAGATTGGTTGATACCAAGCAGGGTAGTTAGCAGGCCTAGCGGCTTTGGCAAGAAGGGAAGATGGCGAACCATTAGCAGCGTCCCATGCAGCGGCCAGCTTCGTATCCGTTGCTAGTGCTTTCATAACGATCCAGGCATCCTTCACATGCTTAGAACCTGTGGAGATTCCCATTTGACCCTGGCCAACAACACCAGAGCCGTAGGCAGCAAGGTTGTCAGGAGATACTGGGAAGCCTGTAATACCAAAGTTCACTTTCGTGCACTTGTCGGCCATTGCCCAGTCATCGCCGGTGCAGTACATAGGCGCCATCCAGTTTGCATCCCACTTCATAGCAACTCGGCCAGTCATAAAGTCATGGTCGGTGCTCCATTCGCCACCGCGACCGGCAACGAACTTGGTGAGAAGTTTGCTTCCCTTGTCAAAGTTTCCGCCACCAAATACTTTGGCGATGAAATCATGTTGCCAGGTAAAAGCCTTGACCCACTTGGGATCTGAAGCGAATGCTGAAGATCGATTTCCGGCGTACCACTCGGCGCCAAACATCTGGCCAAGCCACATGGAATCCATATCAAATCCGTAGTACCCAGCCCAAGGGACAAATCCAGCACTTTTGATGCTTCCATCGGAATTAAAAGTGGTCAACTTCTCAGAGTAAGCCAGAAGCTCGGTAGTTGTCTTAGGCGGATTTGCGAAGCCTGCCTTAGCAAGTAGGTCTTTATTAAAGTAAAACGCGAAGACCTCAGAGTACAAAGGTAGTGCGCAGCGATTGTGATCTGAGATGGAGGATGCGACGGAGGCGGGGTTAAAAGTCGCCTTCATATCAATTCCATTTGGACCAGCGATAAGTGTGTTCAATTTTTGCCACGCGCCAGTACCGCAGAACCAGCCTAGGTTGCCGTTTCCATTGGAAACTGAGATATCTGGACCGTTTCCGGCATTGATCGCGGCCAAGGACTTGGCCATGTCGATACTTCAAACAGATGAGACAGTTAGGCCTGGGTTTGCTGCTTCAACGCGCTTAATAGCAGCGTTCCACAAATCTAGATTTCCCGTTGTATAGGGAGACCAAACGGTAACTGTGCGAGTTGCGCCTTGTGCTGTGCTAGATGCGACGACAAGGCTTCCGACGATCAGTGCTGTTGCTGCAAATGAAGCGAACAATCGTTTCTTCATCATGTATTACTCCTGTCACTACCTTGGGGGCGGGTTCACAAGTACTTGCGCCATTGTGTTAGGAAACCTACCGTATTGTGTTAGGTTACCTTACATGCATTTCCGTGATGGTCAAGGGCTAACGGAGGGTGGTTTTCGTGGCTAATCGAGTGGCGCTACTTCGACTCCTTGGAGCTGCTCTCGTTTTCGGTTTACTCACTCTTGGCCTGGGCCACTGGCAAAGAGCCTCAAATGACGGCCCTATTACTCGATCCAACCTGCATCTTTCAGGGGTCTTGGTTTATCACCGGTACTCCAGTTATAGCGCATGGGACTCAACTCTTTGGATGATGAAATTGGAAACGGGCGAGCTCGTTCAGATCGGCAAGACATGGAAGTCGATGTTTTCTCCTATGAATGCTCATATCTGCGCTGATGGCAAAAGTATGGTCTTTATGGGTTCGCAATCGGGTTTGCCGGAAAAAGATTGGGATGTGTTCATCTCCCATTGGGACGGAAAAACCTGGGCCGAGCCCATTAACCTCACGGGGCCCAATGGAAAACGTGATGAGGATCCAAAATTTTCACCAGATGGCAAAACTATCGCGTACAAAGAAGATGGTGTTTTGGCCACGATGGCGATCGATGGATCTGGGAAAACTTATCTCACGGTCGGTCAACCAGAATCGTCGATGCCTTATTTCACTCCAAACGGGAAGGATCTCCTCTTTGAGCGAAACCACCTCATTATGTTGCTCAAAAGCGGGAAAGAAGAAACCATGTGGGGACAAGTTGGCCTAGATGCTTACTATCCAATCGGTGTGGATAGCGAACGCTATTTATTTACGCAGGTTCAAACTTCGCGACATGACCGTTTGATGTTCGGTTATTACGACGGGCGCGAAGCGCAGCCACTCTTTTTCAATTCAAACTCATGGGATACCTCTGATCCATACCCGTACCAAGACGGTAAACGCTATATCTTCTATGTCAGTGGTGATTTTTCCGTGCTTCAAGGTGGATATAACTTGATGGTCGCTGATCTCAAAAGAAAAGCGGTTTCAAGTATGGGAATTCTCAACCCACTTGCAAATACTGATGTGCAGGAGCTTGGCCCAGCATGGTCGGCTAACGGAAAGTTTCCGACAAAGTAAGTTCTAAAAATTATTGAGGAAGTCGTAGTCCCATCATTCCTCCATCAACTCCCAAGCCAGTTCCTGTAGTTGATCCTGCCAGCGGACTTGCTAAATAACATATTGCAAAAGCTATTTCTTCTGGAGTAACAAGCCTTCCCATTGGTTGGCGTGCCATTAGCGCTTTCTGCATCGCTTCTGGATCAGTGGCCTGCGAAAGAAGTCGGGAAACCCATGGCGTATCTGCTGTTCCGGGTATAACGCAATTAACTCTGATTCCTTCGCGCACGTGATCGGCAGCCATTGAAAGGGTTAGTGCGTAGACCGCGCCCTTACTTGCTGCGTATAGGACTCGTTGAGGAATACCAGCTAGGGCAACGAGAGAACTCACGTTAACGATCGAAGCAGATGAAGATGCACGCAAGTGGGGTAGAGATGCCGCGCACACTCGTGCAGTGCCCACTACGTTTACGTCAAATACGCGATGCCATTCTGCATCGTCATTGGCATCAACTAAGCCCCCTGCTCCGATGCCGGCATTATTGATCAAGA
>CAIYBL010000135.1 GCA_903924485.1 uncultured Actinomycetes bacterium
CTTGGCGCGATCTGCACTTGCTTCGCTTTTGATGAAGGTAAATTATTTGGACCGTTCTGTCCCTATAAGTATTTCTATTCCATCGATAGTTAGTAATTCGAAAATCATTGAACTGGGCCTTGATACTGCGGGAGCACTAGAAGTACCGAGCACCGGTGATGTATCCGGCTGGTACACAGGCTCACCATCTCCTGGAGAAATCGGGCCGACGATCATCGTTGCCCACGTGGATATGAATGGGAAACCTGCCACGTTTTTTCACTTGAAAGACATCAAAGTGGGAGCAAAGATATCTGTTACTAGGGCTGATGGCCGGGTGGTTATATTCTCCGTTGTTTCCAAAGAAACAATTCTTAAAGCCAATTTCCCAACGCAAAGAGTTTATGGAGATACGAAATATGCGGGCTTACGTTTAGTTACGTGTGGAGGAAAGTTTGATGCAAAAACCAAGCACTACCTTTCCAATGTAATCGTCTACGCAAAAATGATTTAGAGCTAACGCTTTGGAGTTCGGGAGTACTGGACTCCATCACGAAAGACTGAAATTACAGATCCATTTACCTCTGGACCAGCAACAAGAATTTCAGGAAGCCATGGCTCTTCGCCAATGCGCCATTTTCCACTTTCTATCGAAACTAATTTGAGATCATCCTGAGGTGCTTCAACTCCCCCTGGTGCCACCAAAAAGAGTTCACCTTCTCGTTGAATAATTCTAAAGTTGTTAAACCACGGCGAATAGTTTCGGTAGTGTCCAACAAGGCCGTGATCAGGCGCGCTTAAGGTAGGCCGTTTCTTCTCATCTGCGTAATACACATCAGGACCGCAGAGCCATCGCGCTCCGCGTTCATCGTCAAAGAAGTCCCAGCGATAGGTTTCAAGTTGGGAAATATCGCAGGTATAGCGACCAGCCCATGTGGGTTGAAGCGACCCAATAGATGAACCTGAAGTCACGGAAATTCCCGTTTCACCATCGCATGACAACGTCACGCTCTTTGATCCGCATGTAAATACTCCCAGCATTTGTGCCGCTGGGGTGAGTGATGAGATTCCATTGACGATGCAAAGTTGCGCCGGAGGCAGTGGGATAGAAACGGCCGAGTCAGATGGTGGGACAAATAATTGATGTGCCGCGCGCGCAATCAGATGCGCGGCTGGATAATCGCCATTGGCATTCGTAAGGACGCATACGCCAAAACCGGATTCTGCATCGACGAGAGCAAAGGTCGAGTACCCAACCATGCCGCCGCCATGGGTAAGACATGGCTTTCCATTTACTAATTCTGTATTTACGCCAAGGCCGTAAAAGTTCTCCGTAATTTTGTAGCCGCCACGAATTTCAATCATTCCTTCACCATCGGGAGCATGTGGCGTAGCCATTTCAACGAAATTGGCCAGCGGCAATATTTCTCTGCCGCCAACCGTTCCTTTGTTCAAGAGCAACATCAAGAATGTAGCCATATCCGTTGAGGTTGATGCAACGCATCCATCTGCTGGAAAGACTTCAAACCATGTTGCCCGCGATAGTGCATCACCTGGCCTCCATGGAATTTCCTCACGCATCGGCCAATACCCAACCGCCAAAGATTCGCGGTGCTCGTGAAGTATGGCTCCGAGGGAACTATCCATGCCAAGTGGCTTAAAAATACGCGAAGTAAGTTGGTCAGCTAACGATGTATGAGTCACTGCTTCAATCGCAAGCCCCAACAACATAAAGCCAACATTGGAGTAATGAAAATGGTTAGTCGAGTTTTTGACTCTAGGAGAATTACGTAGCGCCCAAATCTGCGCATAGTCATCGGGAATTCCATCCCCGCCTAATATCAGTCCCGCAGTATGCGCTAGAAGATTGCGCACCGTCACCTCAGAAGGATCGCCTGAAATCTCAACCCAAGGCAATATCGAGGCAATCTCTTGGTCAAGGTTTATGAGGCCTTCGGCAACCAACTGATTTATAACAATGCTTACAAATGTCTTACTGATAGATCCCACTTGATAGCGGTGATCGATGCGCGTGGGGATTTTGCCCTCTAAATCAGCATAACCAAATGCAAACTCTCCTACGATCTCATTCTTATTCGTGATGACGACCGTGCCACCTGGCAGCGGCCAGTGACCAGAGAGGTCATCAATGAATTTCTTGAGATCTACTAACTGCTGATTCATCAGCGTAAGTAATGAACAATCGTAGATTTAAGAAGATCGACCGTCTGTACAACTTCAGGGATATCTGCCCACTCATCGGGCGAATGTAGATTTCCACCGAGTGGCCCAATCAAGATTGTCGGGATGCCAGCATTTTGCAACAGAGCTGCATCGGTCCAGGCATTGAGTCCTTGCTCATCTGCTGGCTTACCCAAAACCTCACGGGATGCATCATCAAATGCTTTAAGCAAAGGACCAAGGTCGGCTCCAACAAAAGGGTCACGATCAACCTTGACATCTATCTCCGCACGAAAATCAGGAAACTCTTTGCGGATTTCATTGAATATATTCTCAATGTCAGAAACTCGATTAGCCAGAGTCTCGCCGGGTTGGGTGCCAATCTCGATACCCAGCACTACCTGGCTTGGATATGTTGCATAGTCCGTTCCGCCATGAATGGTTCCCGTGTGAAAAACAGTGCGACCGTTAAGGGGATGTGGATTCTTCTTCCATTCGCGCTCATCAAGTTGATGCAACGCGCGAATAACTTCTGCCATGTGAACAATCGAATCGATGCCCTCATCAGGAGTAGAGCCGTGCGAAGCCTTACCAAATACAGTGATGTCAATCCATCCGAATCCCTGATGCTCCGTCACAACAACAGGTAGAGCTGCGGGTTCAATAACAATTGCAGCATCAATCTTGTGATTTGCTACCAAGTGTTCGGTGCCAATGGATGTTCCTTCTTCGTCAATGACACAGGCAAGCAAAACATCGCCCTTGAGAGGTACCTTGTCTCGCACGAGATCGCGAAGGGCCAACATCGCAGCTGCGCAACTTGCTTTGTCATCAACGACGCCCAGTCCGTACATGCGATCGCCATCGATCCAAGGATTGAGTGCGCGATCTGCCCAGTTGGCGTAACCCACCGTGTCACTGTGGGCATTAATGCACAGAGTTGGTCCAGGTTGTGAACCTCGAAGGCGCGCCAACATATTTGGCCGTCCAGGAGTTACATCATCAAGGAGTACCTCTAGACCGGCTTCTTCAAGCCACTTGCCCATAAATTCTGCAACGTTTCTTTCTCCTGAGCCATCGGCAATAAGCCAAGGCGTAACAGATTCAATACGTACTAAATCTGTTAGCAGTGATACAACCTCGTCGCGGCTTGTTGTCATTGGTTCCCCTTGTTGTCAGAAAAGAAGCATGCCACACGATGTGATTCCGCATTCGATTGGATTTGTAGAATTGGATCTTCGGTCAGGCATTTAGCTGGTTCACCAAGCTCGCGAAAGAGCGGGCAGCGTGGGTGAAATCGACAACCTGATGGAATAGATGCGGGGCTAGGAATCTCGCCCGTGAGAATAGTTCGATCCTCAAGTGAGGTGACCTCAGGGACGGGGATTACCGAAACTAACGCTTTTGTATAAGGGTGCATTGGGTTCGCGATGAGATCCACAGCTGACGCCTCTTCAACAATACGTCCCAAATAGATCACCGCTATGCGATCTGCAAACATCCATGCCAAAGAAAGATCGTGGGTAATGAAAAGATAAGAAACACCGAGTTGATCACGAAGGTCGGCCATGACTCTCAAGATGCCCGCGCGCAAAGAAACATCCAACATTGAGACAGGTTCATCGGCAATGATCAACGAGGGTTTCAAAATAATTGCACTTGCTATCGCAACTCTTTGGCGTTGGCCACCAGAGAGTTGATGGGTAAAGCGTTCGCCAATTTCTGCAGCAGGGCGCAATCCAGCTTGGGAAAGAGCAGCTAACGCCATCTCTCTGCGTTCAGCTTCACTTTCACCAATACTGTGAATGGCCAGCGGTTCCATAACCGTCTCAATTACTCGTTGGCGCGGATCAAGGGATTCAAAAGGATCCTGAAAAATCATTTGAAAGTTTCGTCGAATCGCGCGTAACTCTTTGCCCTGCAAAGGAACAACATCTACACCATCGATCATGATCTTGCCCGCGCTTGGATCAATCAATCGCATAATCGCATTTGCCATTGAAGTCTTTCCACTACCGGATTCACCCACCAACGCAAGTGTTTCTCCTACGAATACTTGTAAATCAACACCATCAACTGCCCGTGCCACTTTGTTTTTCCCAGCTGCCCCAGTGAGCGGATAGGTAACGTGTAAATCTTCAATTGATAAAGAGAGTTTCTTACTCATTGGAGACCAGCCCCACTTTCATTGACCAAATGACACGCGACTCTTTGCCCGCCACCGATATCTATCAACTGAGGAATTTCAGTAGTGCATTTGCCTAGGGCAACATCGCATCTATCAGAGAAGCGGCAGCCAACTTGTTCTTGAGATAGGTCAGGCGGATAGCCAGGAATTCCATCAATGAATTTACGTTCGTGCTTAATGTTTGGATAGGCGTTGAGCAGTCGCTGAGTGTAAGGATGTCGTGCGCCCTCAAATCCGAAAACTTTGGAAGTGGGACCTTGCTCCACCATTTTTCCGGCGTACATCACAGCCACTCTGTCACACGTTTGTGCCAATACGGATAGGTCATGGGATATCAGAAGCATGGAAAGGCTGTAGCGATCGCACAAACTTCGCAAGAGATCCAGTATCTGTGCTTGAGTCATAACATCTAGAGCAGTGATCGGTTCATCGGCAATTACTAGTTTGGGCATGCATGAAAGAGCCATGGCAATCATTACTCGCTGGCGCATACCGCCACTAAATTGGTGAGGGAAATCTTCCGATCGACGAGAGGGAATTCCTACCGCTTCAAGTAACTCCAGGGTGCGCTCGTGTGCTTCCTTTTTAGAAACAGTGGCATCATGAATACGAATTGGTTCCATGATCTGACTACCAATTGTGTGCACAGGGTTGAGAGCATTGAGCGCGCCTTGAAAAATGACTGAAATTTCCTTCCAGCGAAATGCGCACATTCCCTCTTCATCCAATGAAGTCATATCGACGCCGTTGAAATTTATAGAGCCAGCCGCAATTCGAGACTGGCTCGGAAGAAGCCGCGGAATCGAAAGTGCCAGCGTAGTTTTCCCACAACCAGATTCCCCAGCCAGGCCAACAAACTCTCCCTTTTCAATCGAGAGATCAACACCATCCACCGCGAAGAATTCACCTTTTGGGTTGGGGTAGGAGATATGAAGATCGCGAATTTCTAGCAGGCTCATTCTGAACCCCCCAGACGCGGATTAGTTATCTTCTCAAAACTATGTCCAACCAGGGTGAAACCAAGAACGATAAAGAGAATTCCAAAACCTGGCGGAAGGAAATACCACCAGGCACCTCGACCAATTGCTCCAGAGACAAATGAGAAGTGCAGCATCGTTCCCCAAGAAATTCGATCAGGATCCCCAAGACCAATAAAACTCAGCGTAGCCTCACTTAAAATACATCCGGCGACAACAAGAATCGTGTTGGCAACAATGAGTGGCATTACGTGCGGCACGATATGTGTGCGAATTATTCGTAGATTGCTAGCACCTAACGATTTTGCACGCGGGACAAACTGTCTCTGTCGCAATGAGAGTGTTTGAGAGCGAACGATTCTTGCTGTGCGTGGCCAGCTGAGAAAACCAATCACCATAATGATGACGGTGATGTTCTGTCCGAAAATCGCGCCGAGGGCAATCATCAGCGGCAGCGCTGGAACTACTAGAAAGAAGTCAGTAATACGCATGAGGACGCCGTCTAATCGACCCATGTAATAACCGGCAAAGACACCGAGTCCAGATCCAACGATCGTGGAGATCACTGTGGCCATGATGCCAACGAAAAGAGAGATTCGCGCTCCGGTGAAGAATTGGCGAAGAACATCTCGACCAAGTTCATCGCTTCCCAAGAGATGAGTCCGAGAAGGTCCCGTCAAAATCGATGCAGCACTGGTACCTACTTGTGATGGATCAAATGGGAAAAAGATTGGGCAAATCACGGCGATAAATGTTGTAATCGCAAGAGCAATCAGTCCCCAACGTCCCATGCGATCAGCCCATAGTTTCCCGAGGAAATACCAGAATCCATGGCTTGAGTTGGTCTTACTTCGATTCATCATTTTGAAACCGCAACTCTTGGATCAAGAATCCGATAGAGCAGATCTGCTCCGAAATTTGCTACGAGAACCGCAACAGTGGTTAATAAGAATGATGCTTCAAGTACTGGGTAATCTCTTGCCAAAACAGAGTTGTACATGAGAAGTCCCATACCAGGCCATGAAAAAACAACTTCCACTTGAATTGCACCACCGACAAGGGCGCTTATGTACAAAGCAGAGGCAGTCAGCACGGGCAACATGGCATTTCTAAATCCATGTCTCCACACGATGGCCTTGCGGGTGAGTCCTTTTCCGCGAGCCGTCAGCATGTAATCCTCAGACATAACATCTATGAGCGCTGTGCGCGTGATAATAATAAAGAAGGCAATATCTACGATTGCTAGCGTTATGGTCGGCAAAATAAGGTGGCGCGAGATATCAAGGAAATATTCAAACCCATTAGAGTAAATCGCATTAGCTGTAGAGATGCCCGAAATGGGAAGACCACCGACCCACACACCAAATGTGAAGACCAACAACATTCCAACCCAGAAAGTCGGCATACTCCAAAGGATTAATGAAGAAATTACCGTTGCCGTATCGCTCTTGCGGCCTTGCCTGGATCCAGCGAAGACTCCGATGGCGATTCCTGCAATTACCACAATGAGCGTGGATGCTGTAAGAAGCAACAAAGTATTTCCCAGTGCCCGCCCCACTAGGCCGCTAACATTTTCTTTAAACGAGAATGAGTAGCCCAAATCGCCATGGACAAGTTTTGCAAGGTAGCGGAAATATTGAGATAAAACTGAACCGTCCAAACCGTAGGAAGCCCGAAGCTTGGCAATTGCTTCAGCATTCAGCCTTTGAGTACGGGCAATCAGGCGAATTGGGTCGCCAGGAATAATATGAAAGAGGAAGAAGTTAAAAGTTACGATCGCGAAGATCGAACTTAAAAGCGTTATAAACCTACGTAGTAAGAAAGGCATTAAGTATCTTCTACTTGCCAGCCTTGACTTTTAGGTAGTTATCGCGAGTGAAGTTAAAGATAATTCCACCGTCAACATTGGTCCAGCCAGTCCAGCCAGAATTGTTGTACGCCTGAAGTTTCTTTAGGTAGACCGCAACTAAATAAACGCAATCTTCATAGTAAATCTTCTGCATCTCCTGCACGATGGCCACACGTTTGGTGTGATCAAGTTCGGCAGATTGCTCCGTAAACAATTTGTCATAAACAGGGTTGCTGTAGAAGACATCGTTGTTACCACCAATTTGGCTGGTTAGGGGAACACCTAATAGATAACTTGGATCATCTACTCCTGAATCCCAGCCCCAAACAAATACATCCCAGTCAGGATGTTCAACGTTGTAGACGGTGCTTGCCATGGTGTCTGAATCAAGTGTTGTCAGAGTCAATTTGATTCCGACCTTGGCAGCAGTTGCTTGGAAGAGTTGAGCGGTACGAACGTCAACAGAAGTCGTAGCTGTGCAAATCATTTTAAAGCTCAATGGTTTGCCATCTTTGGTTAGTCGAATTCCGTCACTGCCTTTGGCGCTATATCCCGCGCCATCAAGCAAAGCGTTGGCCTTTGCTGGATTGTTGTTGATTATTGCATCGCCTTTTGGCTCGTAATAAAAATCACCGAAAAGTGGAGGCAAGATACTTCCACCTGCTACCGCATGGCCGGCGTAGGCAATTTGAACAATCTGATCGCGATCGAGCGCGTATCCAAGTGCTTGTCGGATTGCACGGTCGTGCATAAGCGGGTTACCAGTTGAGCCCTTGACCTTGGAAACATTCATTCCAATATGGTGGAAGGAGAACGAGTTAAGTTCAACAGCCGTTACAGAACTATCCTTTTTAAGGCCATCAAAAACGGTAGGAGGTACGTTTGGCGCAATATCTATTTCACCATTTTTGAGAGCTTGAGCCAATAGATCATCGTTGCTGTAGATAGCCCAGCTAATTCCGGTGGCCGCTGGTGCGACGCCCCACCATTTTTCATTGCGAGCGACGGTAACAATTTGACCTTGCTTGCGAGTACCGAAGGTATATGGGCCAGTACCAACAGGGGCAGCATTATCAAACTTGCCTATTGCAGCGGTCGTTTTTGTTGACCAAATATGTGCAGGAACAATTGGGATTACCAGTCCTGGATCAAAAGCTTGTGGCCGACTAAAGGTGAGAACAACGGTGTTGGCATCAGGGGATGCAACTGAAACAAAGTCTGCCAAGAACTGAGCATTGATTCCCTGCTTGTTCTTGCCGATAGTTTCGTAGGTATAGACCACGTCCTTCGCAGAGAATGCGGTTCCGTCATGCCATGTAACGCCCTCACGTATTGTGTAGGTAATCGTGTTTCCGGCTGATACAGATTTAGTCGCCAGGGATGGTTCAGGTTTTAGATCAAGTCCGTAGTCAAGCAACTTGTCATAAATCATGGACTGAATTTCAACGCCTTCAGTTGTGACTGTTGTGAATGGGTTGAAAGTATCCATGTCAGCTTTCCAGCCAACGCGAATCAATGTTGTCGCTACTTTTTGTGTACCGACACCACAGGATGACAACAAGGATCCGACACCAACTGCAGCTGATGTAACGAGAGCTGCTTGTAGGAATGTGCGACGATTAAATACTGAACTCTCTATACTGACCATGATGAGAGTCAAGCAGGTCAAACTAGATCGGTCAAGGGTTACGTGGGGCTATTTTTTTCTCGCGCCTCATCATTAATTGATCTACGCAATTTCCAATATTCTTCGGCGTTTTTGTTTGGGGTGAGGATCTGGAAATCATTCAACTGCGCAGGGATCTCAATTCCTAGCGCCTGCGCAGCAACAATCGCTGCACCGAGTGCTGATCGATCAGGTTCGTTTCCTAAAGTCGTTTCCACTCGACGAGATGTGGCATTGGCAAGTTGTTGTCGAAACCACAAATCATTGGCACTTCCGCCAGAAACTCGTAATTGGTTATCCCCATACTTATCGAAACCAATTTCATCGAGAGTGCGAATGCACCTGGCGCTTTCATTCACAATTCCATCGATAAGTCCTCGAGCAATATCCGCGGCGCTATGCCCAAGGTCTAGTCCCCAGATACTTCCCGTTAATGATGGGTCCCATAACGCACCTTGTTCCCCTGGTGCCAGATAAGGCAAGAAAACAGGTGCTCGATCCGCCATTGATGTCGCAGCTAGTGCTAACAGGTCTTTTTCATCAGCAAGGTTGAGGAGTTGTGAAAGCCAGCGAATAGCACTGCCCGTTGCGAGAAGATCCATCTCCAGACCCCACGTGCCTTCATCGACCATTGGTGTGATGAGGTAGCGATGGTCAGGGTCATAGGTAGGTGAGTCGCTAATTCCTAAGATAATTGTGCTTGTGCCAGCCACGTAGGCAACATCACCGGGTTTGTTGGCACCCATACCAATTGCTCCAAGTACAGAATCAGCAGCCCCAACACATACCGGTATGCCTGCAGTAAGTCCCAACGTATTTGCCGCAGATGCGGTCAATGGGTGCAGAGTTTTCGATGGAACAATATCTGGCAAAGTCAGCATCGGATAATCTTGCGAATACTCATCAATGACATCGCTATCCCACGTACCAGTATGAATGTCATAACAACCAAATCCTGTAGCGATGCTGGGATCGGTTACAAATGTTGATGTAAGCCAAGCGTAGAGAAAATCCTTTGCGCCCAGCAATGCGCTTGAGTGCTCGACGCGATCTGGCTCAACGATGCTAAGGCGTGCCAACATGGGTAATAAGTAGCGCCCATCTACCCACTGTCCTGTTCGACGATACAACGCATCTTCGCCAATTTTTCGTCTGAGAGTATCGCCTTGCGCCTCAGCTCTTCCGTCTTCCCATGTTATTGCAGTTCCAATTGGTTTTCCGTTTTTATCTACGGTGACTAATGTCGGCAACATTCCAGAAAGTCCAATGCCGCTCCATGGCGCATTTTTTGTTGTGATCTTTATCTTTTCCGTAACTTCCTTAACCGCAACTATCCAGTCCATAGGATTCTGTTCGGATGCGCCACTTTCGGGACGATGCGTAATGTATTTTGCACTCGCTCTTGCCAGAATTTCACCAGCATGATTGATCGCGACAGCCTTCATTCCGGATGTACCAAGATCTAAACCAACGATCACGGCCTCAGTCATGAAATCAGCCTACTAATAAATACTGGCTAAAGATTCTTGGCAATTGCAGTAAGGGCGCCTTTTGCCGCTTCGAGAGTTTTATCAATGTCAGCATCCGTATGAACGAGTGAGACAAAGAGGTTCTCAAGGTGATTTGGGTGAAAGAGAACGCCGCGTTGAAGCATCTCTCGATACCAGCGAGTAAACAATTCCTCATTCGCAAATTTGTCAGCTTCGCGCCAGTTATGAATTGGCTTATCCGAGAACCACATCTGGAACGCTGTTCCGATACCTTCTACGATTACTGGAATTCCGACTTCATTAGCAATCGCTGAAAGTCCATTTGCTAAGCGGAAACCAAGCTCGCGTTGACGCTCATAGATTCCTGGTGTTGCCAAGATATCCATCGTGGCTGAAACTGCGGCGCACTGAATAACGTTCGCGTTGTAGGTACCTGAGTGCGAGTAACGACCCTCAGCAATAATTGACATAACCTCCTTGGAGCCACCAATTGCGGCAACAGGGAAACCTCCACCTAGGCCTTTAGCGAGGGTTGTTAAGTCCGGCGTGACGCCAAACCACTCTTGGGCTCCACCGCGAGAGAATCTAAAGCCAGTAATAACTTCATCGAAAATTAGTAGCGCGCCATATTTCTTTGTCTCAGAGCGAAGTAATTCCAAATATCCTGGCAAAGGCATGATGCAGCCAGTATTGAGAACTGCTGGCTCTGTAATCACCGCGGCAACTTCATGACCACGCTCTGCCATTACCCGAATGAAACTTTCTGGATCATTCCATGACAGAACAATCAAAGTATTTTCAAGTTCAATCGGCACGCCAGGTCCTGATGGAATTGGGCGAGGGTTACTTGGGTCGCCAGCTGCTACGGGATCAACGTGGTTACTCCAATAAACAGTGTCCTGCCAGCCGTGATAGTGACCTTCAAAGCGAATGATTAAACGACGCTTAGTTACAGCACGGGAAATACGAATTGCGGATCCCACTGCTTCGGAACCAGAGTTTGTAAAGCGAACCATTTCAATTCCCGGAACTGCGTCAACAACTTTCTGTGCGGCTTCAATTTCCAATTCATATGGCAAGCCAAAACATGTTCCAAGATCGCGAATGGCGTTAACGACTGCCTCAGTCACGATGGGGTTGCGATGTCCAAGAATCATTGGCCCAAGACCCAAGAGATAGTCGATGTACTCATGACCATCTACATCGGTGATGCGAGAACCAAGTCCTTGTGAAACAAATAGCGGATAAGGCTTCCAACCAAATGGTGCGGTACGTGCACTTGAACCAGCTCCACCGGGAATTACTTTGCTCGCCTTTGCGAAAAGTTCGCCCGAGCGCGGAGCCCAAGCTTCGTAAGCGGAATTAAATGCGGCGTTATCTATCTCAGCTCGAGTCATGGCGACACTTTATACTCTGCATATTGAATTTGGCAAGAAGCCAAAACGTCTCACGTTGTTAGAGAAGTAACGGTCCAATCATCTCGATCAGGGGCGTTCAAGAATTGATGCTCTTTTGAGCCAGAGACGTAGAAAACAAAGCGTTGAGCAGGGTAGGTCTGTTGGAAGCAATCAAAAGGAACTCCCTCTTGATTGAAACTCACTCCCTTTACCGTGACGGCTAATTCTCTAGCTGGCAGATTGAGCCAATTTCGCTCAAGCGCCCCCGGCAGAGCCACCTCAAGATATTGCTCTTCAGAATGATCGATGATCCCGTGCTTATCAGCAAGAAATTTATAAAGGGAACCGCCATTTGCCAGATAGCTCTCCTCGAGCGACGGAACCACCTGCAGCGGCAGGATGGCCCGCTCCACAATCGCAGGTTCTCCTGCAACTCTTCGCCCGCGAACGACTTCCCAGACTGGTTGGCCCGAACTAATTCTCAATGTTTGAGCGATTGTTGCTCCAGGCATACCTACGCGCAGGCTAATTAGTTCGGTTGTGACTGCCTTTTCATTCGACCCAGCAGTAAGAGTTGCGAGTAAATCTCCCAAGCGCGAAGGCTCACTGATGATGCGCGGTTGGGCAACAAAGGTTCCGATTCCTTGATGGCGGCGAATGCGACCTTCGCGCTCTAACTCATCAAGGGCTCGCCGCACTGAAATTGAGCTAACACCTGAGGTCTCAACGAGTTCGCTAGAGCTGGGGAGTCGATCGCCAGGAACAAGTTTTTGGTCATGGATAATCGAGATAACCATTTCCTTAACTGCTTCATAACGCAGTTTCTTAGGAGCTTCCGTGGGCGACATAATTGCGAACGCTACCCGAATGCAGTCAATAGAGCCAGCATTTTCAGTGCTTTCTACAGCAAGTGCTCTTGCGGGCTTTCGATAAGCCCGACAAAGGCTTGCATCCATTGCGCAGCCAAAGCCCCATCTACCGAACGGTGATCAACGGAAAGCGTGAAATGAATAACGCTGACAATCTCGATCTTGTCATCGATCACAATTGCTTCTTTACGGGCGGCGCCAACAGCCAAAATTGCCGCCTGAGGCGGATTTATGATGGCAGCAAATTCTTCCGTCCCGTACATTCCTAGGTTAGAAATACTTAGGGACCCGCCTTCAATTTCGTTCTGTTTAAGTTGATTCGCACCTATACGAGTTTTGAAATCTAGGACCACGTCAGCAATTTCAAAGACTGATTTACTATCTACATCGCGAATTACCGGAGTTACAAGACCACGTTCGCCTGCGACCGCTATAGAGATGTCCACTTTCTCAAACTTATGAAGCGCCGTAGGAGTCCAAATTACATTGACGTCAGGTACTAGAACATGGGCGCGTGCTGCAATCTTCACGATAATGTCATTGACTGAAATCTTGGTTTTACCTTGGCTATTGAGTTCTGTTCGCAAGGCCAAAAGTGTGTCAGCTTGCGCAGTTGCTCGCAGATAGAAATGTGGAACCTCTTGCTTGCTCTGCACCAGGCGTGATGCAATAGCTTTGCGCATCATGGAATGTGGAATTACTTCATAACCTAATTCTTTTGCAGAGTGCACGTCATTACGAGTGATTCGTCCATTGGGTCCTGTGCCGACGAGCTGACTTAAAGTTAAACCCTTTTCCGTGGCGAGTTTGCGGGCAAGTGGGGAGGCGAAAATTCGATCTCCTGCGTCAAAGTGTTCAACAGCGATGGAAACTGAATTCGTGGGTATTGGCGTGGCTGCTACAGTTTTTTCCGTCTTCGCCACAACTGCATCAACGCCGAGTGTTCCCAGAAGCGTGTCTATATCTTCAACTTTTTCACCCGGTGAACCTATGAGGGCAATTGGTACACCCACTTCAACGGCCTTATTTTCTGGGAAAAGTTTGCGCAAAATGACGCCAGCTTTTTCTTCCTCGATATCAACGACTGCTTTTTCTGTTTCGATGGCAAGAATGGTTGCTCCAGCGGCATAGTCAACGCCTTCATCGACGTACCATCGCTGAATAATTGCTTCAACGGAGTTAGCCATGGTCTCTGGCATACGCAATAGGTGAGCCAAGATTATTTCCTTTTCAAACGATTGTTCGCACTGAGCTCGTTGAGCTTCTTTACAACTTCTTCACTCTTAGCAATAGCGGCTCGTTCTAGAACTTTACTGATGCTAGGTGACGCAACGCCACCGGTAACTCGCTCAATAGGTGCATCCAGCCAATCAAAATATCGACGTTGAATTTCATCAGCCAACCATCCGCCATACGAAGTACCGATCGAACCTTGTTCGGCGATAAGTACATTGTTGGTCTTTCGAATGCTCGCACCAATTGTGTCCCAGTCAATGCTCGCGCGATCTAACCAACGAAGGTCTATAACTTCAGCATCAACGCTGCCCACGGTGTTGACCGCATCCAGAACAAAGTTGGTCATTGCTAGATAGGAAATGATTGTGATCTCAGAACCTTCACGACGTATCGCAGCTTTGCCCACAGGCAAGTGGTAATCCAAATCAGTTGTCGGACTTGGTCCCATGGTGGCGTAAAGATCTACGTGTTCGAGAACGATCACGGGGTCCTTACATAGCAACGCACTATTCATGAGTCCGACATAATCAAAAGGCGTAGATGGTGCAACGATGCGCCAACCAGGATTAGTTGCCATTACACCGGCAGGATCCATCGAATGTTGAGACCCGTAACCAGAACCCATTGCAATTTTGCTGCGCAAGACCAGCGGAACGGGACCTGTGCCGCCAAACATATGACGTGCTTTCCCAATTTGATTAAAGAGTTGATCGGCGGCAACCCACATAAAATCCGCGTACATAAATTCGACAACGGGTTTATATCGGCCATCAATTGCCATTCCGCCACCAAGCCCCGTGAACGCGTTCTCGCTGATAGGAGTGCCGAGAATGCGATCAGGGAAGCGATCTTTCAATCCTTTGGTCGCTCCATTGGTGCCGCCAGCGAGTTTATGAACGTCTTCGCCCATAACGACAACCGTGTTATCGGTTTCCATCCGTCGGCCCATTACGGCTGCAACAGAGTCGATGAATTTACCTTCGACAATATCGGCGCTATAGGTATCGAGATCGGCAATGTGTGCACCGTTAAATTCCGAGAGATCTCCGCGAATTCCTACATCAACAAAATCCGGATTAGGCCATTCAGATGGTTTGATCTGACGTTGACCGGGCTTGCCACCAGGTAGTGGCTCAAGAAGTACATCTCCCATTGCGGACATTGTCTCTTTCGCGCGTGAGATCAACGCATTAACTTTCTCTTGCGTAATCAATCCTCTGCGAATTAAATGATCAGTTACTTGAAGAATGGGGTCACGTGCGCGCCAATGGGCTTCTTCTTCCTTTGAGCGATAACCAAAAGCGCTTCCAGGGAAGGATCCATTTTGGTGGAAGAATCGGTAGACCTCTGCTTCGATAATCGTTGGACCATTACCTGCGCGCATATGTGCTACTGCTTCTTCCATAGCAATATGCACTGCAAGTGGATTCATACCATCCACTTTCCAACTGTGAATTCCAAACCCTTGCCCACGCGCGGAAAGTCGTGGTTCGCCCGTTGATTCACTCACGTGCGTGGAGACCGCGTAAAGATTATTTTCCACAAAGAAACAGATCGGAAGTTTCCAGGCCGAAGCTAAATTGAAAGTTTCTAATGTGGAACCAATATTGATAGCACCATCACCAAAGTACGTGACGGAGACCGCGTCAGTGCCTGCTTGGCGATGTGACCACGCAAATCCCGCTGCAAGTGGAACACCTCCACCAACAATGGCGTTTGTACCCATCGCGCCTGCTTCAATCCACTGCAAGTGCATCGATCCACCGCGGCCATGGCTAAAGCCACGATCTAACCCGCAGATCTCGGCAAGTGTTTTTAGCATGACATCTCTAATGTCTTGGGAGATTTCTGCTTCTGGATCAAGGCCATTAGGTGAGAGGTGCTTGATCACTTTTGCTAAGAACTGATGGTGACCGCGATGCGAGCCATTGACTGAATCAACAGAGGTCAGCGACATGACAGAGCCAACAGCGCCGCCTTCTTGGCCCACGCTGGAATGCGCAGGTCCGTGAATTAAACCTGCGCTGGAAAGTTCAAGAACATACTCTTCAAAAGTTCGAATAAGCACGAGTTGCGTGAGCATGGTCTTAAGTAGATCCGGCGAAGCGTGATCCCAATCTTCATTTGTGGTGACAACCTCTACCCATGGAGATAAGGACTTGTGCTTATTATGCAGAACCACTTAGTTCACCACTTTCTTTTCGAAGCTTTCAGGATGATGATCAAAGGCTTTGCCTTGCGGATATGAAACGAGTTCAAATTGCATGCCCCACGGAGCACGGAAATAGAGCCAACGTTGCCCTTCGCTAGGACCCCTGCTAGCTGTTGGTGCATCAAAGGTCTCCACCTTGTGGGATTTCAGATGCGCAACTGCTTCATCCATATCTTCTACATACAGCGCAACGTGATGACCTCCGATGTCACTATTTTTGGGAGGCGTGAGGTTTTGATCAGGAGATGAATATTGAAAAACTTCAAATACTGCCTGTCCTCCGCAGCGAAAGAAATGAAGTTCTTGCATGACGGCACGAGGATGAACTCCCAAATGCTCGGCCATCCAATTTTCATCGCTCTTAAAAGGTCCAAGGGTGTACATGTATTCACAGCCAATAACATCAATGAGAAATCTGGTCGCTTGTTCGAGATCTGGAACGGTGATACCAACATGATCTAGTCCCCGAAGACCGGGCAAACCCTTCTTTCCATCCGTCATGAAAGTTTCGCCTCCAATCTGCCTGTGCTCATCAAATACTAATAAGGGTTAGCAATAAAGAGTTCTTGGGCAGGGAACTTAGTGAGAACGTGCACACCTGTATCCGTCACAACAATTTCCTCTTCGATGCGCGCAGCCGAGACGCCATCAGATGCTGGGCAATATGTTTCAAGCGCAAAAACCATTCCCGCTTGAATCTCCACAGGATTATCCAAACTGTTGAGCCTGGAAATAATCGGACGCTCATGAAGTCCCAGTCCTAAACCGTGGCCAAACTGCAAACCAAATGCTGCGAGCTCGTTTTCAAAGCCAAACTCTTCGGCCTTTGGCCACACCCGGGCAATGTCATCTGTGCCAACACCAACTTTGACGATATTTATGGCGGCATCCATCCATTCACGTGCCTTTGTATAAGCATCGCGTTGGGAATTGGTTGCACTACCGACAGCGAAGGTTCGGTAGTAGCAGGTGCGATATCCGTTATAAGAATGGATAATGTCAAAGAATGCTTGATCCCCCGGGCGAATAATGCGATCTGTGAAATTATGTGGGTGAGGATTGCAGCGCTCACCTGATATCGCATTGATCGCTTCTACTTGATCGGAACCCATTTCATAAAGGCGCTTGTTAGCAAGGGCGACAATTTCATTCTCGCGAATTCCTGGCTTCAACACATCAACGATGTTTTGATATACGCCATCCACCATTGCTGCCGCTTGGTTAAGTAGCATGATTTCATCTTCGGATTTAATAAGGCGCGCATCCAACATGTATTGCTGGGCGTCTACAACTTTGAGTCCTTGACGTTGCATTTCAAAGAGAAATGCTGGTTCGACAATATCTACGCCTACTGGTTCGTTCACAACTCCTGCATCAATCAGAAGCCCTTTGATTTCCTTCACTGCAGCTTCCATGAGACCAGCAGATGGTGCAACGGCTCCACGCATACCCAACATGCCTGGGCGATTATTTTCTGGTTTAAGCCATGGTGAATACAGCTTGTGGTGGCGCACCGCAGAACCGAAGTCCCACAACATTGGATCTCCACCACGAGTAAGAAGTGAATAACGAGTCATCTTGTCGCCAAGTGCTCCACCCACCCATGTTTGCGTGGTGTATCGGATGTTGTAAAAGTCAAAGAGCAAGAAGGAGCCACATTCGCTACCAGCGAGCGCGTCTTTGGCACGGCCAATCCTGTACTTACGAAGGCGGTCAAAATCAACGCGCGTTTCGTAGTCCACTCCCATATGTCCGGGGGCTTGGAGTGACTTGTGATTGCTCATGGCTACTTACCTTCTTTGCTCTCGAGTCCATCTGCAATTGCTTTATTTTCCGAAACTAACTCCATCCCGGATGCCTTTGCTTGTTCCAAAAGTAGAACTGCAAAATCCATATCCGTATTTCCATGGCCTATTGCTTGCTGCACTGCTTGATAGGCACTTGATGCAACCGGCATCGGAACTTCAAGTTTGCGCGCCGCCGCCAAACCGAGATCAAAGTCCTTACGAAGCAAGATCGGAGTAAAAGTGGTTGTCATATCCAGATTCACAAATGCTGGTGTCTTGTAACGAGAAAAGACAGAACCCATGACCGAGTCGTTGAGGAAGGCCAGGAATGCCGAGCGCGGAACTCCTGCTTTTTCAGTAAAAACGGTAATTTCGGCCATAGATTGTGTAACCACACCAAGGAAAATATTGTGTGCCAATTTCACTAAGCGGGCTAGGTCTCCCTCTCCGACGTAGGTAACACCTCGAGACATTAACTTCAAAGTTTCCTCTACTTCATCAAATGCATCGCGAGGTCCAGAAACCACTTGAGTCAGCATTCCGGCTTTAACAACTTTGCCGTTTCCAGATACTGGTGCGACGAGATATTTCACTCCTCGAGCAAGAGCTGCTTCTCGAACTTTCTGAGATGCGGTGTCATCTACCGTAGAACAGTCAACGAACATTCCAGGCGCCTTCTCTTGAACAAGAACACCACCTTCGCCGATGGTGATCTGCAAGAGATCTGGCGAAGAGGAGACCATCGAAAAAACGATGTCACAGTCGGCAAGTTCAGAAATGTTGTCCACGATCACCGCGCCATATTCCTTCAGCGGTTCAGCCTTGGCTTTGGTGCGGTTGTACACTTTTACGGTATGGCCTGCTTTAAGAATGCGCGAGACCATGGCAAAGCCCATACGTCCTGTGCCAATCCAACCAATTGTTACATCGGAACCCGCGCTCATGATCGACCTTCTTTCGCTATTTCTGACACTGCTTTGACGGTTGTGTTCTTACCAGCTGCGCCAAGATACAACTTCGCAACCTCTGGATTTTCAAGTAGATCTGATGCTTTCCCAACAATTCGGACAATTCCTGTTTCAAGAACCGCGCCCTTATCGGAGGCAGCTAGGCCCGATCGAGCATTTTGCTCTACCAGCAAAATCGTGCGACCTGCTTTGGCAAGACCATTGATGGCATCGAAAACCAATCGACGTGACTTCGGGTCCAGACCAATAGAAGGCTCATCTAAGAGAATCAGCTTTGGATCAAAAAGTAGAGTGCGCGCAAGCTCTACTTGCTTTTGCTCTCCTCCAGAGAGTGACCCCGCATGCTCTTTTTGACGCTCACGAATAATTGGAAATAGGTGTGCCGCTTCTTCGATGCGACTCAAAATTAATTTGCGATCGCGAATCAAGTAGCCACCCATGAGCAAGTTGTCCCACAGAGTCATTCCAGGAAAGAGCGAACGCTCTTGTGGAACGTGAACAACACCGCGGCGCAGATTGGCCTTTGGCGTTTGTCCCGTAATGTCTTCACCATCAAGAAGAATCTGACCTTCTCGTGGTGGTAGAAGTCCTGAAACGGTTTTCAATACTGTGGACTTACCGGCGCCGTTAGGTCCGATCAGGCACATAACTTCACCTACTTGGAGTTCTAAATTCACGCCCTTAAGAACGAGTCCGGCACCGTATCCGGCAATGATGTTCTTGATCTCTAAACGAGGAGTTGTCATGGCTATCAATCTCCCAAGTAAGCGTCGAGGACTCGTGGATCTGATTGCACGACATCAGGGGTTCCTTGAGCAATGGGTTTTCCACGATCTAGAACAATTACTGGATCACAGACTCTCATGACGAAACTCATGTCATGTTCAACAATTAGGAAGGTCACGCCAAGTTTGTTGTAATTGCGAATGTGATCAGCCATTGTTTCAATGAGGATTGGGTTTACACCCGCAGTTGGTTCATCGAGCAGAACCAACTTCGGTTTGCTCATCAAGACCGAAGCAAATTCCAGAAGCTTGCGCTGGCCCCAAGAAAGTTCATTTGCATAAAGTTCTGCGACATGGCTGAGCTTGAATTCTTCAAGCAACGCATCCGCCTGCATTTGATCTTCTTTTGAAACCCGACGAGAGAAGATGCTCTTCCAGCTTCCACCCTTTGCAACTACCAAATTTTCCTGGACCGTGAGATCACCAAAGACACGAGATTGCTGGAATGTTCTGGTGAGTCCTCGACGATAAAGCTCTCCAGCGTGTTCTTTAGAAACATCGGCTCCATCAAAGGTAACTACTCCGTCTTGTCGTTGGATATATCCAGTCACCAAGTTAAAAACCGTCGTCTTTCCAGATCCGTTGGGACCAATAAGGGCTGTAATGCTGCCTTCTTCAACATCGAAGGAGCAATCATTAACAGCTTTGAGAGTTCCAAATTCTTTAGTTAAAAACTTGACGGAAAGAATCGCACTCATGCGGATTGTCCTTCCGCTAATGGGTCGTTTGCTTTTGCAGCAACAGATTTCAATGCCAGCGCCTTCAAACGACGTTTATTTGTGACTGTGGGCAAGATTCCGCGGGGTAGGAAGAGAATCGTCACAAGGAATATTGCTGCGTATGCCAACAAGTACAACTGACTGCCTCCCACGTAATAGGCCAACAGTTGCTGGGCTGGCATCAAGATCGCCGCCCCCAACACGGGACCCCACAACGTTGCACGGCCTCCCAGGAATGTCATCAATACCATCGTGATCGTTACCAGTGGATCAATCGCAAATTGAGGGTAAATAAACCCAATGTAAAACGCCCATGCCGCCCCTGCCATGCCAGTGAAAGCCACGCTGCTAGAGAAGGCAATGAGTTTCACTTGAAGAGTTCGAACTCCAACGCCCTTGGCCTTATCTTCATCAGCGCGAATGGCGGTGAGAGAAAGACCTATCTTAGATTTGCTCAAGTAATAACTCAATCCGAAGGCAAACAACAAGAGTATTGCCGCCGTGTAATAGAAGGGAAGTTCAAAGAACTTAACATCAAACTTAGGTTGAACTACTGCAGCTCCCTGCGCTCCACCTGTGAAGTTCTTCAGGTTATAGGCAAGTGTTTGAGTAACGAAGAGCAATGTAATTGTGACGATTGCAAATACATCCGCGCGTGTACGCATTGCAAGCATTCCAATCGGGATAGCTAACAATGCACAGATAATTCCGATAACAGGAAGCATGAAAAGTGGCTCGTACCCTGAATGTAAAAGATGGTTAGGTTTAAAGAAGAAGGCCTCGGCATAGGCTCCGATACCGAAAAAAGCTGCATGGCCAAGGGATGGGTATCCGCCAAATCCTCCGATGAAGTTCCAAGAAACGGCCATGGTGGCGTACAGCAATGTGAAGAAAAATAGATTCCAAAGCCAATGTTGTGGGAAGACACCAGGAAGTGCGGCAAGTACAAGAATGAAAACTCCACCACGGATAAGTCCGTTACGGGTAACCAGTTTTGTAGGCTCGGTTGATAATTTCACGTTACGCAGCCCCTCGTTCAAGTCGGCCGAACATTCCTTGAGGCCGGAAAAGGAGCACCAAGAGCAAGACAATAAAGAAAGTCATTTCAGACCATGTTGGTGACCAGATAACTGCTGCAACCGAAGAGACAACGCCGATCACAATTCCTGCAACAACAGCGCCGCCGATTGAACCGAGGCCACCGAGCAGAACGACTGAAAGGAGTCTGGAAATCAAGTCGTAATGACTGCCGGAGTTAAATGGGTAGAGCAAGCCAAAGATGGACCCGGAGGCGGCTGATGTCGCGATACCTAATCCAAAGCCATATGCCTTAACACGCGTGGAATCAACACCCAGCAAAGTTGCCGACTGAGGATTTTGTACCGTTGCACGAATGGCGCGCCCAAATTTGGTTTTTTGCAGAACTAAATAGAGAATCAAAAGCAACACCAGCGAAATCAGAAAGCCGTAGAGGCGTACATAGGAAACTGTAAATCCATCACCAAGCACAAATGATTTGTTGGAATACGAAGTGTTAATGCTTCGATAGGTGGTTCGGTATGTAACCGAGAGAATTCCTTCGACAAGTAATGCAAGAGCAAAAGTTACGAGAAGGGAGAGTTCAGCGGCATCCTCTTTGCGAAGGGGCCGTAAGAAAACCCAGTGGCCAAACATTCCGATGGCAAACATCAATGGTGTAGTAATCAAAATCGAAACAAAAGGATCAATCCCAAACTGTGTGAATAAAGTAAAAGTCATATATGCCGAGGCGATTACAAACGCACCCTGAGCAAGATTGACAACTTTCATAACACCGAAAATTAGGGTTTGGCCAGAAGCCATCAATGAATAAACGCCTCCGGTGAGTACACCCATGATGAGACCTTGAATCAAGACATGCATTACAACTCGCTTCTATAAAATGGTGGCTAAATACTGGACTAATGTGAGTAATACCGTGAGTGGCTCGCAATCCATAACGGACCACTCACGGTTCTACTAATTACTTCTTATCCAGCCCAGCCTGGTTTTACCAAGAGAGGCTTAGCCTGTGCAACGGCTGTTGGGAACACTGACTTCAGCGCGCCGTTCTGCCATTGAACGAGGAGGTACTGGGACTGTGGAACTCCGTACTTATCCCAGGAAAGTGTGCCCAACAGTGTTGGCCATGTTCCTGCATGCAGTGACTTGATAATTGTTGCGTTATCAATCTTGCCCGTACGTTGTGCAATGAGCTCGATCAATTGACCAGCTGCATATGCTTCTGCAGATGAGTTATCGATCAATGCAGCGGTTCCACCGAACTTAGCAATGTATTCCTTCACGAAAGTTTGGCTTCCTGGAGCTGTACTGGTCGTAAACCAGTCGCCCGAGGAGAAGATGCCGTTTACGTTCGCGGCGCCAACCTTGCTTGGGAATTCACTTGGTGAGTTAGCACCGTTGCTCATGTAAAGGAACTTAGGGTTGTATTTCAACTGAATAAGTGCCTTCACCTGCTGGTACGCATCCAGGGACTGTGTTCCGGAAACGATGACATCAGGCTTTGCAGCAACAACCTTTGCCATGATTGGCGTGAGGTCTGGTGTTTCAGCTGGATAGATGTCGTTGTAGACAGTGGTGATTCCTGCCTTTTCAAAGCGGACACGTACTGTGTCTGCTACTGGCTGTGCGAATGGATCATCGAGTGATGGGTATGCAGCTGTCTTTGGACGTTGCGCTGCAGGCAATGACAAGATGTAATCGGCGAAAACGTCGCCTTGCTTGACGATTGGTCCTGGTTGCACGAAGAACAAGTTGGTGAGGTTCTGTGCGAAGACCTTTGGTCCGCCACCGGCTGATTCGATGAATGCATACTTATAGCGATTGGCCACCTGTGAGGCTGGGACCGTAAGCAAACTGGAGAATGGTCCAACAACCAGGTCAACCTTGTCGCGTGTGATCAGGTTGGTGTAGTTAGTAACAACCTGGGTAGGGCTTGATAGATCATCAACGATCTTGAGAGTTACTTTGCGGCCAAGAATTCCGCCTTTAGCGTTGATGTGGGTAACCCACAATTGATAGCCCTTTTTAACGGCGTTGCCTGGATCAGCGAAGTCGCCGGTGAGAGAGAGCGAAACACCTATTACTAATGGCTTTGCTGCTGCAACGCTGGAGGTAGCTCCAGTAACAGTAAGAGCCAACGCAACTGCGCATGCTCCAGCTACTAGTGAAATAGGCTTGAAATTCCTTGATAACAATCGATTGTCCTTCATTGCACAACCTTCCCGTTAAGACATAAGGAGTATTTCCGTTAGCGCCTTTGCAGGTCGGGACCCGGCCAAACTCGGACGACAATCGGTTGTCATAACCATAAGAGGGCTTTTTCGGAACGTCAATAGTCAACACGAAATTGTCCAAGGTTTATCAAAGAGTTATAGACGCCAAGAGAGATGGCCCTATCCTGTTCTCATGACCAGCACGCTTGCCGATGTTGCCAAGGCAGCTGGCGTTCACCCAGGAACCGCCTCGAAGGCTCTCAATCCTGAAACGCGACACCGCGTCGCCGATGACACGGTCAAACGAGTTCTTTCGATCGCCAAGAAACTCAATTACCAACCCAACAATATTGCTCGGAGTTTGCGAACGAGGAAAACCGGCACAATTGGTCTTCTGGTACCGGATCTCACGAACGCCCTTTTTCCGCCGATCGTTCGTGGAATCGAACATGTGCTCAGCGAACATGGTCTACATGCACTTGTTGTAAATACTGATAACAATCCTGAAAAGGCAAATCAATTATTTACGGCCTTACGAATTCGCCAATGTGATGGATTTATTCTTGCCACCGCTTTTAGAAATGATCCAATCGTCGAAGAACTCGCCGAACGAAATATTCCATCAGTTCTTGTGAACCGTTTAACAGACAAAAAACTCTTGCCTTCAGTATCAGGTGATGAATGGTCGGCGATGAATGTTGCCGTTGATCACCTTATTAGTTTAGGACACACACGCATCGCACACATTGCTGGTCCGCGAAGTATCTCCAACGGAAGCATCCGCCGGGCTGCATTTCTTGACGCTGTCGAAGAAAAGAAATTGAAAAAGGATCATTGCCCCGTGATTGTTGCCAGCGAGTACAGCGAAGACGCAGGCGAAGCAGCGCTGCTCAAACTCTTTGCAAGTACCAAACTGAAACCAACAGCGATTATTGCTGGAAACGACCAAATAGCAATCGGGGCAATCGATGGTCTACGTCAGTTAAAACTATCTTGCCCAGAAGATGTATCCGTGATTGGTTTTAACGACAGCCCGATGGTGGATCGTCTGCAACCTAGCTTGACCACCCTTCACTTACCCAAGCATCAACTGGGCGAAGACGCGGCGGTCATGCTTCTAGAAATTATGAGTGGCAAACGAACGCAGAAGGCAGAAGCACACTTACTTCCATGCGACTTAATAGTGCGAAATTCAACGGCCCGTGTGAGTCCTAAGGCTTCTCGCTAGAATTTGGGGCGGATTTCTCCGGAACCTCGAGCGGTCAGAGTCGTTGGAATAATTTCTTGTCGTACCTTGCCGTCATATCCGTTGATACGACTAAACAATAGTTCGGCTGACTTTTCACCCATGGCTCGGATGTCTTGAGTGACTAATGTAATTGCTGGATCCAGAAGGTCCCCCACAGGGATTTCGTCAAACCCAATGAGCGCTACTTTCTTTTCCAAGCGGGCATCCCGAAGTGCCCTGATGGCTGCGACTGTTACCAAGTTCTGACTTGCAAAGATTGCTGTGGGTGCATTTGAACTGGTGACGAGTTTCTTAATCTGATCAATTAGGTCTTCATGACTCCTGGGTCCTTGAATCACCATTGATTGATTTAGAGGAATTTTCGCTGATTGCAATGCGCTTTTGTATCCCGAATATCGTTGCTGTGCAGTGTAAATATCTGGTTGGTCTCCGATGTACGCGATTCTCTTATGTCCAAAGGATAGTAAGTGGTCAACTGCATCTTTACTGCCCTCCTTGTTGGTTGAAAGGACAGAATCAGCGGCGAAATTAATTGGTGGACGATCGATAAACCCAACTTTGATTCCGGCCTTTACTTCGGGTTTCAAATAACTGTGATCAGATGTTGAGGGAGCAATAATCAAACCATCAACGCGGCGAGAAATAAAAAGAGACACTAATTCTTTTTCACGATCTGCTTCCTCATCCAAACTTGCAACAAAAACTATGAATCCGAGTTCGCGTGCATAGTTTTCAAAAACCCTATGGAGAACAGATGAGAACGGGTTGGAAATATCTTCCAGGAGAAGACCGATTGTCCTAGTTCTTCCATCAATTCTTCGAAGGCTCCCTGCGGTCATATTTGGTGTGTAGTGAAGTTTGGCGGCTGCCTTCTTTACTCTTACGACAAGCTCTGGATCAACAGTGCTCACTTCATTAAAGACACGAGAAACTGTTTTCAGACTCGTTCCTGATAATGCAGCGACCTCACGCATAGTTGGGCGCGAATTCTTAAGGGTCTTCAATGCTTACTCAATAAGGCCAGTGATAGTCCCAAGAAGACTTTGGGAATCAAAGCTATTAGTGGGTGCATCGGCGACGATCTTACCCAAGCGCAAAACGACAATGCGGTCCGTGACTTCAAGAACATGCGGCAAAGTGTGGGATATAAATACAACCCCAAGACCCCGAGCCTTAGCTGCACGAATTACCTGGAGAACTTCACCGGCCTGCCGTGCACCTAAGTGGTTCGTCGGTTCATCCAAAATGATTACTTTGCTTGCCCATGAAACTGCGCGGCCAATTGCAACGGCTTGACGCTGCCCACCGGAGAGTTGTGAGACCGAACGGCCTGATTGAGGTACTGCGATCCCTACTTTTTCAAGATTTTCGTGGGCTTCGATATCCATCTCTTTTTGAGAGAGAAATCCTAATTTTCCAAGAACGCCTTTGACGTATTTCTCTCGGCCCAGAAAAACATTTGCACTCACTGACAAATCTGGAGCTAAGCCAGAATCTTGATATAACGTCTCCACGCCAGCTTCGAGGGCATCGTGTGGCGAATCCCAGTGACGCTCCACTCCCTCGAGGGTGATGGTTCCTTCGCTGGGTTGGTGAGCCCCAGAAAGAACCTTGACTAACGTGGACTTGCCAGCCCCATTATCTCCGACCAAACCCACAACTTCGCCTGCATGAATTTTGAAACTTACATCGGTCAGTGCAACCACCGAGCCATAATTCTTAGACACATGTGAGACCTCATAAAGCACAGAAGTTGTATTCATCGCATCTCCCTACTTTCTGGCTCTACTGCGTAGTTGCTGGAGCAAGACAGCGGCTGCAATAAGAATCGCAACTACAACTTGCTTCCAGTTTGCCGCCACATTGATGATGATCAATCCACTAGTGACGGTTGTTAAAATCAGGGCGCCCAAAATTGTTCCAGACAGTTTTCCAGTACCACCAGTCAACGCAATCCCACCAATAACAACAGCGGCAATTGCCTGTAATTCGCCACCTTGACCCGACGTCGGTGCGCCAACACCCAATCTTAAGTAATAGTAATAGCCGGCTAATCCAGCAAGTATGCCTGAGAGAATGTAAATCTTTGCCAGATGACGATTAACGTTTATTCCGGCAGCACGGGCAGCAAATGAATTAGAACCTATTGCATAGGTGTAACGACCAAATCGCGCTTTCGACAAGAAAGCCCAAGCAATGAGTACAAGTATCACGATAATAATTCCAGGCTTAGAGAGCGGCCCAATAGTTGGCACGGTCATTGAAATAGCATTTTCTGGACCGCCACCGACTGGACCACCGCCAGTAAACACAATCGAGAGACCGGCGCCTGCGCCCATGGTGACCAGAGTCGCGATAAAGGGAACTACGTGTGTCTTTGTAATTAAGAATGCATTGATGGCACCAACAATAATTCCCGTTCCTACGGCAATAAGCAGGCCAACTATCAAAGTGAAATTCTGGCTGTGATGCGAAGTTGTTAAATGTTCCATTTCAAAAGCTGCAACAACACCAGCAATGCCAACTGTCGATCCCACCGAAAGATCGATGCCACCAGAAATGATTACGAAAGATTCTCCGACGGCAATCAAAATAATAGGAGCCCAGTCTGAAAGAATATTTCCAAATACAGCATTCGAGAAGAAGATTGGGTTGCGCCATGTAAAGAAGGCGACCATAAGAAACAGGACAACGAATAAAAGTACTTGTTGATTGCCAAGTATTCCTTTGACTCGATTCTTCACTGAATCCATCAATTCACCTTTGCTCACTTGCGTCACTTCCTTGCTACCAAGGAATCAGGTTGATTGGCACAAATCCCCTCCGCGCCAATCAACCTAATCTATCGTCTAGGCCTTATTAGGCAACGTATGTGTACTTCACGAGGTCAGCAGCGGAAGTTGATGCGCTGAGAACCACGTTAGGAATCACGACGTTCTTCTTGATCTTTGCGATCCCGGCAGCATCCTTATCCAATGTTGCAACCAAGTAGTCGATTGCAAGCTTGGCTTCAGCAGCTGGATTCTGAGCAACAAGAGCAGTGAAAACGCCCTTCTTGATCAAATCAACGTTTCCTGGGTAAGCGTCATATCCGATCAATGCAATCTTGCCAACGAGACCCTTCGCCTGAAGTGCCGAGGCAGCACCGGCAGCGTTGGTTCCATCGATTGCAAAGATGCCGTTGAGCTTTGGATACTTTGTCAACCAGTTTGAAACGTTTGTGTTTGCAACGGATGGTTGAGATTGTGAGTATGCCTTATCGACAATCTTGATGTGTGGGTAACGTACTTTGATACGAGCAGTGAAGCCATCCAAGCGACCAACGTTTGTTGTTGCAGTAGCAGAAGTAAGTCCTACAACAACCTGGTATGAACCGCTTGACTTGTACTTAATCGCCTTTGCTAATGCATCAGCAGCTTTTGCGCCACCATCTGCGTTATCGCCAGTGATAAATGAAGTTACCTTTGAAAGATCATTGACATGTGTGTCAACGTTAACAACTGGAATGCCAGCCTTAATTGCTTTGTCATTAGTTGCTTGTAGCGCTGTTGGATCTGTTGGGATCAGCACTAAGCCGTTTGGCTTCTGTGCAAGTACCTGATCAGCAATAGGAATTTGAGTCGCAGGTGAGTAGACCGATGGGTCTCCTTGCCAAATGATTGTTACGTTCTTAACAGCTGCTTCAGCATCTGCGCCAACTTTCATTGCCTTAAAGAATGGATCTGCTTCTGCACCCATTACGAATGCGATGGTGTACTTCGTTGCAGCATGTGCAGGTGCCATAATGCCAACGGAGAGCATTGCTGCAGTAGCAGTAAGAGCCACGGCGGCAATGGAGCGACGATTTGCCATATTTTCCCTTTCGATTTTTCCACTCACCTTGAGTGAATCGGTAAACTTCGTTATCATGTGAGACAACGTTGTCCCGAAAGGTACCCACAAGAAAATTCTTGGTCAACAGCTTTGAGCGCAAGTGTTTATAACGATTTCATAACGGAAAATTCTGAGGAGTAGGTAGATATGAGCCAGGACTGGAAAAGAGAAGTAAGCGCCCAATGGAGCGCGGCGGAGGTTGCCGAATTCTGCGCTCACATAGGCATCGATTTCGAATCAACCTTCGCTAACTCACTGGCGAGCGCTGCGCATTCTCACAATCCTTACGCTGGCTACCGCTGGGAGATCATGCAGAATTCGCGGATCAAGCCTGGGGTTCTTCACCTCGTACCGCCACTCGTGAGCGCGGAACCTACCGTGTGGGAGGAATGGTTTTTTGTGGACGGGCAAATGCATCATCACGTCTTGCGCAATCACTCACATGCGCAAGCCACGCAGACATGGCAAGGAAAGGATGATGAGCACCCCGCAGAAGTCCATAACGTGTTGTGGCACCATTTCAATGATGCAGATTTACGGCCATCTGCGTTCCAGATCTAATTCTTAACGATAGGAGTGGGCCCTGTCGGGCTCGAACCGACGGCCCACCGATTAAAAGTCCGTTGCTCTACCGAGTGAACTAAAGGCCCCACTGCTTAGAAAGCGTGAAGCTAAGGAATATAAAAATCTGGTTTTATTAGCTGGGCTAGTGGGATTGCGGTGAGCAGAAATAATTGCGCTCGCACCTGAAGATTTTGATTTTAAAAATCAAACTATTTCAGTAACAAAGTCTTTAACGGAAGTGAATCGTCATTTACAACTTGTCACTCCAAAAAATCGGCAAAGTGGAATTTTGCCGATTCACAACATTCTAATTAGAAATTTAAAGAGAGGGTTTTGATGAAAGAACCGCACTCTCCAGTATTTAAAGCGCGGAAAAGTGGATATCTTAGACACAGTAATTTTTCTAGAAGAATCTTCAAACCTGCTCTAAACATATTGGGAATTAAAGATTTCACATTCCACAGTCTGCAGCATACATGCTATAGATCAGAATATAGAAAGAATTTTATTCTAAATAAAGAGATTACTTCTTGATTTTATAGCCTTTTGGACAAGAGGGCTTAATCCCACTTACCTGTTTAGTTGATTTACCTTTGATGCAATTAATAGTTATATTTCTATTTGTAATTGCCGTTTTTGAGTTAGGTATTCCTGAATCTTTAACCCATAAAGTACCTACATTCACAAGTGAATTTTGACCATCAAAAAAATACACATTTAGTCCACATACCGCTCCTGGTTTAACAAAATGGGGCATAGCCCCGTGATCGTTAGTTCCATAGGTGAAAAAAGTGGCCAGATTGAGTGGAGAAGTTGAAAAAGGTTCGCCGGGAGACAAAGTCAAACACCTGTCTGTAGAAACAGAAATTGGCATAGGTATTTTATCGGGGCCAACTAAAAAGACATTACTGTCTTTAATATTGAGACGATTGGTCAATACCTCGCCTCCGAAAAAAATATTATATTTTCTTGAAACGTTAATATTTAAAAGAGCTAATGGGTCAGTGTCCAGCCGTGTGTTGGAAGGTATTTGAATTGGGCTAGCCTTCGTCGCATCTATAAGCGAGATAAAATAGCTCCATGCAGGTAAGAGATTATTTTTATCTAAAACGGACAAGCCATGAAAACTTTGATTTTGGATTTTCATTAACGTTTCCTGAGAACCGGGTTGTAGGGACTTTTCTTCTGAGTAATTTGTTGTCACTACTTGCTTTTGAAAAGAAATCTTTCGTGGGGAGCAACCCACACCCTGGTAAGTCAGAGAAATTTTTGCCGTAAAATTACTATTCAAATTCAATGTTGCGCTACTTTTGTATCCGGAAATATTAAAATCATGCAAAATCCAACTATCAGCAAATAAAATTTGTGGATCATCCACAATTCCACGTGGAAATTGTTTGTCTTCAATAATTGGTTGATTGTTTGAATCCAAAGCTTCTACTTTCAGTTCAGTGATAATCAGATTTCCAACGTCAAGCTTTATGCTTGAAGGCTGACCATCAGTCCATGCACTATCGGGAAATTGCGATAAGCATTGATCAGCTTGAGCAATTGAAGTAGAAAAGAAAGAAAATGACAGGGATAGGATTGAGATAGCTATCAGAGTTCTAACTGTCTTGCGGAGCATTACGGAAGGATAACATTCTGAATTTCATGATTAATTGGCTTTTGGCTTTTCGTTTGTGCTCAATTTCAAACTTTGGTGACAGATTCGTTACAAATATATAATTTTTTTGAATCTAATACTGTCGTGGGTGAAAATATACTCTCAAATTGGAGTGGGCCCTGTCGGGCTCGAACCGACGACCCACGGATTAAAAGTCCGTTGCTCTACCGACTGAGCTAAAGGCCCCACTATTTTCGCGACGAGTTTGCTATCGCGAACGAGTGCTGAGGTTAGCACCCAAGGGGTCGAAGAGCCGAATTGCTCGAGGAATAAGACTTTTTCGGGGGTTATGACAACTTCTCGTTAAAGAAATCCAAAGTCCGAGTCCAGGCCAATTCAGCAGCTTCCGCGTTGTACACCTCCGGTCGATCATTGTTAAAGAAGGCGTGTTGGGTAGTTGCGTAGTCAAAGGTCTGCGCCAAACCACCAGCGGCGTTGATGTTCGTAAGCGCTTCCTGAATGCCAGGTGCTGCTGAGGTTCCATCGCCTTCTGCGCAGTGAATCATGCATTCTTTGCCTTTGTAATTAGCCCATTGCGGAGCATGCCTTTCCCATGATGAACCAGGATAGAAACCAACTGTTGCCGAAATTGAATCACTCAGAGTTCCGCTCCAAATTGCAAGTGAACCTCCCATGCAAAAACCGACTGCTCCTACATGCTTTGATGAAACTTGAGGCAAAGACAATAAATATTGCGCTGCATTTGAAATTTCTTTGCCCGCCAAATCCAACTGCAACTCCATCATGAGTTTCTTAGCAAGGTCAGGTTCAGCGGCTGCTTGCCCGTGATAAAGGTCAGGAGCAAATGCAACAAACCCTCGAGCAGCAAAGCGATCAACGATGTCAGTGATGTGCCCGACAAGTCCCCACCACTCTTGAATCACGATCACCGCTGGACTAGAACCAGAATCAGGCGAGGCTAAATATCCCTGGCCAGACATTCCATTCATATTAAAAGTCACATTGCTTCCCATGGGCATAGGATAGAGAAAAATTGAGCAACGGAGAAGATGATGCAACATCGTAAATTGGGTCCAACCTTAGAAGTTTCCGCCCTTGGTCTCGGCTGCATGGGCATGAGCGATTTCTACGGGCCGCGCGAAGATGTTGCGTCAACGGCAACGATTCATCGAGCCATCGATTTGGGTATAACTTTCTTTGACACCGCCGATGTGTACGGTCCATTTACGAATGAGATTTTAGTGGGCAAGGCGCTCCAGGGGCGCCGAGATAAAGTCGTGATAGCAACTAAATATGGAAACGAAAGAAACGCTGATGGAACTTTCGTGGGTATCAATGGAAAGCCTGAATATGTGCGCAAAGCTTGCGATGCCTCTTTGGCCCGACTCGGCGTGGATTACATAGACCTTTACTACCAACACCGAGTAGATCGCACTGTTCCCATTGAAGAGACATGGGGTGCAATGAAGGAACTTGTTGACGCTGGGAAGGTGCGCCACTTAGGTATTTCTGAAGCGCGTGCAGAAACTATTCGCAGAGCGCATGCTGTGCACCCAATTACAGCCATTCAATCCGAGTGGTCGCTATGGACGCGAGATCATGAAAGCGATGGCGTGATCGACACCGCTCGCGAACTCAACATAGGTTTTGTTCCATATTCTCCACTGGGGCGTGGATTCCTCACAGGGCAGATCAAGTCCATCGATGACCTTGATGCAGGGGATTCGCGACGAAACCATCCTCGCTTTCAAGGTGAGAACTTCTCCCACAATATAAAGATCGTTAATGAAGTTACCGCGATGGCCAAAGAAAAGAATGTAACGGCTGCACAATTAGCGCTGGCTTGGGTCCTTGCTCAAGGCAATGACATCGTGCCAATTCCAGGAACAAGAAACATCCAACGCCTAGAAGAGAATTGTGGTTCCTTAGATATCTCACTCACACCCGATGATCTTGCGCGCCTCAATACAATCTCACCGATTGGCGTGACAAGTGGAGATCGCTATCCAGATATGTCCACCGTCAACGGTTAAGGAACTAACGACCTCTAGAAGCGCGCTTTAATCGATCGCGTATTGCCACTGCCAGTCCATCCCCAGATGGTTGAATAACTGCAATCCGCGATAGCCCTTGTGCATCACCGAAACGAAGTGCCTCATAAAGAACTCGCGCGTAGTCTTCTACGGAATTTGGTGATGCCAAACGAATTGCACCTGCAGGCGTGGTGATGGAAGCGACGGCAATAAAACCTTCACCTGGTTCTGCCATTGCATCAAGAATTACTTG
This sequence comes from uncultured Actinomycetes bacterium, assembly GCA_903924485.1. Classification (GTDB taxonomy): domain Bacteria; phylum Actinomycetota; class Actinomycetes; order Nanopelagicales; family Nanopelagicaceae; genus QYPT01. Next base: position 33,157 of record CAIYBL010000135.1, read on the forward strand.
CGCCTTCGGTGAATAGTGATTATCCAGCGATCCAGAAACGCGAATCTCTGAATTTAAGTTATCAACAATTTCAAGACCTGTGCTGTCTCTAATCATCTCCGCTGTAATTGCACCGGGGCGAAGTATCTGTGGTGAATAGCCTGTGCAGTCAATAATTGTTGATTCAACTCCGACGAGGGCTGGACCACCATCAAGGATTAGATCGTCAGCGGAAAGATACTGAC
>CAIYBL010000136.1 GCA_903924485.1 uncultured Actinomycetes bacterium
AACGGCGCCACCAAGTTTTGCCGTTGCATGAAGCAGGGGCCCAATCGTGACATCCATCTCCACGTTAAGAACTGCAACATCTTTCTTCGCTAACAAGCATGAATAGGCAACGCGTGCGCCAATATCTGGGACACCTGTTGCTTCAACGATTACATCGAAAGGTAATTGAGCAACAAAATCAATACTGGTGGTTCCTGCGGCTTTGCCAGCAAGGAGGGCTTCCGTGATTACTTTTGGATCTGAACTGATGACAACATCTTTTTGGCCGATGGCCTCGTACAAGCTAGTGATACGTGCCGGGTCAATATCGATTACGAGAGCGAGCTTCAAACCAGGAATGCGATCAACTTGGCAACCAAAGCCATGACCCATTTGCCCTGCACCAACAAGTGCCACCCGAACATCGCGCCCGATAGTTGCAGCGTGTTTCTTTAGACGCTCTGAATATGCCATATTTAACGGCTCGATTCGTTATCTCGTTGTGCGCGAATATTCAAAGTCTATCGCCGAGGGTATTCATCGGCAATTCATGCACTTTCTGCTTGATTGATCGCTTTGCCTGGTTTCTCCGAAATAGCGAGCTTCAAGACTTCCGTGGCACACCCAATATCTGTAACAAGTGTGTGAACCAAGCCAGCGCGAGCAGCACCAAGAACCCCTAGCGCTTTCTCCTTACCTGCAGCGATTCCAATTACGTGTGGAATCTTTGAGATTTCATCCAAAGTTAGACCAATAACCCGGTTATCCATTTCGCTACTAATCGATGATCCGTTGTTATCATAAAAGCGAGCAGAGACATCACCTGCGTATGCGCGGGAGGCTTTTTCGTACTCTGATTTTGTAAAATGAAAATGCTTCAATACTTCTTGACTTGATGGTGATCCTTGTGAGCCAATGCCAACAAGGGCTATATCAGCTCGCCGCGCGATCTCTAAAACTTGAGAAATCGAATCCTCATTCAGCAAGGTATTTCTCGTGCGAGCGCTACTTACGACAGCCGGTGATCGAAGTGGGATGAATTGGGCATTGAGATTTTGCGCAAGTGTCCGTCCTAACTCTTCTGCACTGTCAGATGTCGCAATCGTAGATAAACCACCCATAAGTTGTGTTACTCGTAAACCAGGGAGAGGTTCACTTGAAACTTCGACAACGGTTGCTTCAACTCCGCGACCCCACGAAATCGCTATGGTGCTATTTGCTTTTAAAGATTTGTTGAGTGCGGCGGCGGCAGCTCGACCCACACTTGTGAAAGTTGTTTCAGAGCGATCTGATCCAATTACCTGAACATCTTTAATGTTCAGAACTTTGTGCAATTGAGCAGAAAGGCTCTTATGTCGAATAATCGGTGCAACAATTTTTATCTGTACAAATCCCAGCCGCTTGGCATCAGAAAGCATTCTCGAAACATTCGACCGAGACGTTCCGAGGGCGTGAGCAACCTCATCTTGTGACTGGTTTTTTTCGTAATATAAGCGTGCAGCACGAAGAATTAACTCCGAATCTCGTGCTTTCACTATCGTCACATCCGTTCAGAGGTGAATATTGCGCTTATTCTGCGCCCTGGCTTGTCATATGGCAATCCTGGGTAGGCAAACTATGCGAAACTGACCCTCATGATTTCGACACAGAGCCTTGAATTACGCGCCGGTGCGCGCCTTTTGGTCTCTGGAGTCACCGTCCGTATCAATCACGGTGACCGAATCGGATTTGTCGGGCGAAATGGAGCAGGAAAGAGCACTCTCGCCAAGGTATTAGCGGGTGAAACGATGCCTGCTGGCGGGCAAGTCCTTCGAAGCGGTGGGATTGGCTATCTTCCTCAGGATCCACGAACGGGAGATGAAGCTGGAACCGTCGTTGAACGAATTCTCTCGGTAAGAGGACTCGACCTCATAGTTGATCGGATGCGCCAGGCCGAACAAGCAATGGCCACTGCGCAAGGTGAAGAACTTGAAGCAGTGATGGCTCGCTACTCCCGTGCAGATAACGAATTCAGCGCAGCAGGTGGCTATAGCGCAACATCTGAAGCAGAAGCGATTGCTACCAGTTTGGGAATTCCTGAACGTCTTTTTGACGAACCACTTGATTCACTCAGTGGTGGGCAGCGCCGCCGCGTTGAGCTAGCGCGCATCCTTTTTAGTGGCGCCGAGACACTTCTCCTGGATGAACCGACTAACCACTTGGATGCTGATTCTGTTATTTGGCTTCGTGATTATCTGACCAAATATTCTGGTGGACTTGTCATTATCAGCCACGATGTGAATTTGATTGAAACGGTCGTGAACAAGGTCTTCTACCTAGATGCCAACCGAAATGTCATTGACGTCTACAACATGGGCTGGAAAAAATATCTTCAGCAACGTGAAGCCGACGAGCATCGCCGAAAGATTGACCGTGCTAACGCAGAAAAGAAAGCCGCCATTCTTGAAAAACAGGCGGAAAAGCTTCGTGCTAAGGCCACTAAAGCCAAGGCAGCTCAAGGCATGTTCCGTCGAGCCGAACGTTTACTTTCTGACCTGGAAGAAGTTCGCAAGAGCGATCGCGTTGCCAAGCTTCGCTTTCCTACCCCTGCTCCATGTGGCAAGACTCCGCTCACTGCGACGGGGTTGAGTAAGTCATACGGATCTCTTGAAGTATTTACTGATGTGGACTTAGCCATTGATAAAGGCTCTCGTGTTGTCATTCTTGGGCTTAACGGAGCCGGCAAGACAACTCTTCTTCGCATGCTTGCGGGAGATCTTGAACCAGATACAGGTGAAGTTATACCAGGCCATGGTTTGAAAATCGGTTACTACACCCAAGAGCATGAATCATTGGATTTCAATCGCACCGTTTTAGAAAATATGAAGAGTGCACACGCAAACATTCTCGAACCCGAAGCCCGAAATGTTCTTGGCTCATTCCTTTTCACCGGTGATGATGTTCATAAGCCCGTGAATGTTCTCAGTGGCGGCGAGCGCACACGTCTTGCCCTTGCTGTCTTGGTAGTAAGTGCCGCAAATGTTTTGCTCCTTGATGAACCGACAAACAACTTAGACCCTGCGTCACGTCACGAGATTCTCGGAGCACTGGGCGAATTCCAAGGCTCGGTTATCTTGGTTTCCCACGATGAAGGAGCAGTTGCTGCGCTTCGCCCTGATCGAGTGCTCCTGCTACCCGATGGCGATGAAGATTTGTGGAATGAGAGCTATCTCGATCTCATCACGATCGAGTAACTTAGTTTTATGACTGAGAGCTTGCGTGCGCACGCGCCTTTGCTTGATTCCTACCTGATATACCTCGAGCAATCCAAACACCCGTTCACAATTCCCGGCCATAAACAAAACGCTTCACACCTAGATCCAGGTCTTGGCCTGGTCGTTGATCACGATGTTCCCCTCTACGGTGGCCTTGATGAAATCAAATTAACCAAAGGCGTTTTGATCCAAGCACAAGCACTTGCTGCCACACTCTGGTCGGCTGATTGGGCACGCTTTTCAACGGGTGGATCAACACATGCCAATCAAGCTCTTGTATTAGCTCTGGGCAAACCTGGTGACAAAGTTGCAATTAGTAGAACATCTCATCGCTCATTGCTATCTGCACTGGTATTAGCTGGTCTTGAACCTCTCTGGCTATACCCCGAAATTGATCCAGTTACAGGAGTGCCCACTGGGATACCAATTTCAGAGTTGCACCGAGCCATGAAAGAGAATCCGATTGCGGTCCTACTTACCGAACCTGGATATCTGGGGACGCTCTCTGACTTACCCGTTCTTATTGGCGCAGCGCATGAAAAAAATATTCCAGTAATCATTGATGCTGCCTGGGGTGGTCACTTTGGATTTCATCCTGCCTTGCCCGCGCATCCACTCCAACTTGGCGCAGATGCCTTTGTCACAAGTATTCACAAAGCGCTTCCCGGCTATAGCGCCTCAGCGCTAGCGGTGGCGAAGACCGACCGATTAAATGCGGTGAGACTCGACCAAACTTTTGAAACTACTCATACAACTTCCCCAGCAGGTGCACCTTTGGCATCCATAGACGCCGTTCGAGCACTTCTGGAAACACGTGGAACTGAACTCATCAATGACCTACTAAATCGGGTACAAAGTTTTCAAGCTCTGTTGGTTTCTGAATTTGGCACAGCAATAGTGTTGAAACCCAGCGATTTCGAAGAAGGGCGATTTGATCCAACGAAGATTGTGCTTCGCTTAAACACGATCGGCGCCGACGGAGTGAAAACCGAAAAAGAGCTTATTGCGCTAGGGCTGCCCGTTGAAATGGCTGATCATGACACGATCGTACTTCTGGCAACGATTGCAGATACTGATGAAGGTTTTGCTGCTCTTGCAGGTGGCCTCATCCCAATTCTCAAAAATCAAGTGAATAAGCCTCGACCTAGTGCCACTTCATTGAGTTGGAAAATAGCACCTACTATCGCGATTTCCATGCGAGATGCTTTTTTTGCTTCGAGTGAAATCGTGGATGCCAAATCGGCGGTTGGTCGAATAAGTGCTGATTTGATTGCCCCGTATCCACCAGGAGTGGCAGTAATCGCACCAGGTGAAATCATCACAGAAGAGATCATGCAAGGACTTCTCAAAGCTAAAGCTGACGGAGTTCGCATCGCATACGCAAGTGATGCGACGCTATCGACTTTCCGAGTTACTGCTTAGGCAGGTCTAAAGGAGTCGTTAAGAGCGGTTTGTGCGTGCTTAATCATCACGTGTCTTGTCACCGTGTATTCAGAAAGAGATTCTTGACTCATATCTTTTCCAAACCCAGATCCTTTAACTCCACCGTGAGGCGCCTCGGAGGCAATCGGTAGATGATCATTAATCCATGTCACGCCAACATCTAATTGGTGTGTTACGCGTAGCGCACGAGCCACATCGGTAGTCCAAACAGAGGAGGCCAATCCAAAGGCGCTGTCATTTGCGTATTCGATTGCAGAGTTTTCACCGTCAAAGGGAAGGACCGCAAGTACTGGACCAAAAACTTCGCCCTGAACTATCTCACTCTTTTGATCCATGCCAACCAACACTGTTGGCGGATAGTAGGCACCAGGACCATCGGGAACCTGGCCGCCAAGTGCAACTTTTGCACCTGCATCGAGGGCGCGCGTGACAAATCCGTGTACACGATCACGATGGTCAGTTGAGATAAGTGGTCCAATGTCAGTTGACCGATCAAGCGGATCGCCCCACTTAACTTTCGCACCTGTCTCAACGAGTGCATCAACAGCCTCGGCATATTTGGAACGTTCTACATAAATACGCGTTGCTGCTGTGCAATCTTGCCCACTGTTGTACGTCGATCCCATAACCAACGCTTGGGCCATGGCGGCTATATCTGCATCAGCAAAGACAAGAGCCGGGGCTTTCCCGCCTAATTCAAGGTGGACGCGTTTGGTTCCTTTAGCGGCTTCTCTCATGATGAATTCACCAGTTGCCGCAGATCCTGTCAGTGAGATCATGTTGACGTCCTTGTGGGTAACAAGGGCGCTTCCGATATCGGCCCCGCCAGTTACTACGTTAAATACACCGGCAGGCATTCCCGCTTCCATGGCAAGTTCAGCCATACGCAATGAAGTTTGTGGTGTTGCGGGTGCAGGTTTTAATACGACAGTGTTACCTGCAGCCAGTGCCGGACCCATTTTCCAAATTGCC
>CAIYBL010000137.1 GCA_903924485.1 uncultured Actinomycetes bacterium
CACTTCGGGAATCCAGAATCGTCGGGACTGCTTGCTTGATTCTCGCGCAGTGGTCTGCAGTTTCTCAACGCCTGCATCTGCTTTGCCGATTGATCGCGAGGATTGCCACGGAATGATGACATCAACACCCGCTTCGGTAAGGAGCTCAATCGCCTCCTTTGCCCGATCACCTTTTGTCAGAGCCTGAATCACAGTAATCGTGATCGGTAGGGCTCGTTGGGACCCAGTCTCCAAAACTGTGACAGATACCGACTTCTTATACAGCGATGAAACAGTCACGCGCGACCACGAACCTTTGCCATCTGAAAGCAATAGCTCCTCGCCAGGTTCAATGCGAAGAACACGAGCAAGATGATGTCCGTTGTCTCCATCAATGAGAAAACTCTGCCCAATTTCTATGGGCAAATTGTCAACATGAAAAAGGGAGAGCATCAGCGTCCGAATAACTTACCGAAAAATCCGCCATCGTGACCTTGCATTTGGGATTCTCCATCTTTCTCTCCACGTGATTTGGCGAAAGATTGCAAAAGTTCTTCTTGCTCCTTGTTGAGTTTCGTTGGAGTATGAACTTCCACATGGACGATTAAGTCGCCACGACCCCCACTTCGCAAATGGGTGACACCCTTACCTTTAACAGGCACGGTAGAGCCACTTTGAGTACCAGGTTTGATGACAACAGGTATTGGACCATCAAGGGTTTCCACGTTGATTGTTGTCCCTAGCGCTGCCGCTGTCATCGTGATTCCTAGCGCGACATGCAAAGTATCCCCTTCGCGAACAAGGAATTCATGCGGGGTCTGAACAATCTCAACATAGAGATCGCCGGCTGGGCCACCTCCTGGCCCAACTTCTCCGCGGCCAGTCATTTGAATGCGGTTGCCCGTTTCCACCCCTGGCGGAATTTTTACAGAAATATTTTGGCGTGCACGTACGCGTCCATCTCCAGCGCATTCACGACAAGGATTAGCAATAACACTTCCGTATCCTTGGCAATTTGCGCACGGACGACTTGTCATTACTTGACCAATAAAAGATCGTGTTACTTGCTGAGTTTCACCACGGCCTTTACATATTTGGCATATCTGTGGCTTGGCCTCATCTGCACATCCCGAACCATGGCACTTGGTACATATAACTGCGCTTTCAACGCTGAGTTCGCGTTCGCTACCAAAGCATGCCTCGTTGAGATCTACTTCAATTCGAATAAGAGCATCTTGGCCTGCTCGCATACGTGGTCGCGGTCCACGATTGCCGCCGCCGCCAAAGAACGCATCCATGATGTCGCCAAATCCAAAACCTTGACCACCAAATTGTGAGTTGCCGCCCATGTCATAGCTTTGACGTTTTTGTGCATCACCAAGGACTTCATAGGCAGCGGTAACTTCCTTGAAGCGCTCTTGAGTATGCGGATCAGGATTTACATCTGGGTGAAGCTCGCGCGCCAATTTTCGATAAGCACGTTTGATCTCCTCTTGGTTAGCATCGCGCTCGACACCCAAGACTGAATAATGATCTGACACTATGAACCCTCATTTAAGTAATGACCGACATAACGCGCAACAGCTGATACCGCAGCGATCGAACCCGCATAATCCATCCGCGTGGGTCCGATTACACCCAATGCACCTAATGCGTTCGTCTCCGTGCCATAGCCCACGGTGACCAAACTTGTTTGCCGCAGATTCTGTTCATTCTGCTCATGCCCAATTCGCACCTGCACGGTGTCTGTTACATCGCCCAAAAGGCGCAGCAGAACTACCTGTTCCTCCAGTGCTTCAAGGATCGGGTGAATCTGTGCGGTGAAATCTTCACGAAAGCGCGCCAGGTTGGCAGTGCCAGCGAGCACCACTTTCTCTTCGGGCTTTTCCATCGACATTTCAATGATGGTTGAAATAATCCGGCTGACCGCTGGGCGATCATTCATGTTGTAACTATCAAGAAGCCCCGAAAGGCGCTCTGCTACATCGAGCAATCGGGCGCCTGTGATGGATTGATTGAGCTGAGTGCGCAGATTGGCTAAGAAATTCTCCGGAAGATCATGGCTGAATTCCATGATGCGTTGTTCTATCCGACCTGCATCCGTAATGAAAATGATCATCAGTCGCGTCGGGGTGAGCAAAACTAGCTCAACGTGGCGCACTCGAGATTTCACAATAGATGGGTACTGAACGACAGCAACTTGCTTGGTTACATCAGCGAGCAAACGAACCGTACGCATGACAACATCATCAAGGTCTAGTGCGCCCTCAAGAAAAGTTTCGATCGCACGCCGCTCGGCGTTAGAAAGTGGCTTAACCGTTGCTAACTTATCGACGAAGACTCGATACCCGAGGTCTGTCGGAATACGACCAGCACTAGTGTGTGGATGAGTGATCAACCCCTCTTCTTCAAGGACGGCCATCTCATTGCGAATAGTTGCTGGGGAGATTCCGAGGCCAGCACGATCTGCGATGGATTTTGACCCTACAGGTTCTTGGGTCGTTACATATTCATCGACGATAGCGCGAAGGATTTCAAGACGACGAGAGGACATACGAAGTACTTACTCCTTCTCAGCCCTGATGTTGGTCAATCTTTGCATGGTAGCCAAGGTTACTACACAACCAATTCGCGCACGATTCGATCAGCAATCAACCGTCCGGTGGGCGTGAGTATCAATGTTCCTGCAAGCCAATGCTGCTCATCAATGTGCCCCGATTGTGCGTACGGCGCTATGGCCTCAATCTGATCTGCAGAAAGTTTAGATAAGGAAATTCCTTCTCGCATTCGTATCTGCAACATGATTGCTTCATCGGATAACTGTAACGCGGTGAGCGTTTCACTTTCTGCCACAACGGTGGTGCCTGCAAAGAGTGCAGACTTATACGCAGTTGGATGTTTAATATTCCACCAACGAACACCATCTCTATGTGAATGAGCCCCCGGACCAAGTCCCCACCAATTAGCATTTTTCCAATAGGCGACGTTGTGCCTGGATTCGTGTCCTGGCTTTGACCAATTACTTAACTCATACCAAGACAGATCAGCCTCTTGCGCTAATTGATCAACGAGTAGATACATATCCGCCATCACATCGTCATCGGGCATGGATAATTCACCTCGTTTAATTTGATTTGCCAACTTGGTACCTGTTTCAACAATCAGCGCATAGGCGCTGATGTGGTCCACGCCAAGGGACAACGCACTCTCAACGCTGGTTCGCCAATCTTGCAATGACTCCCCCGGTGATCCATAAATAAGATCTACGCTGACGCTAGAAAAACCAGCAGAACGTGCGCCCTCTACGGCGCGAAGTACGTTCTCTGGATTATGCGTACGATCCAACGTTGCTAAGACATGAGGAACAGCAGATTGCATTCCAAAGGAAACGCGATTAAATCCTACTTCACGAAATTGTTCGAGCTTAGAAGCATCTACCGAATCTGGATTGGCCTCAAGAGTAATTTCACAATCTTGCTCGATATCCCAACCTGATTTAATCGCCTCAATGACTCGACCTAAATCACGTGCTGGAAGCAGGCTGGGAGTACCTCCGCCAAAGAATATTGTCGGCACAGATCCAGGGGCGCTAAGCCGAGCGATCTCCACTTCGCGCAAAACTGCGTCAATGTAATCACCAGAAACAGTTTCAAGCGTTCCACCATCTAATAGCTGAGAAGGTGTGTAGGTGTTGAAATCACAGTAACCACAGCGCTTTACGCAGTAAGGGATATGCACGTAGAAAGAAAGCGTTTCTGTTATCTCCTTCTCCATATCCGAAGAATACACACCCTTTGAATCATCCTTGAATCCATAAGGCGCGACCAATATCCTCCACATATGTCACACAGTGGGTTGAGACCGTTAAGAGTCGCTGATAACCGTGTTCCCGTTTTCTATGCAGGTGGACAGAAGATCAACAAGTTTCGACATCAACCCAATGATGTGCAAGGACCCGAGGATTGGGTTGGCTCAATATCAAAGCTGCCACCAAGTATCTTGCCTCAAGGCGCTAACGAAAAAACCGGTGTCTCTCTTACTGAGGCTGGCTATTTGGATGATCTAATTTCAGGAAACCCCCAAGGCTGGCTTGGAGATGAGTTAGCTGCAGTAATGAAGGACAACTCGTCGCTTTTGGTCAAGCTTTTAGATGCAGGCGAACGATTGCCCGTGCATGCACATCCAACCCGCAATTTTGCAAAGCAACATCTCAATAGTTTCTTCGGCAAGACAGAAGGGTGGATTGTTCTCGACTCTGACCCTGGTTCAAAGATTTGGTTAGGGATGCGCGAGGAGATTGCCGCTGACGAACTAGCTCGTCATATTCATACTCAATCGATAGAGACGATCTTGGGGTTGATGAATGAATATACGGTCTCGATAGGTCAAGTGATTTATGTCCCTGCCGGAACGCTGCACGCTATAGGGCCTGGGATCTTGATAGCTGAGTGCCAAGAGCCAACATCTTTTTCTATCTTGTGCGAGTACAAAACCTTTGGTTTGAGTGAGAATGCCGCAACTTTAGGACTTGGTTGGGAGAAGGTGATATCTGGTCTCACTCTCAAACCAGATCTACAAGCGAGCCAAAATTACTTCCCGATCCAACGCGAGTTACTAAAGAACGATTCATCGAGCATTTACTCCCTTTTTGCCAAGGAGGGTGATGATTTCTTTCGGGCCCTTCGTGTGGCCACAACCTCTGAAGTCGCATTACCTGCGAACACTTTCTCTATCTTGATTATGAGCTCTGGCAGCGGGATTCTGAAATGGGACACGGGCGAGGTTATTGTTAGCGCCGGTGAGACATTAGTTATTCCAGCGCAAGTGTCAGGAGTTAAACTGCAAGGTAATGTTGGTGGCCTTCTCTTTCTGCCACCCATATTGTCCTAATTATTGGGGAGAGTGATTACTTTCTTGCGGCCTTTGCCTTTTCGATATCGGCATCAGTGGCAAGAGCGGCAATAAAGGCTTCTTGAGGAACTTCAACTCGTCCCACCATCTTCATGCGCTTCTTACCTTCCTTCTGCTTTTCGAGAAGTTTGCGCTTTCGGGAAATATCTCCGCCATAGCATTTAGCCAAAACATCTTTACGGATAGCGCTGATATTTTCGCGGGCAATAATGCGTGAACCAATTGCCGCTTGAATGGGGACTTCAAACTGTTGGCGAGGAATAAGTTGGCGCAATTTGCCCGTCATCATTAACCCATAGGCATAAGCCTTTTCTCGGTGAACGATTGCGCTGAATGCATCTACTGCCTCACCCTGAAGCAAGATATCTACTTTAACGAGGTCTCCCTCGGCGTCACCAATTGCCTCATAATCGAGCGAGGCATAACCACGCGTGCTTGACTTCAATTTGTCGAAGAAGTCAAAGACGATTTCGGCCAAAGGCAGTGTGTAACGAATCTCAACGCGGTCTTCAGAGAGGTAGTCCATGCCTAGCAATGTGCCACGACGCTGTTGGCAAAGCTCCATGATCGCGCCAATGAATTCTGCAGGAGCAAGAATCGTCGAGCGAACAATAGGTTCTTCAACGCTCACTATCTTGCCATCGGGAAATTCGCTGGGGTTAGTAACAATCATGGATTTACCATCATCGAGTTTCACGTTATAAACCACGTTAGGAGCAGTAGAAATAAGACTGAGATTTGATTCGCGCTCTAGGCGCTCACGGACAATTTCCATGTGCAGTAATCCAAGGAAGCCGCAACGAAAGCCAAAACCAAGTGCAGCTGAGGATTCGGGTTCATAAACAAGGGCAGCATCGTTAAGTTGCAACTTATCCAGCGCCTCACGTAGCAATGGGTAATCAGCGCCATCTAATGGATAGAGTCCAGAGAAAACCATCGGCTTTGGATCTTTATATCCAGCAAGTGGTGTCTTGGTTGGATTATTAAAGTTAGTAACCGTGTCACCGACACGTGACTGGCGAACATCTTTTACGCCAGTGATTAAGTAGCCAACTTCGCCAACGCCGAGACCTTTACTGGCGACGGGTTCTGGAGAGATAACTCCGACTTCCAGCATTTCATGGCGAACACCCGTTGAGTACATTTGAATTTGATCGCGTGCAGAGAGATGGCCATCGATTACGCGAACGTAGGTAACAACTCCACGGTAAACGTCATACACAGAATCAAAGATCAATGCGCGGGCAGGTGCGTTTGCATCACCTTGAGGCGCAGGAATCTGTTCAATGATTTGGTCAAGAAGTTCGGCAACGCCCGCTCCAGTTTTACCTGAAACCAAAAGGCAATCGCTAGGTTCGCACCCGATCAACTTTGCTAATTCTGCGGCAAACTTTTCAGGTTGTGCCGCAGGCAAATCAATTTTGTTAAGTACGGGAATAATTTTGAGGTTGTTCTCCATTGCCAAATACAAGTTGGCAAGAGTTTGGGCTTCAATTCCTTGCGCGCAATCCACGAGCAAGATCGCACCTTCACTTGCAGCGAGCGAGCGCGATACCTCATAGGTGAAGTCCACGTGCCCAGGGGTGTCGATCATGTTGAGGATGTATTCCTTGCCATCGATACCCGAGCGCCATGGCAAACGCACAGCTTGAGATTTGATGGTGATTCCGCGTTCGCGTTCGATATCCATGCGGTCCAGGTATTGGGCACGCATATTGCGCGGATCAACTACCTCGGTAATTCCGAGCATGCGGTCAGCAAGTGTGGATTTTCCATGATCGATGTGGGCAATGATTGCAAAATTGCGAATCTGCGCCGGATCGGTAGACGCTGGTTGCGGTGCCTTAGCAAGTGAAATTGCAGGCATGAACCTAGCCTCGCTTTAGAGTGAAGAGAAAATTAACGAACGCCAGCTTTGGTAGCTGACTTAGCCATCTTGGACTTCTTGTTCGCTGCTGCATTCTTGTGAAGAACACCCTTGGCAACTGCAACATCCAGTGCCTGTGATGCGCTGCGAAGTTCAGAGGTGATAGTTGCGGCATCTCCGGCAGTAACAGCGTCGCGGAACTTGCGAACAGCGGTCTTGATGGATGAGCTCACTGCCTTGTTACGAAGGCGTGCCTTCTCATTGGTCTTGATCCGCTTAATCTGCGACTTGATATTTGCCACGTGCGCTTGTCCTGTCCTATTTCTGAAGATGGCCGACCCTGATGGGTCTTGCCCAAGAGGGTGAAGGCTACCAGCGAGGAGGTGTAAGCCTCAAATTGGGTGGGAGTGCGCTTCTATGAACGAGCGCGGGCAATCTCTGAAACTGCCCTCTCAAGAGCATAAATCGGGTCAACAGCGGCGCCTTTTACCGCGGCATCTGCCTGGGCAATTGCCGCCACTGCTGTGGCGATCGCCTTTGGAGGCCATGACGATAGCTGACGTCGGGCCTTATCGATCTGCCATGGAGCCATACCTAGTACGCCCGCAAGCTCGAAGGATTTGGATCCGCGATTGGCGCCTGAAACTTTTGCCAATGAACGAAGTGCTGATGCAATCGCGCTGGTCACCATCACCGGATCAGTACCTGTGGCGATGGCGCTTCGAAGGGCAAGTAGCGCCTTTGAGATATCTCCATCAAGGGTTGCATCGGCAACATCAAATCCTGTTGTCTCCATTCGGCCTTGATGATATTTATCGATCATCGATTCATCGATAACACCTGTCGTATCTGAGGCAATCTGTGAACAAGCCGCGCTGAGTTCGCGCAATTCATTTCCGACGGCACCCACTAGCGCAGCTACCGCCCCTGGGGTGATTTTGCGTCCTGCATCCAACATCATATTTTTTACGAAATCTTGCTTTTCACTTTCTTTTTTTAGCGGATCGCAGGTAATGATTTCTGGCTTAACCTTCTTGATGGCGTCCAAGAGTGCTTTGCCCTTGACTCCACCCTTATGAATAAAGACCACTGTAATTGTGGGATCCATGTCAGCTAGGTATCGAGTGACCTCATCCTGGACTTCCATAAGCAAATCTTGAAGATCTCGAATAATCAAGGTTCGTTTTTCGCTAAAGAGTGATGGAGACAGCGCATCGGCTATATCTCCGATGACGGCATCTGCGCTGAAAATAGTTGTGATCTCGGCGCCTTCTTCTTTAAATTGGGCCATCAATTTCACAAGAGCGCGGTCAGAGAGTGCCGATTCAGATCCAAGCAATAGATAGTTGCTCATCCCAACCTCACTTTCTGCCACCATGCGCCGGCGCCGCTTGTTCGAACTCGAAAGCGATGCGCCCTTGCGGTGATTGCAATGGCCCCACTCTTATCGGTCCGGTAGACCCGGCTTCGAAGTCTATCCAGGACCGCCAGAGTTTGAGGTGCCGGATGACCATATGAGTTTGCCGTGCCTACGCTGATGAGGGCAAGGGTTGGAGAAAGCCGCGACATCAAAGCTGGATCTTGATAAAGGGAACCGTGGTGGCTCACCTTGTAAATATCCACGCGCATCAACGAATCGACCAGTTGCGCCTGAACAGGTGGTTCAAGATCACCTGCGGTGAAAAGCGTGAAATCGGCAGCGCTAATGAGTAAGGCGATGCTCGAATTATTTATTGCCGAACCATCCCCCGGCATGAGCGCATACGAATGCACAGCGTCATCGGGCCATAAGACTTTTAGGGAGATAGGACCTCGCTCACTGGCAATTACAACAGAGCTGCCAGCAACAACACTCACTTGTGAAACATGTGGCAGCCATTGACGTACACGATCACTTTCAAAAAGTGGCTCACGATTATTACTTACCCAGACTTGCCCCACGGTGCGATGGTTAATTACTCCAGCAACTCCTTCTACATGATCGGCGTGAAAATGGGACAACACCAGCAGTGGGACTTCTTTTATACCAAGACTGCTCAAACATTTATCCTCCAGTCCAGCATCTGGCCCTGTATCAATGACGATCCCTCGATGATTACCCAGATTGATGACCAATGAATCACCTTGGCCGACATCACAATTCGCTATCTCCCAATCCCCTGCTGGCCAGCGAGTCATCCAAGAAAAGACAAGAGCACATACAAGGGCGGCGGCAATGATGTACCGAATGCGAGTTCTGAAAAAGAGAAGCACCGCAAGCGTCGCGATCATGATCGCAAGTGCGATAGAGAATCCGACCAGTCCAGTGGTGAATTGCACGACGGGAAACTTGGCCGACCAATGAGCAACACTTGCAATCCAGTCTGCAGGAAACCGAATAAGAATAATAAAGAAAGTGCTCAGACCGGGAGCAAAGGGAGAGGTAAGGGCGGCAATAAATCCCAACACCGTGATGGGTGCAACCATAGGCGCGGCAAGCAGGTTGGCAATTACTGTCATCGGTCCGATGTATCCCGATAACGCAACCAAAATCGGTGCACACATCACCACGGCAGCAATAGGAGGACTCAATGCACCAGCAACCTTTTCGTGCACATATCGCGAAAGCCATCGAGCAATTCGCGGGGCAAGCAGTAGCAATCCCGCAGTAGCAAGTACCGAGAGTGCAAAACCGGGATCGCGTGCTTGCCATGGATCACCAACGACCACTGCCGCAATCGCAAAACCCAAGGCTGGAAGGGAGTCACTTCGTTTTCCGATTCCTCGCGCAAAAATCACAACACTTGCCATTGCTGCCGCGCGAAGTACCGAAGGAGATGGGCGCACCAACGCGATAAAGCCCATCAGCGCGATCGTTGTCAGAATGAGGCGAATACGTATCGAACGCACAAACCACTGCATGCACCATAAGACAAAGAGTGAAATTATTGCGAAATTGGCGCCGCTCACGGCAGTTAGGTGAGTTAACCCTGACCTTCGCATCGCATCTCTAAATTCTTGATCCTGCAGCGCGGTATCACCCAAGACCATTCCTGGAATCAGTGCTCCGCCGTCGCCTCCGTCCACCTTGTGGCTCAACACTCGAAGGTGTGTGCGAATAGATCCCAATGACCGTGACCACCGAGATGCCGGTGTAACTCCAGCAATATTTCCGCGAACGATGAAAAGTGCAGCAACGCGCGCTTCTTTACTTAAACGGACAGAACCTACCGCCGTGAAGATCTGCCCTGGTAGAAGCGAGGCAACAGAAGGATCCTGTGCAATAACGCGGACTGGAACACGCAAATGAAATTGTGGATCCTCAGCACCAATGGTTAACGCCGTTGCCAAGAAGCTGAAACTTGCTGGGGCCAATGTGGATCCAAAGACTTTGGGTTTGGTCAGGTTGGGATCGGTGATCACCTGCATCTGTATCGCGGCGGACTTGCCCAAGAACTCTCGGGCCGCGCTCTTTTCAAGACTTGCTTGGCGCAGAGACATCATGGAAGCACCTAGTAGTAACGCTGATGCAAGAACAACGACTAACGTTTTTTTCCGGGCCAGTGCGATGAGAGCAATAAAGATAAAGGCGATGCACGCCCACCACGGTGAAATCCAGCTTTGGCTTAGGGCTCCCGCCCAAATTGAACCCCCAAGGACAAGGGCTCGGTAATCACCTACACGCTGATCTTGCTCTTGAACTGCGCGAATTTTGCAACACCAATCCCAGAAACTTTCTGAAGATCATCAACACTCATGAACGGTCCATTCACCGTGCGATAAGCAACTATTCGAGCAGCGATTACTGGACCAATTCCAGGCAAGGAATCAAATTCAGAAACTGTTGCCCGGTTGATGTTAATTGGACCAATTCTTTTAACTACGGGATGTGCTGATGTGCCAACGCCGACCGAGGCCGTGACCTTTGGTTGCACATAAATTTGCTCACCATCTTTAATAATTCGAGCAAGGTTGACATCACTGACATCGCTCCCCTTTTTAACTCCACCTGCTGCAGTGATGGCATCAATTACGCGCGAACTCACGGGAAGTTCATATACTCCTGGGGTATTTACTCCACCAGCAACATCAACGGTCACTAGTGGGGGCGCAATCATTGCTGGTACAGGAAGCGCAATTTCTACCGGCTGTGAATGGCCGCGAAAGACAATGCCGACAGATAGGACTGTGACAAGTGAGGCAATAATCAGTAGCGCCCTCTTATGGGATCTAGTGAAATGTAGATGAGATACCCAGTCTTGGATTTGTTCTTTGTAGTCTTGAAGGAGTTGATTCATGCACCCATTGAAAAGGCAATTGCCTCGTCAATGTCTTACGCGTGCCTGCCTCTGTTTATGCTTTATAACTGTTAATACCTGCAACGAGGCGATCAATCTCTTCTTTTGTCGAATATGGAGCCAAGCCAGCGCGTACGGCTCCTGCATCCCCCAGACCCAAAGCCTTTGAGGCCTCTATGGAATAGAAGTTGCTGGCTGGAGCATTCACTTTAAGAGTAGATAAATGGCGATACATCGCAGCAGGGGCAATTCCATCAATGTTAAAGAAGATCGTTGGCGTCCTATGAGCGGCATGGCCGTAAGTTTTCACTCCAGGGATCTTCTCAATTTCAGCTTCCATGTAATCAAAAAGTTCATCTTCATAAGCTTCGAGCGCATTCATTGATGCAACGATGCGCTCACGACGAGTTCCACTTTCTTGTACGAGCATTTCTGAAACAAAATCAATTGCCGCGGTGACTCCGGCCATTATCTCGTAGGGCAAGGTTCCAAATTCAAAGCGCTCGGGAACTTCCATTGTTGAAGGAAGTAGTTTGTCATTTCTGACATTTTGCAAGAGTGCCGGATCGGCCACGACGACTCCGCAATGTGGCCCCATTAGTTTGTACGGTGAGAAACCATAGAAGTCCGCGCCTATTTCTTTTACGCTGATTGCAGCATGTGGGGTTAAGTGCACTCCATCCACAACAAATAGCGCTCCTACTGCATGGGCGGCTTGCCCAATTGCTTTGAGATCAGGACGTGTTCCCAAAATATTGGATGCCCCGGTTACTGCAACAAGTTTGGTCCGCGCAGAAATCACTGCCTGAACATTTCGCAGTGGCAACTCCCCCGTTGATGTATCCATCTCGGCCCAGCGCACCATTGCTCCAGCAGCCTCTGCTGCTTGAATCCAAGGACGCAGATTTGAATCGTGCTCGAGTCGAGAAACGACTATTTCATCCCCTGGTGCCCAATCCTTTGCCAGCGCGCGCGAGATGTCATAAGAAAGCTGCGTCCAACTGCGTCCATAAATAACACCTCGTGGGTCGCAGTCAAGAAGGTCAGCTACCGCGCTTCGAAATGCAACAACGATCGCTTCAGCATTCTTCTCTGATTGCGTAACAACCCCGCGATTGGAGATCGGCGACATAAGAGTCTGAGCAACGGCTTGAGCAACGCTAGTAGGGACTTGGCTTCCACCAGGTCCATCAAAGTGGGCTACTCCAGATAGAAGTGATGGAAATTCTTTACGGATACGTTCTACGTCGAAAGCCATGGGACCTATTGTGCGGCAATAACTATGTTTACGAGCTTAGGCGCTCGAGTGATTACCTTGGCAATAGTTTCGCCCGTCAAATCAGCGATGATCGTTGGGTGATCCATCGCCAGCGCTTCAAGTTCTGCGTCAGAAATAGCGGGAGAAACTTCAAGACGTTCTTTAATTTTGCCGTTGATTTGCACAATAGCAATCACGGAATCAGCAACAAGTAAGGCCTCATCAACAGCCGGCCAACCAGCAAGAGCAATCGCAGGTTTATGACCTAAGCGCTCCCACATTTCCTCAGCCGTAAAGGGGGCAACGAGTGAAAGCATGATCGCAATTGCCTCTACCGCCTCGCGAGTTGCAGGATCTGCAGGACCGCACCCTGAATCAACAGCTTTTCGGGTTGCGTTGACGAGCTCCATGATGCGAGCTACGGCAACGTTAAATCGGAATGTCTCAACAGCAATCGCTGCATCATGAAGTGCTTTGTGAGTTACCTTGCGCAGGCTTATCTCGCCTTGAGAAAAATCAACAACAGGTGCACTTGTGATATCTCCAGATAATCTCCAAGCGCGAGATAGGAACTTCACGGAGCCCGAAGGTGAAACGTCAGACCAATCCACGTCATCTTCAGGTGGGCCCGAAAAGACCATAGATAAACGAATTGCATCTACTCCATGAACAGCTAATTCATCAGTCAAGCGCACCAAATTGCCACGGCTCTTGCTCATGGCAGAACCATCCATCACAACCATGCCTTGGTTAAGAAGGCGCGTAAAAGGTTCTTTGAAAGAGAGCATGTCCATATCGAATAAGACTTTTGTGAAGAAACGGCTATAAAGAAGGTGCAAGATCGCGTGTGTTACTCCACCGACGTATTGATCAACGGGTAGCCATGTTTCAACCGACTCACGGCTGAATGCTTGGGTGTGATCAGTGTTGTTGGGATAACGCAAGAAATACCAGGATGAATCAACAAATGTGTCCATCGTGTCGGTATCGCGAAGAGCCGCTGCCCCACACTTGGGACATGGCACATTAACCCATTCAGTGGCTGCGCCAAGTGGTGAGGTTCCCTTTGGTTTGAGATCAAGACCTGTTGCATCTGGCAATTTCACGGGCAACGTATCAAGTGGCGCCGCTACATCCCCACACGATGGGCAATGAATAATAGGAATCGGTGTACCCCAATAGCGCTGGCGAGAAATCAGCCAATCGCGCAGACGATAGTTTCGTGCAGCTTTACCGAGACCATCTTTTTCAAGTTGCGCATTGATAAATGCAATCGCATCACTCTTTGGCTTTCCATTGAGTGGGCCTGAATTAATAAGTGCGCCGTCACCAGCGGTTGCGATACCGCTAACTGCTGGGTCTTCCTCGCCGGTCTCCACTACAACTCGAACAGGTAATCCCATTGCGCGAGCAAAATCTAAATCGCGTTGATCGTGAGCGGGCACCGCCATGATTGCGCCGGTTCCGTAATCTGCCAATACATAATCACTCGCCCAAATCTGTAACTTTTCTCCATTGACTGGGTTGATTGCATATCGCTCTAAGAAAACGCCGCTTTTTGGGCGATCTGTTGCCATGCGATCAATGTCGCTATCAGCCTTAATCTTCTCCAGATATGCCTTGAATTGTGACTCAACAGAAGTGCCAGCTGCCAATTCAGCAGCTAAATCGCTGTCAGCAGCAACAACAAAAAATGTTGCGCCGTATAAAGTATCTGGGCGGGTTGTGTAAATCGTGACAGGCTCTGCTCGTCCCTCAATTTGAAAATCAACGTTGGCGCCCGTTGATCGCCCAATCCAGTTGCGTTGCATCGTCAAAACTTTCTCAGGCCAAAGCCCTTCAAGTTCGGACATGTCATCAAGCAATCGATCTGCGTAATCAGTGATCTTGAAATACCACTGAGTTAATTTCTTTTTGGTGACAGCCGTATCGCATCGTTCGCACAAACCAGCAACTACTTGCTCGTTCGCTAAAACAGTTTGACATGATGGACACCAGTGCACTTTCGAGGCTTTGCGATAGGCCAGACCACGTTCAAACATTTGGATAAAGAGCCACTGGTTCCAGCGGTAATACTCGGGATCACATGTGTTGAAGGTGCGATCCCAGTCGAAGGAACATGCATAACGACGCATCGATGCTTTCTGCACCGCTATGTTTTCATAGGTCCAGATAGCGGGATCGATATTTCGTTTGATCGCAGCGTTTTCGGCAGGTAAACCAAATGCATCCCAACCAATCGGGTGCATAACATTAAAACCTTTTTGAACCCAATAACGAGCAATCACATCGCCAAGTGCGTATGCCTCTGCATGGCCCATATGTAAATCACCCGATGGGTAGGGGAACATATCTAAGACATATTTCTTGGGCCGTGGATCATCGGCTCGACCAGATTTAAACGGTGCTAACTCATCCCAAATAGGGAGCCATTTTTCCTGGACATGGGCAATGTCGTATGCCGCATGTTCACGCTCATTTTCCACGTGGAGCTGAGGGGATTTGAACCCCTGACCCCCTGCATGCCATGCAGGTGCGCTACCAGCTGCGCCACAGCCCCGAACTTTCTTTTTCGATCATCCTTGCGAAGTCAGACCCTATCGTAGGTTGGGCTCAGCCCCACTTTCCTCTCCAAAAATAGGCTCAGGAATGGAGCCAGCATTATGTTCCACTAAATGCCATCCTCGCGGGCCTAACGCTAAAACCGACCATGCAGCATTGGAGAGACCACCCAATACGCCCCAATGTGATTGTGGCAACTGTAATAATTTTCCTAGAACGCAGCGAGCAGTCCCGCCGTGCGTTGCGACGATGAGCAACTGATCTTCATCTCCAGCGGCAAGGGCACGATTTATTGCGCCCACTGCACGATCAGCAACTTCAGTACGGCGCTCGCCGATTGTTCCTGCGGGATTGTCGTCGCCATCGATCCAGCGAACAAAGTTTGCAAAGTCCACCGCGCGATTCTCTTTACCGGTTTTGCCCTCCCACATGCCACCGTTCGTTTCGCGAAGGTCTATATCAATGGAAACGGGTAGATGGACGAGGTCCGCTAGGGATTGGGCGGTATCGCGTGCGCGCGAGAGATCACTTGAAATAATAGCGGTGGGTTTCATGCCCGCCAATAACTGCGCGGCACGTTGTGCTTGATAAACGCCAACTTCGTTGAGCGGAATATCTGAATGCCCCTGGAACCGATTGATAATATTCCAATCGGTTTGACCATGTCGCCATAGAACTATGCGTTGCACGTTAGCCACGCGCTTTTTCTTCGGCTACCGCCTCTAGCGGAATAGTTGGGCAATCATTCCAAAGGCGATCGAGCATGTAATAACGACGCAATTCATCACTTTGGATATGGACTACCAAATCGCTGTAATCAATAAGTACCCATTCGGCGCCATTTTCGCGTCGCGTGGGCTTTTGGCCCGCAAGAGTCATTTGTCGCTCGACTTCATCGGCAATGGCGCTGACCTGTGGGACGTTGGCGCCACTTGCAATAAGGAAAACTTCTGAGAGCACCAATTGATCTGAAAGATCGATGGCAATGAGATCTCGCCCCAACTTCTCAAGGATTGCACGTGCGGCGATCTGGGTACTGGCGATAACTGCTTTGCTAGCTGGCATATAAATTGTGCTCCTTGATGTAGGTCAAAACACTAGCGGGAATTTCGCCAGAAACGCTTTGATGTGTAAGTAACTCTTGCCTTACCTGTGTTGAAGAAAGATCTAGCGCATCGATATCTAATCCGTCTCCGTCGCGGGCGATGACCAATAGTTCGACAAGATTCTGTAGTTCAGAGCTGCGGTGCCACTTTCCTATCTCTGCAGCAGCATCGCTGCCAAGAATAAGGAGAACCTTCACGCCAGGCTGTGTTGCCACCAACTCCTCTACCGTATCGATTGTGTAGGTCGGTCCTTCCCGTACAACCTCGCACTCAGATACCTGAATCCGATCTTTTGCGTTCTTAGGTAGTTCAGCTATCGCTAACTGAGTCATTGCCAGACGATCCATTGCCGAGGCAAAAGGTCCATCACTGCGCATCCAAGGGTTTCCCGCCGGCACCACAACAATTTCATCGACAATATTTCTCTCCAGTAGTTGCCTGATCAGGTGAATATGGCCGGAATGAATGGGATCAAACGTTCCGCCAAATAAACCTAAACGCACTTGAGGCGACAATTAATCCCGGTCGAGTCGCAAGACGACGTACAGAAAGAGCGCAAGAAGCCCAAATGCAAACAGACCAAAGAAAACAGGAGGGGCAGGCAATTTACGGACTACTTCACCGGCAAGAGAAATCATGTTCAAAGTCTACCTCAGGCTTTGGCCAGCAACTTCTTAAATTGCGCCTCATCGATGACACTCACGCCGAGTTCTTGAGCCTTACCCAATTTCGAGCCAGGATCAGCCCCCACCAACACATAATTGGTTTTCTTGGAGACCGAACTAGATACCTTTCCACCATGGGCGGCAATGACTTCAGCGATGCCATCGCGTGTGAAATCAACAAGACCGCCCGTTACGACAAAGGTTAATCCCGATAGCGTTTGCGGAGCCGGCGCACCTAGTTGGTGAACCATCGTTACTCCGGCGCCCTTCCATTGAGAAATGATGTCGCGATGCCACTGCTGACTAAACCATTCAATAAGTGAATCAGCGATAGTCGCACCGACACCATCGACTTGCGCCAACTCATCCGCGGTCGCCTTTGCAATGGCGTCAATAGATCCGAAAGTAGATGCTAAAGATTGTGCAGCAGTTGGACCAACGTGACGGATGGACAAGGCCACGAGAGTGCGCCATAACGGTCTTGTCTTTGCTTGCTCGAGAGCTACAAGAAGTTTCTCTGCATTTGCCGCGGCACTGCCGTCCTTCTTTTGAAAGAAATCAGACTTACTCAATTTCTCTGCCGTTAGGTCAAAGAGGTCGGATTCATCCTCAATAATCTTGTCGCTCAAAAGCGCCTGTGCAGATTCATAACCTAGTACGTCAATGTCTAGTGCGGCCCGTGATCCAATGTAATAAATGCGCTCGCGAAGCTGTGCAGGACAAAATTGCGTATTGGGACAGCGAATATCGATGTCACCTTCTGTGATCGCACGGAGCTCACTTCCACAATCAGGGCAATGGGTCGGCATCACAAAAGCTCTTTCACTACCAGTGCGTTGTTCAACAACTGGTCCAAGTACTTCAGGAATCACATCCCCCGCCTTGCGAATGACAACTACATCTCCGATCAAAATTCCTTTGCGGACAACTTCTTGAGCGTTATGCAAAGTCGCATTCGTGACGGTTGACCCTGCTACTTTCACGGGCTCCATAAAAGCGAAGGGAGTAACACGACCGGTACGACCAACGCTCACCTTGATGTCAAGCAAACGCGTTGTGACTTCCTCAGGTGGATACTTAAATGCAATTGCCCACTTGGGCGCTCTAGAGGTAAATCCAAGTGCTGCTTGTTGCTGGCGTTGATTGACTTTGATAACCACACCATCTATTTCATGTTCAATGTCATGACGATGCTTTTCGTAATGAGCAATGAATTCATTAACCTGCTTGCGAGTGGTCAGCACCCGATAGTGATCACTCGTCGGCAAACCCCAACCTTTAAGCGCTTCATAAGCGCTGCTTTGCGATGAGAAAGTAGCGCCATCACAGGCGCCGATTCCATGTACGACAACACTTAATGGACGCTGCGCGCTCACACGAGGATCCTTCTGGCGCAGGGATCCTGCAGCACCATTTCGAGGATTAGCAAAGAGAGGTTTACCTAACTCCTCCAGAGAAGCATTGAGTTCAGCAAATGCCTCCAGTGGAAAATACACTTCCCCGCGCACCTCAATAAGCGAAGGCACTCCTTCACCAACCAATGTGTGCGGCAAATTCTTAATCGTTTTTACGTTCAGAGTGACGTCCTCGCCCGTCACTCCATTTCCGCGAGTAAGGGCGCGAGTAAGGAGACCATCTTCATAGAGCAGATTGATGGCCAAGCCATCAACTTTAAGTTCGCAGAGCCACTCACTTACGGGCTCTTCCTTTTCGGTTCGATCAAACCATGCGTTGAGTTCATCGGAATCAAAAACATTGTCCAGGCTCATCATTTTTTCTATGTGATCATGTTGTTCAAAGCTGGTTGCAAATCCACCACCGATGTTGAGCGAAGGTGAGTCATCAGCTCGCAACTCTGGATACTTTGCTTCGAGATCGCCTAACTCCCGAAGCAGCGCATCAAATTCTGCATCCGTAATTGTTGGCTTATCCAGAACGTAGTACTTAAATTGGTGGTCTCTAATTTCTTGCGTTAATTCGTCTATGCGCCGACGAGCCTTCGTACTCATGCTTGTGTCTCGCACACCGTTGCCGAACCAACAACCCGATCTCCGTCGTAGATAACCATTGCTTGCCCAGTTGCCAACCCAAGCAAGTCTGACTCCAAGTGGGCGACTAGCTTTTCACCATCATAAAAATAGGTGCACGGCAATGGCTGTCCATGGGCGCGAATCTGCACGAAACCTTGCGTTGGTGTTGATGTCACTGCAGGACCACACCACACAGCGTTCTCGCCAAACATTGTCCGAATCGCAAGGTCTTCTCGCGCACCAACGACAACAGTGTTAGTTGTTGGTTCAATCTTCAGAACAAATCGTGGCGACCCATCTGGAGTTGGGATCGTAAGCCCTAACCCTTTACGTTGGCCGATTGTGTATGTGTAAGCGCCTTTATGTTTTCCGATCACATTTCCATCTTGATCAACGATGGGACCGACTTCACTTCCCAATCGATCATGTAACCATCCGGCGTTGTCGCCTGAAGGTACAAAACAAATATCGTGGCTATCTGGTTTATTTGCCACAGAAAGACCACGCGCAGCAGCTTCCTTGCGAATATCAACTTTCTCGGTATCCCCCAGTGGAAATATCGCACCTTCGATTTGTTCCACGGTCAGCACTGATAAAACATAAGACTGATCCTTTGAGATATCGATGGCGCGGTGCAAAGTCTTACCCATAGGGCCTTCTCGAGTTGTTGCGTAATGACCCGTAACCACTCCATCAAAACCCATGGCCCGCGCACGATCTAGTACTGCGGCAAACTTAATTTTCTCGTTGCAGCGCAAGCAAGGATTTGGAGTGCGCCCGGCCGCATATTCAGCCAGGAAATTCTCTACAACTCCCTCGTGAAACTCTTCAGCCATATCCCAAATATAGAAAGGGATACCGACAACATCAGCGGCTCTGCGGGCATCATGAGAGTCTTCAACCGTGCAGCATCCTCGTGCACCTGAACGATACTTCTGCGGGTTGGAAGAGAGTGCAAGGTGAACACCGATAACGTCATGACCTGCCTCGACCGCTCTGGCAGCGGCGACGGCTGAGTCAACGCCGCCGCTCATGGCGGCAAGAAGCCTCATCGAAGATTCGCCGCTCGTGCACGCTCAATGACAGAAGGCAACGCCTCTATCACTTGATTAATGTCGGCCAGAGTTGTCGTTGCACCTAATGAAAATCGCAAACTTGACCGCGCACTCTTATCGTTATGCCCCATAGCCAGCAACACATGACTTGGACGCTGAACACCTGCACTACATGCTGATCCCGTTGAAGCAGCGATTGCCTGCGCATCTAAAAGTAAAAGTAAGGTGTCGCTCTCGGTGCCAGGAAAAGTGGCGTTCACAATTCCGGGTAAAAGTTTCTCGGCATTGGCTCCATTGATATAGGCATCAGGGATTACACGAACGATGCCTTCAACTAATTCATTGCGCAAAGCGCGTACGTGATCGCTTAGGTAGCTAGCAGATGCTGCCGCACTTGCGCCAACAATGGCTGGTGCGTTGAGAGTTCCGCTTCGAATTTCGCGCTCTTGTCCTCCACCATGCAAAAGTGCGGGAATTTCCAGACCTCGCTTGAGAACGAGAACTCCGATGCCCAGTGGCCCGCCAATTTTGTGCGCGCTCAAAGAAAGCGCCGTTAAACCAAGTTCAGAAAAAGAGAGCGGTACTTTCTTGAAACTTTGTACAGCGTCGCTATGAACAGCGATTCCATGGGCGCTAGCTAGCGCAACAACGTGATCGATAGGTTGAAGAACTCCGGTTTCATTATTTGAGTGCATGATAGAAATAACGGCAATCTCATCGGCTCGATCGGCAAGCAACTCCGATAATTGAGTTAGATCAAGAACGCCGGCGCTCGTAACTCCAATGGAGATAATTTCGGCGCCTTCGTGATCGGATAGCCACTGCGCAGGATCCAAAATCGCATGATGCTCGATTGCAGAAATTACAATGACGTTTCGTCCAACGCCCTTGCCCTTCCAATACAACCCTTTTAACGCGATGTTGTTTGCCTCCGTGCCAGAGGCGGTAAAAATAATCTCACTCGCGACGCAACCTATTTCTTTCGCCAAGGATTCTCTAGCTTGTTCAATTACTTTTCGAGAAGCGCGACCGGGCGTGTGAAGGCTTGACGGATTTCCAAGCTGCCTCATTTGAGCCGTCATTGCAGAGATTGCGTCATCAACCATGGGAGTGGTTGCTGCGTGATCTAGATAGACGGACATGTGCCCAAGTCTAGGACTTGCGAGCCTGCACGCCCTGCGTGGCCTTAGGCAGCACAGCGAAGAGATCGCCCACTACGCCAAAATCGGCGATTTCAAAGATAGGAGCATCGGGATCCTTGTTGATGGCGATGATCAATTTACTTGTCTGCATTCCTGCACGATGTTGGATAGCTCCAGAGATTCCACACGCCACATAGAGCTGTGGGCTGACGGTCTTTCCGGTCTGGCCAACTTGATGTGAATGTGGATACCAACCAGCATCCGTTGCTGCGCGCGAGGCTCCCACTGCAGCGCCGAGTGAATCTGCAAAAGCTTCAACGACAGCAAAATCTCCATTAGTGCCACGGCCACCAGAAACAACAATCTGCGCTTCGGTGAGCTCTGGTCTTCCGCCCTTAACAAAGGGAGTACTAGAAAGAACTTCGGCCAACTGTGCACTGGCGCTGAGTTCGAAGGAAGCGTCGCTTACAGAAGGTGTTGAAGGAGAAAGATCAGGAGTAATCGAATTTGGGCGAATGGTGATAATTGCGCAGCCATGGCTTACGCGCGAATGTACTGTCGTTGATCCACCAAAAACCAATTGAGTTGCAGTGAGATCTGAGCTGACATCGACCGCATCCGTGATGATTCCTGAATCAAGCTGAACGGCTACTCGAGCCGCAACTTCTTTTCCAAAAGCGCTGGATGCAACAAAGAGTGCATCGACGCTTTTTGATGTGATGAGCTGCGCGATGGCATCTGCAGCGGCGGCAACAGAGTGCTTTGCGAAAGCATCACTTTCAATGACAACTACTTCGGCGATAGGACCGCTCATAATTAAACCAGCGAGCGCCGAACCTTTTCCAGGTGCGGCAAGGACGAGAGCAGTAACTGACCCAACTCCTGCGCCGGCGGTTGCCAACTCTGCAACTGTTTTTGCTGGGCCATCAGCGGAAAATTCAGCAAGTATTAATACTTGACTCATGCGAATTTCCTTTCCACAAGGAAATTAAGGAGGGCATCTGCGCCAGCTCCTTCATCAACAACTTTGATTCCGGCTGCTTTTGCTGGACGCGGCGTAGCATCTACCACCACACTCCACGCTTCTTCTTTGCCTAACCCAATATCTGAAAGTGATTGCACTGTCATCGGCTTCTTCTTTGCGGCCATAATTCCCTTGAAGGATGGATAGCGTGGCTCGTTGATCTTCTCAATGACACTGATTACGCAGGGAAATTGCGCCTTCATCGTGTCAACGCCAGCTTCTGTTTCGCGAGTAATGGTGACAGATGTTGTTTCTGGCGCGACAGTTACAGAGCCTGCGAAAGTTAATTGGGCCCAGCCAAGTTTTTGAGCCAGCATTGCAGGCACAACGCTCATACGGGCATCGGTAGATTCCGTGCCGCACAAAACAAGATCGAACTGCTGATCGGCTATTACTGCAGCCAAAACCTTAGATGTACCAAGTGCGTCACTTCCAATAAGTGCGTCATCGGTGATGATGATTGCGCTATCTGCTCCCATGGAAAGTCCTTTGCGTACGGCATCGGTTGCGCGCGCAGGGCCCATCGAAATCAACGTGATGGTGTTTGCGCCGCCTTCACCGTTTCCACCGTGAGCTTCCACAATGCGTAGGGCTTCCTCGACTGCATATTCATCAAGATCATTGAGTACCGCGTCGGCGCCTTCTCGATCGAGTAAACCATTGACCATTTTCTTTTCTGCCCAAGAATCAGGCACTTGCTTCACGCAGACCGCAATCTTCATGACACGATGTTACTGGGCGGTATCGGAAGCGACAATTTCAACGCCAGCAGGGCAAGATAGCCGTGTGCAACCAGCAGATTCCCGATACCTCGGAGCCACTTTGACCAATGATGGGTGCAATTTTGCTCTCTGGTCTGAAGCCGCCGATGCCGTGGAGTTATGCCTCTTTAACGAGGTCAACGGGAAATTGGTGGAAACACGCTTTTCTCTAGCCCATCGCACGGGTCCGATCTGGCATGGATACCTTGCCGGTGTGCGATCGGGCCAACGATATGGATATCGCGTTTATGGACCGTGGCAACCCGATCGTGGTTTGCGATTTAATCCCGCAAAATTATTGCTCGATCCGTATGCCCATCAACTCGCAGGTCAGATCGAATACGTGCCAGAAATTTACTCTCACACAAGTAGTGATGGCTTCGGTACTGGCGATGTAAACCTGCAAGACCAAAGAGATAACGTTGGAAAAGTTCCGCTCTCAGTTGTGACCGATCATCATCCTCGATCTATTCATCGCCTCAACACGCCTTGGGCACACACAGTTATTTATGAAGCGCACGTCCAAGGGTTGACCGCCAAGAATCTTGCCATCGATGAAGGCGAACGTGGAACCTATAAGGCGCTAGGTCATCCCACTACGATTGCTCACCTCAAGAAAATGGGCATCACGGCGCTAGAGCTTCTTCCCATTCATTCTTTTATTACTGAGCCGGCAATACACGCCCGAGGACGCAGAAACTTTTGGGGCTATAACCCCATTGCATTTAACGCGCCACATAATACTTATGCCTCTACAAATGACCCGACCACGGAATTGCAATCCTCGGTTGACCACTTGCATACCGCTGGAATTGAAGTGATTTTAGATGTTGTCTATAACCACACAGGCGAAGGCGGAGTTGGTGGTCCCACACTCTCCTATCGTGGAATTGATAATAAGAGCTGGTATCGTCATAAAGGCGATGATGAATACATTGATGTCACGGGTTGTGGTAACACCATTAATGCAGGGCAACCGCACGCAGTTCGTCACATCATTGATTCACTACGTTGGTGGAGTGATGTCATCGGTGTGGATGGTTTTCGATTTGATTTAGCAACTGCTCTCTACCGAAATGATTCGGCAACAGATTCATCTCTATTTAGCGCAATTGCGGCCGATCCCGTTCTACGAAACCTCAAATTGATTTCTGAACCGTGGGATGTGACTCGATACAGCCTTGGTGATTTTGCTTATCCTTGGCGTGAATGGAATGACCACTACCGAGATTCAGTGCGCCAGTTTTGGCTAGGTGATTTGCAA
The DNA here is from genome assembly GCA_903924485.1 of uncultured Actinomycetes bacterium. GTDB lineage: Bacteria > Actinomycetota > Actinomycetes > Nanopelagicales > Nanopelagicaceae > QYPT01. The sequence goes on from CAIYBL010000137.1 coordinate 23,902, forward strand.
CGTGGCTACGGCGAGGGTGTGGCAGATATTGCATCTCGAATTAGCGGCTCCAGCGATATCTTCTATTACAGAGGTCCTACCTCATCCATCAACTTTGTCACCGCTCATGATGGTTTCACTCTGAACGATGTTGTGAGTTATGAAGAAAAACATAACGAACAAAATGGTGAAGACAATCGAGATGGTTCATCCTCCAATCAATCATGGAACGTTGGCGTTGAAGGACCTACGGACGACGAAGGCATCGCCACGATTCGACACTGGCTACAGAAATCAATGCTGGCAACACTCGCTCTCTCCTCGGGCGTACCTATGTTTTCGATGGGCGATGAAATAAGCCGATCACAAAACGGATCAAATAATGCATACTCGCTACCAACTACAGACATTGGCGGAACGGGTTGGGCACTCAATTGGGATTTATCCGATCGAGAACAGGACATGCTCGACTCGGTTTCGGCACTTCTCAGCATTCGCAACACCTACTTAGTAGATGTGACCTCTGAATTCTTTAACGGTGCAATCGATCTTGGTACGCAGAGAAAAGACATTGCCTGGTTTAGTTTGGGTGGCCGCGAAATGACTGATACCCACTGGAGTGATGGAGACAAGCGCAGCATCACCGTTTTCTTTGAGGCAGGTTCAAATCGTGGCTTGCTCTTGCTCCTTAATTCTTCGCAATCAGAAACCATCTTCACTTTGCCCGATGAGAAATGGGGAGAAAGTTTTCGCTGCATCTTTGACGCTTCCCAGCAAAGTTCCACCTATGAACCCGTGATTGCCTCACCCGCAGCAAAAGTAAAGGTTGCACCGCACAGCGCTCAAGTCTGGCTACTTTCTCGCTGATACTCGTGAGTACGTGCCGTGGGGGTTAAAATCTGCCAATGCTCGCAATCGTTGCTCCCGGTCAAGGTTCGCAGACGCCGGGCTTCCTTAATCCATGGTTAGAAATTTCCGAACTCAAGGATTCACTCGCAACATATTCCGATGCGATCGGGCTTAACCTAGCAATTCTCGGGACCGAATCTGGACCCGATGAAATTCGCGATACAGCTAATGCTCAACCCCTCATTGTTTCTGCAGGTTTACTGGGCCTTCAAGCCCTTGGACCAGATGCCAGTTTTGATGTTACGACCGGCCACTCGGTCGGAGAATTAACCGCCGCAGCTGTGGCTGGAGTCATCAGCAACCTCGATGCCATGAAACTCGTGCGCGAGCGCGGCCTTGCGATGGCTGTTGCTGCGGCTCACTCCACGACTGGTATGTCGGCCGTTCTAGGCGGAGATAGAGATCAAATTCTTGCGCTGATTGCTCACCTTGGCTTAGTCGCCGCAAATGACAATGGCGCAGGACAGATTGTTGCCGCTGGAGACTTGCTTGCCCTCGGAACGCTGGCCGATTCAATTCCATCCAATGCACGCGTTCGCGCCCTGGCGGTCTCGGGCGCATTTCATACCCATTTCATGGCGCCAGCTGTAGGCCACCTCAAGGAATTCGCAGCGAGGCTACATCCTCACGATTCAACACTCCCCATCCTTTCCAATAAAGATGGAGCCAGCATTACAAGTGGCACGCAAGTCATGGATCGCATTGTTTCCCAAATCGCTAATCCTGTTCGCTGGAATTTGTGCATGGCCACAATGCTCGAAATGGGCGTAACGGCGGTTTTGGAGTTGCCACCTGCTGGCACTCTGGTTGGATTGATAAAGCGATCAATGCCAGGAGTTGAAACACTGGCGCTAAAAACTCCGGATGATCTGGATGCAGCAAAAGATCTCATCGCACGTCACGCAGGACCTACCGCAAAGGCGGCCTCATGATTTCGGTACGCAAGGGAAGCGATAGCCAAATCTTGAGCGTGGGTGGATATCAACCGTCACGCGTTGTTCCTAACTCTGAAATTGTTGAACGTATTGAATCCACGGATGAATGGATTCGCCAGCGCACAGGAATTGAAGAGCGTCGCTTTGCGGCGCCAGAAGAGAGCGTGCTAGATATGGCCGAGGCTGCATGTCGCCAAGCCCTAGAGCGCGCAGGAATTTCGATGGAAGATGTGGACACCGTCATTGTTGCCACGATTACCTATCCATTCCAGGCACCAAGTGCCGCAACTGCCCTGATTGCTCGTTTAGGAAATCCTAAAGCTGCAGCCTTTGATATCAACGCTGCCTGTGCTGGCTTTTGCTATGGCTTAGGTATGGCAAGTGATTTCATTCGCAGTGGCACGTCAAAATATGTTTTGGTTATTGGAGTTGAGAAGCTCACCGACTTCACCGATCCTACTGACCGAGCAACTGCGTTTATTTTCGCTGACGGAGCAGGCGCTGTCCTAGTTGGCCCATCAGATCATCCTGGAATCGGACCAACCGTTTGGGGATCCGACGCAGATTCGCGTGAGGCCATCGTGATGAATCCATCGTGGAATGATTTTAGAAATGGTGCAACAGATGTTCCTTGGCCTGTTATTTCACAACAAGGTCAAGTTGTTTTTCGGTGGGCAGTTTACTCAATGGCCAAAGCAGGACTTCGAGCCGTTGAGGCAGCAGGAATGACTGTTGATCAGCTCGACGCGTTCATCCCACATCAAGCAAATGTGCGCATCATCGAAACAATGGCGAAAGAAATGAAATTGCCAGAAAAAGTCATCATTGCCCAAGATATTCGTACCTCAGGCAATACTTCAGCAGCCTCTGTCCCTCTGGCCATGGCTGCTTTGCTCAAAGATCACCCAGAATTGCATGGCGGATTAGCGCTACTCATCGGTTATGGCGCAGGATTGGTCTATGCAGGTCAAGTAGTACAACTACCACCTCTCCCACACGTACCAGCAATCACTAACAACTAAGAAAGGCACTACCAATATGGCACTTTCACAAGCAGATGTTCTCGCGGGACTTAAAGAGATCGTCGAAGAAGTTGCAGGAATTCCTGCAGCATCCATTGAAATGGATAAGAGCTTCACTGATGATCTTGATGTTGACTCATTGAGCATGGTTGAAGTTGTTGTTGCTGCAGAAGAGCGCTTTGGCGTGAAGATCCCAGACGATCAGGTTTCAGAGTTGGCCACTGTTGGCGACGCTGTGAATTTCATCGTTAAGGCATCTGCGTAAATTTAGGAGAATCACACAATGTCACGTCGTCGCGTCGTAGTTACTGGATTAGGTGCAACCACTCCCCTGGGTGGAGATGTCGCAACTTCTTGGTCAGCCCTTCTGGCTGGCAAAAGTGGTGTGCGCACTCTCACCGATGAGTGGGCATCCACGATTCCAGTAACTATTGCCGGCCGCGTAGCCGTTGAACCAAGCGAGGCAATGGAGCGCGTTGAAATGCGCCGACTAGATCGCTCTGAACAATTTGCACTTATTGCAGCACGAGAAGCATGGAAAGATGCAGGATCTCCCGATGTTGATCTTGAACGTCTAGGTGTTGTAATCGCCTCTGGTATCGGTGGAGTTACAACGCTGCTGGATCAATATGACATCTTGAGAAATAAGGGCGCGCGTTTTGTAAGTCCACACACTGTGCCGATGTTGATGCCAAATGGGCCAGCGGCAAACGTAGGTCTTGAACTCAAAGCAAAAGCCGGAGTACATACTCCTGTAAGTGCATGCGCATCTGGGGCCGAGGCCATTGGTTATGCCATGGAAATGATTCGCTTTGATCGTGCCGACATTATTGTCACGGGCGGTGTTGAAGCAGCGGTCCACGCCCTTCCGATGGCAGCTTTTGCTGCGATGAAAGCCCTGTCTACGCGCAATGACGAACCTGCTCGTGCATCTCGCCCCTACGACATCGACCGTGATGGTTTTGTTTTAGGTGAAGGCGGAGGAATTTTAGTTTTGGAAGAGTACGAACACGCAAAAGCACGCGGGGCAACCATTTATGCTGAAATTGCGGGACAAGGTTTAACTTCCGACGGCTACCACATCGCTGCTCCAGATCCTGATGGCAGCGGAGTCCAACGGGCGATTGCCTTTGCACTTCGCGATGCTGGTTTAACAACTCGCGACATTGTTCACCTAAATGCACACGCAACATCAACGCCAGTGGGCGATGTTGCCGAAGCAAATGCGCTTCGATTGGCGCTAGGAAAAGATGCCGACCATGTTGCTGTATCTGCAACTAAGTCCAGCACGGGACACCTACTCGGTGGCGCGGGAGCAATTGAATCTGTCTTTATCGTGAAAGCTTTGCAAGATCGCTTAGCTCCACCAACAATCAATATTGAAAATCTAGATCCCGCCGTCACGATTGATGTTGTCCGCGACAAGCCTCGCGCACTTCCTTCGGGCGATATAGCCGCACTCAATGACTCCTTTGGCTTTGGTGGCCATAACGTTGTATTGGCTTTTCGTACTCTCTAATCAATGACCACCGCTGAAGTCGACCCGCGCGATCCTCAACGTCGTTTAGCGCGCCTTCTTGATCCGGGTAGCGTTCAACTTATTTCACCCGTAGATAAATCAGGCATGTTGGCAGCTACCGGATTAATAAAAGGAAATCGTGTTGTTGTCTTTGCCTCCGATGCCACTTTTCAAGGTGGTGCACTAGGAGTAGACGGTGCACATGTAATCCTTACCGCCTATCGCGAAGCGATGGCTGGACAATTGCCGATCATAGGTATCTGGCATTCAGGTGGTGCGCGATTGCGCGATGGCGTCTCATCTCTGCACGCATTTGGTGAAGTATTCCAAGCAATGATTACGGCCAGCGGGAAAATTCCGCAACTTTCATTAGTCCTAGGACCCACTGCTGGTGGAGGCGCTTATGGTCCAGCTCTCACCGATGTCGTCGTGCTTGCACCAGAGGGACGCATATTTGTTACGGGTCCGGATGTTGTTAAGAGTGTGACGGGTGAAAAAATTGATATTGCGACGCTGGGTGGCCCTGATGCTCATCGCAAAAACAGTGGTGTTGCGCATGTAATTTCACATTCAGAGGAGGAGGCTTTCGACAATACTCGCGATCTCGCCTCCCTCTTTTCTAACCAAGGACATATATCTACTGATCTTGCAGATTTTGATTTCGCATCTCTAGTACCGCCTCAAACCAAGCGCGCATACGAGGTACATCCCCTTGTCCGCGCGATTTTGGATAGCGATAGCGAATTACTTGAATTGCACCCCCATTGGGCTGAGAACATGCTCATTGCCCTCGGCAGGTTGGGCGGTCGCACCGTCGGTGTTGTTGCCAATAACCCACAACATTTAGGCGGAGTTCTTGATTCCTCAGCGGCTGAAAAGGCAGCTCGCTTTGTTCGCACCTGTGATGCATTCGGAATTGCCTTAATTGTCATCGCAGATGTTCCAGGTTTTCTTCCAGGAGCAGGTCAAGAATGGGAGGGAGCAGTCAGGCGCGGCGCGAAATTGTTACATGCCTTTGGCGAAGCAGTTGTCCCGCGCGTCACTCTTGTTACCAGGCGCGCCTACGGCGGTGCTTATGTTGCAATGAATTCAAAATCCTTGGGTGCCACAAAAGTACTGGCGTGGCCTACTGCGGAAGTTTCTGTCATGGGAGCAGTTGCTGCCGTGCGCGTATTACACCGCCGATTGCTAGCTGACCTTCCAGAGGAGTCACGAGAAAGTATGGAACTTGAGTTGGCTGCTCAGCACGACAAGATTTCCGGCGGCGTAGAACGCGCCATAGAAATCGGAGCGGTCGATGAAATCATTGATCCGATGAAGACCAGGTCAGCGCTGGCACAAGCAATCGCCAGCGCACCTCATCGCCGTGGAAGCCATAGCAACATCCCTCTGTAAAAACTACTTCGTCTTGAAAGTCACCGAAACCGTTGCTGTAACCGTCTTATTAATTGTGCTTGTGTCATAGGCGCCACCACTATCGGTCATTGTGGAATCCGGAGTCGTCACCTGAAAAGGACCAGTCGTGACGCTAACAACAGCGCCGATAGTTCCACCGACTGCTTTAGTAAGTGCGATTGCACGAATTTGCGCATCCTTCATTGCCTCCTCCAACAACTGCGGACGTAGCGCTGGCAATGTCGAAACATAATATTGCGGTCCACCTGTATTCACATTGACACCAGTCTGCAACAAAGTACCAATGGCTTGACTCAACTTAGAAAGCAGCTGTACATCCTTGCTGCGGACAACAACATCTCGCGAGGCATTGTGAGACAAGATGCGTCCTGTTGCATTTCCGTTGATGTATTCGGCATTTGCATACGTTGATACCGCGCCAAGAGTTAGCGCGTCGGCTGGTATACCGCCCGAGGTGAGATAAGCCTTCACCGCATCAACATCAGATCCAACTTTAGCGATGGCATCTGCAACTTTAGGAGTCGATGCCTGCACGCTAAGAGTCCAAACTGCATTATCTGCAACAGCAGATACTTTTGCAGATCCCGTGACGGTGATTCCATTTGCGCTTCGAGCCGCAAATCCTGAACCCACCTTCATGAGCCCACCAGCAAGTGCGATCGAGATGATTACTGATGAGATGATGATCGTTACCGCTTTGCGGCGTTCGATCGTGATGATGGGACTTTCGTTTAGTTGACTCATAAAAAGAATTCTACTTCCTGGCTCAGAGGGTTAGATTGCTTCCGATTGTGATGTTGCATTCAAGTCGACGCGACGAAATTGTTCCAACTCCAAATCCCACGCCGTTCCCATGGCATTGGCCAACGTCTGTCGCAAGGTGTCTTCATCCTGATCCATCGCTCCCAATACTTGATGTTCTGTGATCAAGACACTCCCCGCGCCATCAATGAGTGCCCGATGAATGCCTAGCTCTGGAGTAAAACGATATAAAACGTTCTCCGTTACAGATTCTTCGCGAATTTCAAATCGTAAGTAATGCCACCCACGAAGCGCACTTGCCAGTTCTGCTCCAGCTCCCACTCGATCTCGCCACTCCAAGGTGGCGGTATGAGTCCCAGCGACCAAAGGCTGAGGCGTCCAGTTAATGACGATCGCCTTGCCCAGAAGATTTTGAATGGCCCACTCGACATGCTTGGTCAGCGCCGAAGGGGCAGAGTGAATGACAAGAAAGCCCCTAGACAAGGCAGTTGATCCCACAGATGAAATGGTAGATCGGCCTACGGGTCTAGGCGTGTTAATACGGTCCATGACTCTCCAAAATAAGGCCAACGAGCGTTGGTTTGACCTTCCCCGGTCCACCACTGCTACCTATCGCCTTAAGGAGATACCTATTTTTACCGCATTTTGGCCTTTTTTGCCAGTAATGACCTTTAGGCAATTCGAGTGTGACCTAGTACTCTTTTCCCTAGTCGGACGCTTAATCAGTACCCGTTTCATGGCCTAAAGCTTTGCTCGGTATCGCTGGCGCAAGAGGATGACTGGTGGACGAGGATTTCTCATTCACCCCACATATCGAAGGAAAAGTAAAAAACATGGCAACAGGCACAGTTAAGTGGTTCAACTCTGAAAAGGGTTTCGGTTTCATTGCAGTTGATGGTGGCGGACAAGATGTATTCGTTCACTACTCAGCAATTCAAGGAAACGGTTACAAGTCCCTTGAAGAGGGTCAGGCAGTTTCATTTGAGGTCGTACAGGGTCCAAAGGGTCCTCAGGCTGATGCAGTAAACCCTGCCTAATTTCCACAGCTTTATAAATAACCCTCACCGGCAACGGTGGGGGTTATTTTTTTGGAATTGGTGGAACCGCGCCAACTTTAGCTAATAATTTTGCAACTGCCTTTGCTGGAGATGAATCTGTTCCAGCTTTCCATTTATCTAAATAACTCCATGGATATAACTCACCACGACGTACCCACCATGCACCTGCACTCACTGGAGTGGGCCATGAAATTCCAAAGTGAACATGCGAGGCAGTTCCTTTAGCATCACCGGAATCTCCCAGTTTTCCTATTAAGTCTCCAGCAGCAACACGCACGCCAGGTTCAATCCCATCGGCAACTTTCATTAAATGCGATCCGTAATAGCGAACACCATCGTCGCCAATAATCGATACATATAAACCG
>CAIYBL010000138.1 GCA_903924485.1 uncultured Actinomycetes bacterium
CAGTAATGTTTGATGCAGATCGCATCTTACGAGAAGAAAGGGAGGGGGCATAATGTCCACTCACTCACAGCAGTACAAGCGAATCTTGCTTGGCGTTACCATGGCATTGGTGGTCTTCATCCCGACACTAGGGATGGCGAACGTCGCCAATGCAGCAACCAATACATCGGCATCGAATGCCAGTTCAATGCGCTTTGCAGCTGAGACTGCTACTTCTAAAGTGGCGGCAGCAACGGCAATTGCTCATAAGGCAACTGGCAACGATCCATCCGGAAATACTGCTTCAACTCCCAATGTCGCTTTGTCGACTGCAGGTGATGTAAGTGGTGTGTCATCAGATGGAAAGTCGATTGGTATGAAGCTTCCCAACAAAGCCAAGAACATGCAAAATGTTAATGGCTCCTGGGTTGCAGATCCAACCGATACATCAGTTGCCGTTGTTACCCCAAAGCCGGGAGGCTATCAGGTATCGCAGCAGATGTCTGGGCCAGATGCTCCTACTTCCTTCTCGTACAAGATGTCTCTTCCGACGGGCTACAAGCCTGTTGAGGATGCAAACGGTCTGGGTGGAACAAGCATCGCACTTACCAGTGCTAAGGGCGTAACTCCGATTGACGCAACGAACACGATTGGGTTTATTGAACCAGCGTGGGCGTATGACGCCAATGGTAATTCCGTACCTACAAGCTATAGCGTCAAGGGCAATACGGTTACACAAACCGTTGACACCTCTGCTGTTACAGCCTGGCCTGTGGTTGCCGACCCGAGCGTTACGTTCGGATGGGTAATCTATCTCCACTGGTCGCATAGTGAGGTCGGAAACGTCCTCCTTAATGCTTTCTTTGCTGGAGTAGGTGCTGCAAGTGCTGTAGCCTGTACGGCAGGAAGCCTAGGAGTCCTTACGGCTCCTTGTATGGCATTGTTTGGCTTCGTTTTTGGAGCTGTAATTGCAATGTTCAACATGGCATATAGCCGTGGTGGCGGACTAGTCTGGGAATTCACCTATGCACTAGGCTACTGCGGATACATGTACGTCGGAAACAACTGGAGCTGAACAATGAACAAGATCCTACAGATCCTACTGGTGTTTTCAGCGTTTGGAAGCGGAGTATACTATGCTCTGTTGACATTCCATATGCACCATTTCCCGTGGCTGAGCGCCGTCATCACTTTGGCGTTGCTCATGCTTGCTCACTACTTCATCTTCAAGGGCCGCGACAAGCGATTCTTCTGGGCGAAGAAGCGGACGCAAGTCTAGAAAGCTCCGCAGGAAATGCAATCTCACTCAAGTTCACTTGAATGAGAAGTGTGGTGGCGCGATGGGCGCAGATCGAAGACGTAAAAATCTTCCTCTGCCCCATCGCTCCCCACACAAACCAATTCTTTAGATATATGAGTCATACAGTCGTAAAACTGTATGGTTGATAACATAAAGAAAATTAATAGATATGATTATAGATTGACTTTTCATCAAGCTTATGTTATTATATTATCAACTCACAAAGTTTGTGGGTTTGTTTTTTGAGATTAGAGGCGGTTTAATATGATCTATGATCAGCTTCAACTCCGAGACGCAGGTTTCCTGCGGCTAAAAAGAATGGTCACTCAACTAGAGTGCCCATGGCTGGCACGTGACTACTTCAAGGGGGAGATCGTCTATGCATATCATCGGTATACATATGGATGCGTCACCCCTGGATCTATCGCGGTCTCGTACCTAGAAGATCAGGAGCCATTCTTCCAGCTACCGCTGGACTCGCTGGAGCCAGCCATGGCTAGGCAATGCTAAATCATGGCCTGCTCTCACCCGACAGACATCGACGATCTGTCGGGCCAAGGGTCTTAACGCCCACCCCTCTAATTCTTAGAAAACTACGTCAATGAATTATTCTTCATTCTGATGAGGCCCTAAGGCCGAAACGTAGTATGCATGAAACCGATTAGACTACCAGGTATATCCCGGGAAGTAATCCTTTTTAATCTTTGACTCGTCTATTCTCATATCTTTTAGCATCTTATCAAAGGCCTCAACCATAGGCTCTGGACCAGAGACATAAAAGTATGCCGTATGAATATCTGCTACGTATTCTTGAATAATAGCTGGATTAACTCTTTGTGGTTCGACAATATATTTTAGTTTTAGATTTGGATATTTAGCATCAAGTTCAGCTAACTCTGTAGAATAAGTTGGCTGATTGGTCCGAGCGCCATACAAGAAAGTGATATCGGGCATGCCTACTCCACTGTCTAGTTCTGAGAGTATATCGTGAAATGTCGTAG
>CAIYBL010000139.1 GCA_903924485.1 uncultured Actinomycetes bacterium
CAGAACAATTGTGGGCCCGAAATCCAAAGTTGATCATCGCGCGCATCACGGGCTTTGGGCAGTTCGGACCGTATTCGCATCGTGCCGGTTTTGGAACTCTCGCTGAATCCATGAGTGGTTTCGCTGCCATGACGGGCGAGGCAGATGGTCCACCAACGCTGCCGCCCTTTGGTTTAGCCGATGGAATCTCCGCTCTTGCAGTGACGCAAGCAATCATGTTTGCAATGTATGCGCAGAGAAATCCCGAAAGCGAAGGATTCGGCAAAGGCCAAGTGATTGACCTGGCAATTATTGAACCGATACTCGCAATACTTGGACCTCACGCAACTGTTTATGATCAACTTGGAGTGATTCAACCTCGCACCGGAAACAGATCGGTGAATAATTCCCCTCGAAACACTTACATGACCAAGGACGGCCGTTGGCTTGCAGTCTCTACATCCGCGCAGTCCATTGCAGAGCGAGTTATGACTTTGGTGGGCCATCCAGAGGTGATCTCAGAGCCATGGTTTAGCTCTGGCTCCACGCGCGCACAACATGCGGAGTTACTGGATGGTTACGTGGGAAGTTGGATCGCCCAGCGAAATGCGGACGAAGTAGTGCGCGAATTCGAAGCAGCCCAAGCAGCGGTGGCGCCGATCTACGACATCAGCGACATCATGAAGGACCCCCAATTTGAAGCTCTTCGCACAATCGTTTCCGTTGAGGATCCAAATTTGGGCGATATTAAAATGCAAAATGTCCTTTACCGCATGAACCAAACACCAGGAGAGATAAAGTGGACCGGTCGTGCAAAGGGTGCTGATTCACGAAAAATATTGAAGGATCAGATTAAACTCACGGACGATCAGATCGATAAACTTATTTCGCAAGGCATCATTGCAGAGGATGTGGGCTAGATGATTGCTCGTAGCTACCTTTACGTACCTGGAAATAACATGGCAATGCTCAGCAAGGCTGATTCCAGGGGTGCAGATGCGATTATTGTGGACTTTGAAGATTCTGTTTCACAATCAGAAAAGCAAAGTGCTCGGGAGAATTTTAGTCAATGGGTAGGCAGTAATCAGATTAGTTCCCAGATCTGGGTGCGAATTAATGCAGATGATTTAGACTCCGACTTGCTCGCATGCGATCGTGAAGGAGTTGCGGGAATCGTTGTGCCCAAAGCGTCCATCGAAAATGTGGAATATATCTCCTCTAAAATCAAGATCGTCAAGCAATTGAGTGCATTGATCGAATCAGCGGATTCTGTACTTTCTGCGCGTGAAATTGCGAAAATCCAGAAAGTGCAATTCCTCCAAATTGGACAATTAGATCTTCGTGCAGAACTTGGGCTGGGTTTCGAAGAATCTTCCCCTCCATTGGATTTTGCCTTGGCGAACCTAGTACTCGCATCAGCTGCGGCAGGAATTGAGCAACCAATTGCTCCGATGCATAGCGATGTCACAGATGAAATCGGGCTCGGGAATAGTTGTAAGAAATTTAGAAACGCCGGTTTCTTTGGCCGAACTGCAATTCATCCGGCGCAAGTTGCGAGGATCAATCTTGAGTTCTCGACCTCCGCCGAGGACCTCGCTAAAGCGCTATCTATTCTTGAAAAGATTGGTTCTTCATCGGGTGTGGCATTAGATGAAAGTGGCAAAATGATTGATGAAGCTTCTGCCAAGATTGCCCGAAGAATCATTTCGCGCGCGCATCTTCGCAATGACCATAGCTAACCCATGACGCAGGCAAGGCGATTACTTATTGTTTTAACGCTTCTTGGTATCTCTCTATCGGTCACGGTGGAAGCAATCCATAGATTGACTCGCCACGCTTTTGAACTTCATCCCATTCCTGTTATCTGGGTTAGTGGTATTGCCGCGTTAATGATGGGGTTGGGCGCATATGTCTTGCAAAACGATGATGATCAAGATGATCTACACATGCGCTCTGTGCTTCTGGATACATTAATGGATGCGTTTTCTGCAATCCCAGTGGTGATATTTCAGGCCATGACACTTGCCCGACAAATCAGAGTAAGTCTGAATAAGTAACCAAAGAAGTGCGTCCTGAGGGACTCGAACCCCCGACCCGGTGATTAAGAGTCACCTGCTCTACCAACTGAGCTAA
>CAIYBL010000140.1 GCA_903924485.1 uncultured Actinomycetes bacterium
TTAGACCCCACTCAGGCCGATCTTGCGCTTAAATCATTGGCTGCCAGGGGAATGAAAGCCTGGGTAGCTGGTGTTGTAATGGGTAGAAATGGGACAGAGCCGTGTTCGGCTTTGGAAGGTAGCTACCGAGCGCGATAGCCTACGCCCCTGACGTTAGACGCTAAGTAAGGAGGTCACGCTATGGGGCGCGGCCGATCAAAAGCCAAACAAACCAAAGTCGCACGCGATTTGAAGTATTCATCTCAAGAGATGGATCTGGATCGCCTGGCTAAGGAACTCCACGGGGACGCTGACCCAAAGCAAGATCGTGATGATGACGATCCATTTGCTGAAGGCAATTACATTCCTCGCGCGTAATTTTTATGCGACCAACACCGTACGTTGCCTCACTTCGAGTCTATGAACCGTTGTCTGCATTTGAACCAGCAGACCGTTTGCGGTGGATGCAACTAGAAGCGACGACGCAAACAATTCAAGAGGAACAATCTCGCGCATTGCAACGTGTGATTTTTCCCGAGTCACCTGCACTTCGTTTAGACGGCGCGCACGTTTTAGATATTGAAGGCGCTCGCTATGTTTCACCGTGGTCTACAGCAACGCGTTGTTGGTCCGCTCTTGAGACATTCAAATTATCCATGCCCTCCAGCGTCAGCCCCATGTTTCTTCCACCAGCTATGGAAGAAGTGATTTCGGCGGGAGTGGATTTTGTTGAAAATAAAGTTCCACATATTCTTACTGAAACTTGGATTATCCCTCCACGTTGGTTTTCACTTTTCATTCCAGAGGAACGTGTACGTGGTGCTAACCCGGAAGGCGTGTTCACTGTGATGCGCACCTCAATTGCACATGCAATAAGCAGAGCTGAAACAACACATGCATCTGTGGCAGGCGCTTTTGGTGAAGGTCCCGTTGAAGAAGAAATTCAAGATCTTATTGATTGGCTAAAAATGTTTCATCCACAATCATTTCTTGAGTTGGATTACGGTGGACTAGCTGGTTATTTAGAGAAGTCATTAAAAGATTTAGGAGAAGATGGTCTTGATGCTGACACATCTATTGAAGATGTTTTGATGTCGATTGGTGGTTTGGCGTCTGGTGACGGCGCGGTTGCTGGACGCGGATACGAGCGCCTTGTGACTCGCTGGAGGCGAGTGGCGGCGTTTGAACAAGCCATGTGAGTGATAACCCTGCAGTCAGTGGGTTATGACCAGTCTTTGGCTTGAATTGCCTTGTGGAGGCTAGGATAAAGGCGCATACTTCGGCGCAATTGCTGATTAAACGGACATTTGTGGAGGTAATTGTATGAACAGATTGACCGATGCCGAGGTTCTCCTTACCCCAGGTGAAGTCGCCGCCCTGTTCAGGGTTGATCCAAAGACAGTCACTCGCTGGGCGAAAGCAGGCAAAATCACTTCTATTCGCACACTAGGTGGGCACCGTCGCTATCGCGAATCAGAGGTCAAAGAACTTCTTCTCGACCAACCTAAGTCCGCTAACTAAAAAGGTCACACGACTTAGCACCTTATGCAATATTCCATTCAGCAGTATTTGCTATTGGGTTTCGTCACACTTGTATTTGTAGGGATACTCACTCCAGTAATGCGTTCTGTAGCAATGCGGGTTGGCGCAGTTGATGCTCCAAATATGTCACGCAAGATACAGAAAGAGCCCGTGCCGTATCTTGGCGGAGTTTCAATCTCATTCGGTGTTGTTCTTGTTTCATATTCTGCCTTGATGTACTCCAACCACTCGATGCACAATTTTGTACTTGCGAGCTCTGTATTATTTCCAGCTATTGCAATTTCAGCTATGGGATTAGTTGACGATCTTAAAGGATTACAACCATGGCCTCGTCTGTTAGCACAAA
>CAIYBL010000141.1 GCA_903924485.1 uncultured Actinomycetes bacterium
GGCAAACATAAGGGTGAAGGCAAATGTAGATATTGACAGGACTCGTGTGGATCCAGTCCGCACAGACATGGTCTCTCCTCATCGGCAAAGTTCGTTCTTGGAAATCTCTCATGCTCAATCGTTCTGAAAATAGGGTCTTTAGACCCATTTTCCATGGGGCATCCCTAAGCCAGACTGCAAGCATGGGAAGAACTGATGACGTATTTAACGGAACCGAAGAGGCGCTTATAAAATTTGGGCGTTTCTTTGCAGGTGGGGAAGTTTCCAAAGATTTGTTGTCAGTGACTAAAGCTGGTGGGCGCGAAGGTGATATTTTCTACCGGGACCGATGGAGCCATGACAAAGTAGTTCGTTCAACGCATGGGGTGAACTGCACAGGATCTTGCTCTTGGAAAGTCTATGTTAAAGACGGAATCATCACTTGGGAAACGCAGCAGACGGACTATCCATCAGTGGGTCCAGACTCTCCTGAATACGAACCCCGTGGATGCCCAAGAGGTGCCGCATTTTCGTGGTACACCTATTCACCAACTCGTATCCGTTTTCCATATATCCGCGGTGTTTTATTGGAAATGTTTCGTGAAGCTAAAGGTCGTTTAGGTGATTCCGTACTTGCATGGGCTGACGTTGTAGATAATCCAGAAAATCGCCAACGCTACCACCGTGCTCGAGGCAAGGGCGGATTAGTTCGCGTGAGCTGGAGCGAGGTATCGGAAATTATTGCAGCGGCACATGTTCATACCATTAAGAAATATGGACCAGATCGTGTCTTTGGTTTCTCACCAATTCCTGCAATGTCTATGGCTTCTCATGCGGCGGGTGCCCGCTTCATTTCCTTAATGGGCGGATCAATGCTTTCATTTTACGATTGGTATGCAGATCTTCCTGTTGCCTCGCCTCAAGTCTTCGGAGACCAGACCGATGTTCCAGAATCAGCTGACTGGTTTAATGCTACTTATCTCATAATGTGGGGCTCCAATGTTCCGGTAACAAGGACACCTGATGCACATTTCATGACAGAAGCGCGTTACAAAGGTCAAAAAGTTGTTGCGATTAGCCCCGATTATGCCGACAATACAAAATTTGCAGATGAATGGGTGGCCCCACATCCAGGTACCGATGGTGCACTTGGTATGGCTATGGGCCATGTGATCCTTAAAGAGTTTTTCGTTGATAAGCAAGTGCCACGATTCCAGGATTATGTAAAGAAATTTACAGACTTGCCGTATTTGGTTTCTTTGCGCAAGAAAGATGGTTCATGGGTTCCTGATAAATTTCTCGTGTCATCAGATTTGGGAGACGTTTCCGAAGGTTCACGATTTAAGACAGTGGTTCTAGATTCCAGCACCGGTGAAACTTTTGTTCCCAATGGTTCGCTTGGGCATAGATATAACGACTCTTCCATGGGGAAGTGGAACCTAGATCTTGAGGGCGTGGATCCACTTTTGAGCGTTTACGGCAAAGAAGGCGCGGTATCAGCCCCAGTGCTCATGCCACGTTTTGATCAAGGGCAAGAATCGTCAGAGAGTGGAGGCGTTCTGGCTCGTGGAGTGCCAGTCATTAAAATAGCTGGGAAAACTGTCACGACAGTCTATGACTTGATGTTGGCTCAGTACGGGGTCGCCCGCGATGGCCTGGATGGTGAATGGCCAGAAGACTATGACGATCGTTCTCCTTATACGCCATCATGGCAAGAAGAAATAACGAGCGTTCCTGCC
>CAIYBL010000142.1 GCA_903924485.1 uncultured Actinomycetes bacterium
CGAACCAGAAAGTCCTGAGTGAAAGTGGCGTCAGCCACGTTCCTGAGGCAGACTTACACATCAACCATGTGTGGCTGTTTTCGATGCGCACGTGTGGCTGTTTTGGATGCGCGTTGACAGTGAGTCGGGATGTGGGAAAAGTACGACTGGCCTTTCCATCATGGGACTACTTCCTAATGTTTGCCATGTTACAAGTGGCGCAATCAATTTGAATGGGCGTGATTTAGTCCCGCTTGCAGAACGTGAGATGCAGTTAGTACGGGGAAATTAAGTCTCAATGATTTTCCAAGATCCTATGACTTCGCTGAATCCAACCATGACGATAGGACGACAGATCGCTCAGGGTGTTCGCATCCATCGCGGCGCGTCAAAAAAAGAAGCGATGGATCGAGCGCTCGAAGTTCTTACAACCGTAGGTATGCCCCGACCCGCTGAACGCCTGAATTACTACCCTCATCAACTATCAGGCGGTTTACGTCAGCGTGTCATTATTGCGATGGCTCTCGCGTGTGATCCAAAGCTCCTTATCGCCGACGAACCCACCACCGCACTTGACGTCACAATTCAAGCTCAGATATTGAATCTTTTGGATGAACTTCGTGAGAAGTTGAACATGGCAATAATTCTCATTACGCACGACATGGGAGTGATAGCGGGTCGTACGGATCGCGTACTTGTTATGTACGGTGGGAAAATTGTCGAAGGGGCAGAAACCGAAGAGCTCTACCATCGAGTACGACACCCGTACTCGTCAGCGCTCCTGCAATCGATTCCACGGTTAGATCAAGATTCAGCGCAGCGTCTGTACAATATTCCGGGCATTCCGCCAAATCTTTCAAAGCAAATTACGAATTGCTCCTTTAGTCCTCGGTGCCAGAACGCCACAGAACGCTGTCGAACTGAGGTTCCCCAACTGGCACCAGATCCCAGCAGCGAGTCGCATCTATTTTCCTGTTTCAATCCCGTGGACGCTGACGGTAGCCATGATCACTTCCTGCAGCGTGAAACCTCCGATACAGAGAAAATTGAAGTACGCAATCGAAATGAGAATCGACTCGCCGAAATCATGCAACGTGATGCAATCCTGGTAGTTAATCAGCTCACCAAGGAGTTTCCAGTCTCGGGTAGGAAGTTGTTTAATCGCGAGATGGAATCAATTAAGGCTGTGTCCGATGTCAGTTTTACGGTCCACAAAGGTGAGACATTCGGCATTGTTGGAGAATCTGGCTGCGGAAAGTCGACTATTGGCCGATTAATCGTAGGGCTGGAGAAACCAAACCCAGGTTCGATTCATTTTGTCGGAAATGATCTCACAGTCATGAGTGGCGCCGGAATGCGTCATATGCGTCGAGATCTGCAACTGATGTTTCAAGATCCTTACGCTTCTCTCGACCCGCGAATGCGAGTGGGCAGAATTCTGCGAGAACCACTCATCGCACAGGGAATTGGGGATCGTGTTGAACAGAATGAACGAATCGCACAAATACTCACAGAAGTGGGCCTGTCGCCCCAGTCCGTTTCTCTATACCCACACGAGTTCTCTGGTGGGCAGCGTCAGCGAATTGGATTTGCCCGAGCCTTGATTCTTCAACCTAAGTTGATTATTGCAGATGAGCCAGTCTCGGCCTTAGATGTATCAATTCAGGCGCAACTCTTAAACATGATGAAAGAGATGCAGGAGTTGCACGGCCTGTCTTACATCGTTATTTCGCACGACCTTGCTGTGGTGAAGTATCTCGCTGACAGAATTGGTGTCATGTATCTAGGCAAGTTGGTAGAGGTGGGACCCGCCCAAGCAATCTATGAAAAAGCTGCGCATCCGTATACTTCTGGACTCATCAACACGATTCCAGTCGCAGATCCGAGAGTCGCTCGAGCCAAGCGAGGGCACTTGGTCAAGGGTGAATTACCGTCGGCCATCAACCCCCCATCAGGTTGCCGTTTTCGGACCCGCCGCCCCTCCGCACAAGATGTTTGCTCTGAAATTGAGCCCGAATTGAGAGTGTTCGGCGATGATCATCTAGCGGCATGCCACTTCCCTCTGCAGATACCGGTGATTACATCGATGGCCGCGACAGTGGGAGCCTAGACCTGTGAGGGAAAATTTTTTCGTAGTGAAGAGCGACGACGAGTATCAGTTCTAGTTTTGGCAACCAAGTCAAAGTACGTTTTTATACGAAATAGAAATAAGATTTTGTGCTATCGAAGATAGGAAAACCAATGGTGACTCAGAATCTTGAATTAACGGGGAGAAAGGTTCTCGTGACGGGTGCTAGTAGGGGGATCGGTAAAGCGATTGCTCTTGATCTGGCACGTCACGGTGCTGCGGTTATGTGTACTGGCCGAAGCCAGAGCACGCTTAATGAGACCGTGGGCGAAATTCGGAATGAGGGCGGGATCGCGGAGTCGATTGTATGTGATCTCAGTGAACCAAGCGTGGGCCGGACGTTAGTAACAGAAACCATTTCTAGTTTGGGTGGCCTGGACGTCGTGGTGAACAATGCAGGGATGGTTGTTGACGAGGATGAAACCCTTGAAGACTGGTTGCAAGTACTCGCCGTCAACCTGACGGCCCCGTTTGTGATTGCGGACGCCGCCGCGCGGCATTTTAAGATGATGCGGTCGGGAAAAATCGTGAATATCAGTTCAATACTTGGTGTTGTTGCCGAGTCGAAAACCGCTACGTCGTACGTGACAGCAAAGCACGGGTTGATCGGTATGAGTAAAAATATGGCGGCCAAGTTAGCCCCATTTGGGATCCAGGTCAACGTCGTAGCCCCCGGTTACGTCGCGACCGAGATGACCAAAGAAGACTACGAAGATGAAAACTTTAGTCGTGGGATTGTTGCTCGTGTCCCAATGGGTCGTTGGGGACTCGACGGGGATATCACTGGAATTGTCACATTCTTGGCGACGGACAAAGCCGCGTTCATCACCGGACAGACAATATGCGTTGATGGCGGCTGGACATGTGTCTAGAAGAGTGCATTGTTGTCGCCTTGCACTGAAGATGAAGAGTCAGTCGAGGCGGGTGGTCTTTATGGGTTTTCGACACTTAGTAAGAATTGTGAAGTAAATTTAGAAATAGTTGAGTTATTGAAAATGGAAAACTTGACGAAGTGGCGGCCATTATGAACGATTCTGACTACGGACTAGCTGCGGGCACCGTGTCGATAAATTGCTACCGCGCGATTCATGCGGTGATGTGCTTCAGTGGTTTTCGGCAGTCCGGATGGGATGAGAAATGGGTGACGGGGTTCTCAACTCCTATACCGAAGTAATATCTGTCGCTTCACTTTTCCAAGTAATGTCTGTTAGAAACAATGTCGCGTTGAAAGAGGTTTCATGACTTCGTCTAATGAGGCCAACGGTCCGGTGATCGAACAGCGCGGACTCTGGTTTGAAGAGTATGTCGTGGGAACGACCTACCGTCATCAACCTGGACGCACCGTAACTGAAGCCGACAATGTTCTCTTCACGACGTTGACCATGAACACCCAACCACTACACCTTGATGCC
>CAIYBL010000143.1 GCA_903924485.1 uncultured Actinomycetes bacterium
CGTGGGTGTTGGAGTTGGAGTTGGAGAACTTATAGGAACAGGAGTTGGCGTAGGTTTAACTGAAACCTTTGGGGTGGGTTTAACTGAGACCTTTGGGGTGGGTTTAACTGAGACCTTTGGGGTGGGTTTAACTGAGACCTTTGGGGTGGAAACCAACCGCCAGATCATCTTTTTCCCACTCTTTACACAGATGTAGTGGAGTTTGCCGACTGTAACAGTTGCCTTGAGTCGCAAGCAGAGCGCGCCAACTTTTACCGGGGCCGGTGCGGCGAGGCTGGCTTGCGAGAGCGATAAAAGTAGAAAAGCCCCCAAGAACGCTGCTGGTTTTATCAAGCGAGGGTTCAAGGGGGCTCCTACTTTCAATTACTTCTTTTTAGTATATCCCTTTGGGCATACTGGTTTTAAGCCTGAGACCTTCTTGGTGACTTTACCTTTAACGCAGGCGATGATCACTTTGGCTGCTGGAGCAGTTGTGAAGTGAATCTCAAGGAAATCTGCGATGTCAGTAGCACCATTCACCTCTGGGTAGATCTGAGAGAAGACTGCTCCCTTAGATGCATCCACTGGAGCTGGAGCAGTTGGTTTTGCAGGTACAACTTCACCCTTCGTATCAAGGTTCTGAAGGTTAAATGTTGCCACTCCTGATGAATTCGTAATTGCGGACAGAACGAGTTGATCATTTCCTTGTGAATCATCCTTCGTCGCATCGGTTGCATTCGTGCCTGCTGCGACCTTTGCATTTGACTTTGAGTATGACTTATTCACGTGAAGCTTCACAGTCTTACCCGAAAGTGTTGCGCCTGATGCATCGGTGACCTTATATGCAACGACGAACTTAGAGCCTGTAGGTAGATACAGCTGATGGAATCCGACACCAACTGGGTACCAGGTGTTGTCGACGCTAAACAACTTCTCGAGATCAGCACGGTGGATTGAGTTTGCATCGGTTAGAACTGGAGTAACCAACCGAATACTCACACCAGTTACGGCAGCTGGAGTTGCGGTAGCGGATGGAGTTGCGGTAGCGGATGGAGTCGCAGTAGGTGCTGCATCGCCGCCGATTGTTGAAGCTGCGGCCTTAGTAATATCAAAGGTCAGTAGATCTTCAACTTGCTGCATATCTGTGAGGCCATCGATAACAGCCTTGATATTTCCATAAACACGCCCAGTCGCCGCACGTGGTGCAGTTTCTGATGCTGGCAGAGCCTCTGCGGTTGCTGCGGTATCCGTGTTCTTGATGGTGAACGAAACCTGACCCTTGGCATCCGTCTTGCCCGTGACCATCAAGCCATATCCTGTTGCTGAATTGGCTGAAGGTCCGACGCTTGAACCGTTAACCGTCCAGGCTGCAGTTGACGCGCTGTAAGGCGCATTGACCATGAAATCGATCGTCTTATCGGCTGCTGGGGTAGTTCCATCAGTGGTAACGGCATAAGAAATAGTGATCGTTGAGCCAGCGCCCACATACATGTAGAAACTGCGTCCGCCGGCAGCGTAGTAAGCGCCCAAACCGTCAGATGCGAATGTTTCGTTGGCTGGGTTGAAGACTGGGGTCACAACTCGAACAGTTGGAAGTCCAGCTGCCTTTGCTTGCGAAAGAGCTGTCATTCCAAGGCCTGCAACAGCCAAGGCAAGCGCCGTAACGCCGCTGATCATCTTCTTCTTCATAGATTGCCTTTCAGTCGGTTGTTAGTTTTTAATAACCTTGCCCACTCCATTAATGGAGTAAAAATGTATGTAATCGATGCTCATCTGTGTTCGCTTCATCGCCGGGTCAAGATCTCCCGTGAATTCCCCCCCCATTGCCAGGTTGAGAATCAAGAAGAATGGTTGGTTATAGACCCAAGTACCTGATGAGCCATCGTTTGCTGCTGCGCTGAAGTAGAGATTGTCATCGACATAGAAATCGATTTTGTTCTTCTTCCACTCGATCGAATACGTGTGGAACCCACTGTTTAATGGCGTCTGCGCTGTAAAGGTGGATCCATACCCACCGCCAGCTCCAGATGGAAGGTTTGGTCCATGGATGGTTCCAAATGCAGTATCAGGCAATGATCCCTTTTGTTCGAGGATATCGATCTCTCCAGAATCAGGCCACGGGATTCCTTTAAGAAGATCATTTCCCAACATCCAAAATGCAGGCCATGTCCCAAGTCCGACGGGAGTCTTCATTCGAATCTCTATGCGGCCATATTGGAAGGAGAGCTTGCTGGCAGTTTTTATCTTTGCGCTTGTGAACTGGCAGGCGTTGCACTGATTGAGCATTCGATCAATTGCAGGATCATTACTGACCGCAATTTCAGATTGGTCCGCGATTCGGTTTGCGGTAATAAGAAGGTGCCCAGCGCCATCGAGTGCAAGGTTCTTAGGATCTTTCGTATAAAACTCGAGCTCACCATTTTGATTGAGTCCGCCGAGTTCTGGCGCCCAGACCTTTGGGTTAGGGAGCGTTCCCTTTTTTCCGGTGAAGTCATCAGCCCAGAGCAATTTGTACGTGGTGATCTTAGAAGCGGCTTTAGCGGGGGGGTCTAATACGGTGACTGAGAGCAGACCGAGCAGAGAGACCAGCACGATCACGCTGCGCTTGGATCGCTGTGAAGCCCTCATCTCTAATCACCAACCTCTCTTGTTTGGAGCCTTTGTCACTGTCTTATAACTTTTGTTGAAAAGCGGCTTCCCGCCCTTGCCAAAGAAGGTCCGATCCACTTAACTTCCCCTATGAAACCGCTTTCATAGTTTGGAGGAGTCTACACCGAACGAAAACGTTCTGTGAATTTTGGACTCCACCAACAGTAAAGCATTAATCCTGCAAGTCAATGTCCAAGGAGTTGAAATGCGTAACCTAACTATTACAAAATCTAGAGCGAGGTCACTTGTTGCGTCACTAGCTGCAGTGGCAATTGGAGCGGCAGCTTTCTCGGCACCCGCGAAGGCGGCCGACCCCGTCACAATTACAATTTGGACTTTTGGTGACGTTATTCAGCGCAACCTAGTTGCCGAATACAAGGCGCTCCATCCTGAAGTGTCATTGCAGATCAAAAAATCTGATCTCGATCCACTCGATGGTACAAACATGGTTACTGCATGTACAGCGAAGACTGGACCCGACATTGTCGCAACTGAAGTCTCATACTCCGGATATTGGCGTTCATACCCAAAGTGTTTCCAAGATCTTCGCCTGATGAAGACTACAGGCGAACCAACCGCGGGGATTCCAGCAGGACAAAGCGCACTCGATATTCAAAAGAATTACTTGGCATGGCGCTGGGCGCAAGGTGTTGCCTTTGACGGCAGCGTCATTGGAATACCAACAGATGTCGGCGGACTCGAAGTTGCATACCGTTCAGATCTCTTTAAAAAAGCTGGTCTTCCAACAGATCGTGCGGCAGTAGCAAAACTTTGGCCAACTTGGGATGCATTCATTGCAGCCGGCCAGAAATATGATGCCAAGCTTTCAGCGGCAGATAAGAAGGCAGGCAAGGGATTTATAGATAACGCAGGCACCATTTATGCAGCGATTATGAATCAAGGTACTGCAAAGTACTACGCAAACGATGGAACTGAATCAGGAAAACTTATTTATGCGACTAACCCACAAGTGAAGTTGGCTTGGAATACGACCATCAAAGCGACAAATGCCGGTATCGGAACTCGTATTGGCCAGTACACATCTGACTGGAACATCGGAATGAATAAGGGCACCTTTGCCACAATTCTTGCCCCGGCTTGGATGATGGATTACATCAAGGCTCAGGCTCCTGATACTGCCGGTAAGTGGGATATTGCATCAATTCCAGGTGGCGGCGGAAACCAAGGCGGAACTCAACTTGGA
>CAIYBL010000144.1 GCA_903924485.1 uncultured Actinomycetes bacterium
CGCTGGAAGCAGGAAAAAGAATGGCCACTTTTCACGGTAGCGGCCGTTACCGTGGAAGCGATTGCTTCTCACCGTAACGGCCGCACCTTGAACTTCGTTTTCTATTGTGATGTGTTTACTTTCTACTTACCTGAAGCCCAAGTCTTGTAGGACTTGAAGTCAGCAGGTTGTTGGGTTTGCCACTGAGTGATGGAATTTTGAATATCACTTGCAGCTTTTGCAGGAGTACTGCTTCCTGTGATGACAGCCTGAGCAAATGGACGAATACCATTTGAGTCAACCTGAGGTGGTGCATAGTTTTCAGCCCAAACTTGACCTGGCTGTGAATCCAAAGCGAAGAGCTGCTTCATCAAAGGATTCTTAATTGCTGTGGTTGAGAATCGCTTATCAGCAGGGAAGGCTCCCGTGGCTGTGTACCAACTAGAAAGGTTCGCTGGTTGGTGTAGCCACGTCATGAAAGCAGCAGCAGCTGGCTTTTGCTTGGACCATGAAGTGATGAAGGCTGAGATGGATTGAGTGGCAGTGTAGAAACTAGCAAGTTTGCCGGTTCCCGCTTTTGGAGCCATTTGAACTCCAATTTGCTTTTCCAATCCAGCTTTTACCCATGAGGCTACGTTTCCATCTGTCGTCCATGTCATTGCACCCTTGCCTTGAGCAAAGTTCTGCCAAGCCTGGTTGATGTCAATGGAAGCGATGTCCTTGTTGAAGTAACCCTTCTTAGACATATCTGCAAGCTGAGTTAGGTAGCCCGAATATTTAGGATCGGTAAATTTAGCCTTACCGGTGTAAACATCTTGCAATTCAGAAACAGAGTTGAGATTTTGTGTACCAATTGTTGCTTGGAACCAGGCACCAAATGCTCCATCTTTAAGTCCCATTTGCACAGGTGTAATGCCTGCAGCTTTTAGCTTTGCAGAATCTGCAAGGAATTCAGCCCATGTTGTTGGGCCCTTATTTGGGTCTAATCCAGCCTTCTTGAAGAGAGTCTTATTCCAAACAAATGGCTCACCCAAGAGATACAAAGGCATTGCCCATGTTTGGCCGCCAGAAACGTTTTCGCTGGTATTTAACCAGTTCGCGATTTCAGAATCTGGGATAAGTCCCTTAAGAGATGCAACTTGGCCTCTCCATACTGGAGTCAATACAGGCAAGGTAGCCCATTGCATAGCAATGTCTGGACCTGATTTTGACTGAGCTGTTGTTTCAAAGGCGCCTTGCAAAGTATCGCTGCCTTGTGGAACAAGTTCGATAGAAATATTTTTGTGTAGAGCTTCGTATCGCTTAATCGCGGCTTGCATCCATGCAGTTGAACCAGGTACATCTGATTCTGCCCAGAACCAGTAAACCAATTTTCCACTGTATGGATCAGCTGCGCTCTTAAAACTTGAGATTGCAAGCGCTTGAGTATTTGAAAATACTAAGCCCATCACCGAAACGATGCCGATGACAAGCGAAACCCGCTTGGCCTTCTTTGATCGATGTAATGCACTCAACATGATGCTCCCCTTCATAGGATTTCTGCGTCGAATTTACTTCAAGACCGAGGGACCAGTACTTTCAAAGACTCCATCTCTCAGTTGGATACTTTCGAAAGCGCCTGCTGCTTGTCGCGTAGAATAAGCATACTTAATCGGCTGATATGTGTCTAGACAGAAAGTTTGAGAATTAGGTGAGGACTCACCTGGATGTGGAGCTGAGAAATCCTTTTATTACCTTCTGAATGCCTTCCAGAGGTGAGCCAATCGCTGACCGTCGAGGCGCTATCAACGTGAGTAACTCAGGCGAGTCGAAACTTCGGAGAAGATTGTGTTTGTAGAACATTGGAGAGATTTCAGAGTTGCGAATGATCAATTCGCTGAAACTCCCAATGCCGGTTGATCCGACTTTCGCGATCCGAGAGTCCAACGCCGCCGCAATTAATGCGAGAAGTCCATATTCATTCTGGCCCCACATCACGATGTTGCCTTTATCGATTTGCTGACCCGTGGAATAGCGGTGAGATAGAAAATCGATGCTGACCAAGCAGTCCCACAATCGTTGATTGAGAAGATCTCGGTCCAACATCCATGCCGCTGTAGCCGTTTCAAATTCTGAACACGACTGGATCCCTGTTCCTCGCAAATCTGGTGAAAAAATCGCGTAGCCATTTTCTAGAGCTTCTAAAGCCTCCACTGAGTCAAGAGCGGCAGCGCCACCGTCCTTGTGGAGCATGACGAAAACTCCTGAGAATTCATCAGACCAGTTTCTTGGCAGAAGTAGCAAGGCATCAAGTTCTATTCCAGGTTCTGAATGAATCTTTAAGGTCTGCAAATATCCTCGTTCCACGCTTTTATGGGCGATGACATTGGGTCTTTGATGGGATCGTTCAGGAAAAGGTCCGACGAATTCTTGGAGAGCCTCGCGCGTTAAAGGCGCTCTATCGAGTTTCAGTTGATTCGAAATTGACAACGTCAATTGCACAAGTGGAAGGTTAGTGTCGATGTATTTTTCAAAACACGTTCCCGTGGTCGGCAAAGGTGCGAAAGGCTGCGGGCTTTCTGCCGAGGCACGCTCGTGAGCGATGGGCCACTGGGGGTCAAAAGCAAGGCTGGTATTTGGATCCAGGTGCATTTCTGCATTGAGGCAAGATGTTAGAAATGTAATTAGCGCCGTACTCATTTCAGAATGCAGACCATGGGCCCCAGCAACTTCCTTGTACTCAAAGTTGGGTTCCTTATGGGTGCCTTGTGTGATCTCCCGAACTTCAGAGGCCACTTCTCTGGCCCCAGCAATTGGGAAACCCGGATCATTGAGTGAATTTACGACGATAAGTTTTCGTTCCAGAATCGTGGATAACAATTTCCCCATCGTTGCAATCGCAGATAATTCTGGAATCTGGTTGCATAAATCTATCCAGCTATCCCATCCCGTTCCAAAGGCGGCATCTCCAATTTGGCTGATGTGAGTATTAACAATGCATCCAATAGCGGAGGCTTTGATTCGCTCATCAATGATCGCCGCGAATATTGATACAAACCCTCCGCCAGATGCACCGACCACTCCGATACGTTCTGCATCGATGCACTCCAGGTTAGAGAGAAGATCCACGCCAGCGAGTGTTTCGTTAACCATCAATCCCACAGTGGTCATGCCTACGAGTAGTGGCGCTAGCTGACCATGCTGATGCCATCCAATACGCCGTTCACCTTGACCCATTGGGTCATAGCACAAGACTGCGATGCCACTTTTAGCAAGATTAATATTGAAACGCTGAACTTCGGCCGCTAACTTCGCATCTTCCATCCAATGTCCTGGCGTGTGCACGACGGCAGGGAATGGGCCGGTGCCTTCAGGTAAGTAGAGGTGTGTTGAAATAGGAAAATTTGGTACAGGTTCAAAAATTAATTTCCTGATCGTAAAACCATCAAAGGGAACCTCTTCTAAGAAGAGATGTTCTTTTGAGGATTTCGGGATCGCTGGGATTCCCAAGGCGTTGATTATTTCGAGACGAATTTCTTGATCGCTCTTCTTGGAGGAAACTCCATTATCAATGGATAGTGCAATCGCTCTATCGACTATAAACCGTTGGAGCATTTGCATAACCTACAAGACAAAATTATCGGAGGCAATCGAGCTCCATCAATGTCACATGGTCGTTGGGAATAAAATTGAATAAGGCTGTGGTTACCTCGAAGTAATCTGCAATTAGTTGATTAGTACCCGTAAAGAGAAAGTGACCTATGAAGATGATCAAACCTGCCGAATCCTCAGTTACCCTTAGCCCTTTGATTGCCAACCGATGGAGCCCGCGTTCATTCGATGCCGCTGCTGAGATATCAGATACGGATATAGCGGCAATTCTTGAAGCGGGGCGCTGGTCTCCCTCAACGAACAACCAGCAACCCTGGCGCTTCATAGTTGCCAAGCGTGGGGATTCGCATTTTGAGAATCTCACCAAGCATTTTGCGGGTTTCAATGCCGCTTGGGCTCCCTCGGCTTCTGCCCTTGTACTCGTTGCTGCGGTGACAACAAATGACGATGGATCAGCCCGCCCCTTCGCACTCTATGACGCTGGTTTGGCAAGTGCATTTATGACGATAGAAGCCAATCACCGAGGCATAGCTGTGCATCCAATTGCTGGATATGACCGCGAACAAGTGAAGGCCGAATATTCGCTTCCCGATAACTATCTACAGACTGCGATCTTGGTATTGGGAACTCAGGCACCAGCCGAGAGCCTTGAAGATACTGTCTTAGTCGAGCGTGAGAAAGCTCCACGCGTGCGCCTGCCGCTCTCGGAGATCGTGATTGTGGGATTGCCTGCCGCGTAGGCACTAAGAACGTAAATTTCTAGGCTGACTCCCAGACTGTGAGCGCCTCTTGCGGTTGCTGGGAAGTATCTGCAACCTAATATTGTTCTACTACTGATGGATCTTCCATCGGCTACAGAAGGAGACAAGAACCTATGCAAAGCTCAAACCCTGTCTTGGGAAGAGCCTTTAATCAACGTGGCTTCGCATCCATGAACCCTGGGGCAACAACCCAGCATGAGCAAGCC
>CAIYBL010000145.1 GCA_903924485.1 uncultured Actinomycetes bacterium
GCCCATGAACGAGGAAAATCGGCGTTTTGGTATCTCTATTTCATTCTCACTTATTCGGGGTTCTGCTCCCGCTGTATATTCGCAGTCAAGGGTTCCTATGACGCAGTGGGTGGGGAGTCTTTTGGACTCATCATCTGTCACACCTGGGTAATGACGTTCGACCGCATGGACAATAAAATTAGAGTTGGCCCGCGCCACTTGAAGGACTTCAAGAATATTGGGCAAAACATCTAAAGCTTCTGGGTAGGAGGAAGACCCCTGCGGATTAAAAAACGCTTCCATTACGTCCACCATAATTAATGCAGTTTTATTCATTTCAAACTCTTTTCCGCGCTCTGAGTTTTAGCGACAGTTGAGAAAAAGCGAGAGCGACGATGACCATCGCATAAGGAAGGGTACTAACTAAGCTGGATGAGTACCCCATCAATTGAAGTTGAACTTGCAACGAATCAAAAAGCGCGAATGTCAGGCACGCAAGAGCGGTGGGCAGAGGCGCCATACGTCCAAAGTAAAAGGCGGCAAGGGCAATAAAACCTCTACCGGCAATCATCTGTAGGTTGAAGAGTCCAACCTGGCCGAGGCATAGTTCGCATCCTGCAACACCCGCTAGAGCACCAGCAAAAACTCCCGAAAACATCTTGATTTTATTTACTTTCAAGCCGATTGAGGTTGAAATACTTGGGGATTGCCCTACTGATCTCACCCTTAGCCCAGAACGAGTTTTCATGAAAAAGATCGGGATCAATATTATGAGAATCATCGAAACCCAATAGAGCACATCGTGCCCGTTAAATATGAGAGTGACCCAGCTCGGCCAGGCATCCGGCATCACATTGAATCTAGGAATCTGTACGACGTTATGACTGTTAAGAGTACCTGAGACACCAAGGATGCTCTTCAAAACATATCCAATCGCCCCAACAATGAGCACATTGAAACCGAGGCCAATAAGAATTTCATTGCCTCGTAAGTAGATAATGAGGAAAGAGGTGAATGCTCCAAAGATTGCTCCAAATATCAGAGAACTCAATATCCCTAATTCGAAACTTTTAAAAGTAGCCGATGCAACAAATCCTGCCAGGGCACCGCAAATCATTTGCCCCTCAATTGCGATGTTAACAACTCCAGCACGCAGGTGCACCAGCCCACCCAATGCAGCCAGGATGAGAGGGATAGATAAATTTAAGGAATCATGAAAGAGGCTAACCCAGTCTAAGCTCATAGTTCGCCTTTTCGCTTTGCGAAATATTTACCAAAAAGGAGAGAGCGTCCCTCTATAACTGCAGCGATCATGATAAAGCCTTGCAAGACATTCACAATATCTAGCGGGATCTTAGTAAAGAGTTGAACAGTTGATCCGGCGGAACTGATTGCGCCCAGTAACAAAGAGCCACCAATTAATCCAGCAGGGCGGAATTTAGCTAGCAATGCAATAGCCAGCCCTGTGAAACCGTATCCGGCAGAAAAGCCTGAGACATAACGATGAATTAACCCAGTTAGGTGCACCGCCCCGCCAACGCCTGCGACCCCACCAGTAAGTAACATAGCAATGAGAATCGTCCTTTTTTCGACAACACCAATTGCTCGCGCAAATGGTTTGGAATAGCCCAGCACTCGAAGGTTGTATCCCAATGTAGTTCTTTGTATCAGTGCTGAGTAGATAACAATTCCAATTAGGGCAATGAAAAAACCTAACGAAAGATTGAGCCCGAGAAAGTTAGTCGGTAGATTAAATTTTGGAGCAATAAATTTGGTCGCTGCATTGCCTTCGGTCGGGGCCAAAAAGAATGATTGTACTAACCAGGCGACTATTCCTCCTATGACGAAATTGAACATTAGAGTCGAGACAACTTCATCGACTTCAAGATATGCCTTAAGAAGTGCTGGGATTAGAGCAACAAGTGCACCGACAATAAAGCCCACGAAAAGAATGAGCAGTATTCCGATCCAGCCGGCAATATGTAATGTCAATCCACCGACTATTGCAGCAGCTAATCCGCCCGAGATAAAGGCACCCTCGGCCGATAGAGTGAAGACACCAGCCCGAAAGCCGATTGCGGTGGCCGTGGACGTGAAGAGGAGGGCGGTGGAGGAGACTAAAGTCGAACGAATATGCGTCCAACTTCCAAATGCCTCTCTACCAAGCAGCCAATACGTCCGCAAGGGATTTCCCCCTGTGGCCAAAATGACAAGCCCGCCGCAGAAAAAGGCAAGACCTATTGGCAGGAAAGAGAGCAGGATGTTTTTATATTTATGTCGCATCATTTTTCATTCCCAGCATCGATCTTCCAATTTGCTGACGATCAAATGGGTGCGTAAAGGAGCCAGAGATTTCCCCATTGAAGAAAACCAAAATACGGTCAGACATTTCAATTAATTCGTCTAGGTCTTCGCTGGCAAGAACAATTGCGGTACCTGAGTCGCGAACGTCTCGGAGGAATTCATGAATGCGATCTACCCCGCCCAGGTCAACTCCGCGAGTTGGCTGCGAGGCAAGCAAGACCTTGGGGTTGTGAGTAATTTCGCGTCCCACCATCAATTTCTGTTGATTACCCCCAGAGAGCGTGGAGACCGGGCTAGTTAGCTCGCCGTGTGCAACATCAAATCTTTCGAGTATCTTCTTTGAGTGCTCAAGCAAATCCTTTTTGCGAAGCCATGAGTACCTGGCCAAGAGGAATTGGAATCCGCCAACGGCATTTTCAATAAGTGAACCAGTCATCGCCAGACCCTCTGACTTTCGATCAGGCGATATGTAGGAGATTCCCTCACGTCGCTTTACCCTCACGGATGTCTTTGCCAATTCTTGCCCCGCCAAAATAATGCTTCCAGCTGTGGGACGCACAAGTCCGGCAAGAAGGTGAACAAATTCCTCTTGTCCATTTCCAGCAACACCGCATATACCGGTGATGGAATGCGAAGGCACCTCGATAGATACATCTTTAACTTTTTCGAAATTCTTTGAATTGCGATAGGAAAGGTTACGGATACTGAAGACTGAGTCCCCGGGTGACCCATAGCTGTTTGGCGCTTTATGAAATGTTTCTCCCACAATCATATCTGCGACCTCTTCAAGATCAGTTTTGGAAATAGAAAGGGTCGAGACCTGGGCCCCATCGCGCAAAATGGTGATGTGGTCGCTGATTTGCATGACCTCTGGAAGTTTGTGGCTTATATAGATAATCGTTTTGCCCTCTTTTTTAAGAAGGAAAAGTAAATCCATTAAAGCTTGGATTTGCAGTGGGGCTAATACTGCAGTTGGCTCATCAAGAATCAATACGTTGGCGCCGTAAGCAAGCAATCTCAATATTTCGACCTGTTGCTTTTCGGCCATCGAAAAAGTGGAAATCTTCTCTAGCCAACGAATCTCTAGGTTTAATTTAGACTGAAGTTCTTTCGCTCGCACTAGGGCGGCTTCATAATCGATGAAATACTTACCCACCGGCTCGTTACCCAAGATGAGATTCTCAATTCCAGTCAAATCATCTATGAGTGAGAATTCCTGTTGGAGCAATCCGATACCCAGCGAAAGTGCCTCGCGTGGGGAGTCGATACTCAGTAACTCGTCATCTAGAAATATGGCGCCCGAATCAGGTATTTCTAGGCCAAATAAAATCTTCATTAATGTAGATTTTCCAGCGCCATTTTGTCCGACTATCGAATGGATACTGCCGACTTCGATATCGAATGTGATTTCCTTATTTGCAAGCGTTTTACCAAAGCTCTTCGAAATGTTCTTCAGTCTTATTTTCGGGAGTATGGCAGCGCCATCTAAGGAAGCCAAAGGTATCTTGACTTCCTTAGATGGGCTGACAGTATTCAAATCAATTTACCTCAGGAACTCTTGTACCACTTTGGGTACCCCTGAATGTAAACGTTCCAAGGATTGATATTTCCATCAATGATGTCCTGCTTCATCTTTGCAAGACGAGTTAGGAAAGCAGCTGGAATATCTTTCTTGGTGTACTTGAAACTTGTAAGAGCTACAGCGCCATCGCCCATGCCGACGGAAAGAGTCTTTCCGGCAGGTAGTGTTCCAGCGGCATATTGAGTTACAAGGGTCTTAACAAGTACATCTACGTGCTTAACCATTGAAGTCAAAACATAACCTGGAGCAAGTCCGTCCTGGTCTGTGTCGACTCCGATTGCATAGTGATTAGCTGACTTTGCGGCTTGGATTACTCCTGCGCCAACTCCACCTGCAACTGAGTAAACAATGTCGGCTCCGCGAGCGAACATTGCATCAGCTAGCTGCTTACCCTTTGCAGGATCTCCAAAACTATTTGCATAGGCAATGAGGACCTTGATCTTTGGGTCAACGGCGCGAGCTCCTTGCATATAACCAGCCAAGAACTTGTCGATGCCTGCGCTCTTCACGCCACCGATAGCTCCGATAGTGTTCTTATTGTTTATCTTCTTATTACCTTTAACTGTTTGCATCATGGCAGCTAGTGCGCCTGCAAGATATGAGGCTTCTTGCTCTTGGAACATAACGTTCACAACGTTTGCGCCTTTTGCCTCATTGTTGATTTCCGCGTAAAGCATGTCCGGGTGCTTTGCGGCAACGGCAGTCATTGGGTCTGCATGTGAGTATTCAAGATCGATCGCAAGTCCATAGTCCCCTTGTGAGGCACTCTCAAGGATTTGCGTTGCCTGGCCGACTACGTCCTGACTTTCAACAGGGGAGCCTGTTAGGCCAGTTTTAGCAAGGGCTGCTTTGAAACCTGTGTATGCCAAGTCGTTGAACGACTGATCGCCAAGTCCGCCCTGCGCAATGATTAAAGCGACAGGTTTGGTGCCAGCAGCAGAACTTGGAAGAGTGCCAAGTCCAACTCCAATCGCGGTAAGTGCCGCAATTGATGCAAAGTATCTAGCTTTCTTTCCTTTCATATTTCCTCCATTTGTCATATTGCGACAGCCCTCATCGTGTACCGAGTCGCACTTTGTATATATAAGCACTCCCCAGGTAACGCGCCTTGACTGCTTCAATCATCTGACCACTCTGATCAAACGACTTTCGAAACACCTCAAACATCGGAGTGTGTTTCGCAAGATTCATTGCATTGCATTCTTTTGCGGTTGCGTTGGTGGCAATAAGTGTCTCTTCCGCATTTTGTAGTACCACGCCTGATTTAGTTAAAAGTTCGTAGAGAGATACATTCTTTGCGGACATCGATTTCTTGTTAATACCCGCATGTTCGGTGACCGACTTGGGAATTGCAACGATCTGCATTCCTTGAGGTTGATGGTCAACTAATCGCATCCGCTCGATCACCAGAAGTGGAACACCTTTCTTATAGGCCTTCTCGACATCAGAGTCCCCACCGCCGATACCCTCACGTATATCAAGAAGCTTAGATTCAGGTTTTCGTCCCAATTGCCTAACATGTTGGCTGAAACCAGTGAATTCAATAATTGAACGTTCCATGGGCGGCTGCAGTACTCGAGTGCCTGATCCTTGAAATTTGGATACCAGTTTGCGGCTCTCGAGAAGTTGATATGCCTTTGTAACTGTGGCCCGGCTTACTTCTAGATCTTTGGACAAGCTCAATTCGCTCGGAAGAAGAGCACCTATTTTGATGCGGCCAGAAATCATGTCGCGTTCCATGGCATCAGCTATCTGCGCATACATCGGGAGCGCGCCTGCTTCCTTTTGTAGCTTAATCACGCAGACCTCCCCGGCAGGCAAAGTTGACTGGTCAACCTGTCAGGTCGGACTTTGCCACTAGATGCTGGTCTCGTCAATGGTTGACACCGAAAAGCTTTCTCGAGAGCTTTGGCTGTGGACAAAGGTTTTCAGTAGATGGATAAATCCCTTGGTGCCAGGCGTACCTCCTGTCCCTAAATCCGTTGACTTCGCATGGGGGTTCCACTACTTTTTCAAAGTCTGCAGGTCCAATGGACATCTACGGAATTGGGAGATTACGTGAACAAGAAGCGAATATTCGCATTATCTGTCGCAATGATTATCGCAACCACAGCCTTTTCGCCGATCCAATCAATGGCAGCTAGTCAAATAACGATCAACTATTGGTCACATGTAAATCCCCCAGCAAATGACCTAGACAAAATTCTCGTTGCACGATTTGAAAAAGCAAATCCAAACATTAAA
Organism: uncultured Actinomycetes bacterium; assembly: GCA_903924485.1. Taxonomy (GTDB): domain Bacteria; phylum Actinomycetota; class Actinomycetes; order Nanopelagicales; family Nanopelagicaceae; genus QYPT01. The sequence goes on from CAIYBL010000145.1 coordinate 6,110, forward strand.
GTGAACTTCCTCCCCGTAGCAGAAGCAGATATTCCTACAAAGTTCACCACATCTATCGCCGGTGGAGGCGGACCGGATCTCATCAACCTATTCAGCTCACTCTGGCCAAAATATGCATCACAGAATCTTTTGACCAGTGTTGATTACATGGCATATGCGCAAGGCCAAGGCCAAAAGCCAGCAAATGCCGCAGATGCTCAAAAATATTTTGAAAGTATTTATTCCAGCAAAGTTGTTGCAGGATTCAAAGTGGGTGGCGCACAAGTGGGCGTACCTCATGAGGTTTCCAACTATGCATTCTGGACTAATAAAGATATGTACACAAAGGCAGGGCTCAATCCAGAAACAGACTTCCCAAAAACTTGGGAGGATGTAATTAAGACTTGTGCTCCTATCTTGAAGGCAAACCCTGGAAAATCCGCTCTCGTACTTCCACTCTTTAGTGCAGGCGAGGAATATTTGGTCTTTGATCAGATGGTTCGCTCATCGGGTGGAATCCTCTTCAGCCAGGATGGAAAAACTCCTTACCTAGATTCTCCCGCCTCAGTTAAAGCTCTTACATTGTGGCGCGACTTGGTAAAGAAATATAAGTGCATCAACCCAAGTCTTGGACCAACCGCTAGCACTGACAACATCGATGTATTCGGTGGAGCATCCTCCGCATCATTGGCAGCAGCCGGTGCTTGGTACATCCCTTACCTACAAGGTTCATTCCCTAAGGTGTACAAGTCCTACAAGGTTGGTTCACTTCCTGTCTTTGCAGGTGCTAAGCCAGCAGGTGGCGCAATTTATAGTTACGCCCTTCTTGTGCCAAAGCAGTCCAAGAATGCCGCCGCAGCGTGGAAACTTGCAGGATTCTTAGCCGCAAATGGCCAAGAGTTCTTCAATAAAACTGGCGTCTGGTTAGGCGACAAGGCAACTTTGTCATCGGCCGAGACAGCAAAGTCTCCACACTGGTCTATTTTCAAGAATAACTTGGACACGGGAGTCTTCCTTCCACCAATTATTCCAATTGACCCTGTCACTGAAAAACTTAAGGCAGCTATCGAAGGATCCATTCTCGGAACAGAGGATCCAAAGGCAGCACTTGCAACGGCTCAAAAGGCGGTACTCAAGCTACTGGCCAAGTAATTAGGAATGAATTCACGCCTGGGATTTAGCACAGCTGGAGCCCAGGCGTGAATTTTTAATTAGTAGATGTAAGTAACTTTCGAAAACGAATGAGACCAGGAGTAAATGCCTAAACCATCAGCCGGACACATATCACGGCGTGAATCCAGAGCTGGCATTTTATTTGTAATGCCGACGATGCTTTTGTTGGCAGCCTTTTCACTCCTTCCAATTCTTGGATCCCTCGGTATAAGTTTTTCTAATTACTCCTTAGGCGTTCCCATGAAATTCAATGGCTTTGCAAACTACAAATCAGTTCTTGGCGATAGCGATTTTAGAGCCGCCCTCGGAACAACGTTGAAACTAGGTTTAGGTCTGGCACTACCTGGCACTCTCATCGCATTTGTCGTGGCCATTGCCATCAACGCAGGAAGAAAGACAAATATCTTTACCTCTATCTTTTTCGCACCTGTTATTTACCCACCCGTTGTTTCGGCATTTATCTGGAGCGCGGCATATCGCGGAGATGGCTTTGTTAACAAGATTTTGGGAACCAACATAGAGTGGCTCACCAGTTACAAGTGGGCGCTCTTTTCAATCGTGCTGGTCATGCTCTGGACTAACTTGGGCTTTTACATAGTTATTTCCCTTACTGGCCTTCGCGGAATTTCCGCTTCCTATTACGAGGCGGCAAGTATTGATGGCGCCAATAGGTGGAAGCAATTGAGATGGATCACCTTGCCCCTTATCAAGCCCGTGCTTCTCTTTATTGGCATTGTCGCCACGGGCGATGCTCTACAAGTCTTTACCCAGCCTTACCTCTTGACTGCAGGTGGACCAGGGTCATCCACGCGCGTTCTTGCATCCCTGATTTATGAAAGTTCATTCAGAAGCTTTGACTTTGGAACCTCCTCAACTATGGCGATGGTCTTATTAGCCCTTGCGCTGCTTATCTCTAGCGTGCAATTCGCCTTCTTGAGGACGCGTTCATGAAGATGACCAAGACAAAAAATGCCGCTGGTAAAGGTGTTGTCAGCGGGACTTTTCCGATAGTGAACTACCTTGCTTTAACAATTCTTGCCATCGCCTTTACTATTCCCATTGTTTGGTCGATAAAGGCCGCATTCCTTACAAGCGGCGACATCTTTGCAAAGCCCATCTTCGATTTCTCCGGTCCCTGGACCATGAAGAACTTCACCGTTGGTTTAAAGACTGTCCCTTTCTTTAGTTTCTTTCTTAACAGCGTCATCGTTGCAGGGGTTTCTACTCTGGTTATCTTGCTAACAAGTCTCACCGCTGGCTATGGATTTGCCTGTTTCAATTTTCGCTGGAAAAAGACTTTGTTCGCCCTTGTCATTGCTTCACTCCTTATGCCTTTTGAGTCCATCATGATCCCTCTCTTCATCGGAGAAAAGCAGCTTCACTTAATTGATTCACGGCTAGGAATTATCTTGCCAGCCACCGTCAGCGCCTTTGGCATTTTCATGATGCGCCAATTCTTGGCTGCCTTGCCACGCGAACTCATTGACGCTGCATACATTGACGGCTGCGGATTCTTTGCAGCATTTCGAAAGATTGTCGTACCCCTGGCAAAAGCCCCAATGGCCACACTTGCCGCGATCTCATTTCTTGGCAATTGGAATAACTACCTATGGCCATTGATCGTTGCTCAATCCCAGAATATCTACACCTTGCCCATCGGCTTAACAATGTTTAGAGGCAACGAAGGAGCCACCAACTACGGATATATCTTCGCCGCTTCGTTCTTTGCCGGCATCCCTGCCTTGCTCATCTTCTTACTTATGCGCAGGTCAATAATCCAGAGTTACACCCTGACAGGTCTAAATCTCTAAAAGCCTGCTAAAGCAGTAGATCTAGAGCGCCTTCAGCAGTTCTATGGAGGCGTCAATCATCTTCTCTGTAGATCCTTTGACATATCTGGACGCACCGATTTCATACCCGTGCTCTGCAAAGTGTTGAGATAACGGGAAGTATTCGTAATACCCATTGGCATATCCAACAACGATCGTGTTCTTAATGGGGGAGCGGCGTTGTATCTCACTACCTACCTCGACGAGAAATTCACCAGGCAGTCCCACGAAGGCGCAATCCTTGGAGATCTGTATTACCTGAATCTCTAATTCGTCACTTCCAGGACCTTTGCGTGGGCTAGGCCGTCTCCAGAGATTTCGTCGTGAGCGCAATTCAGCTAGTTTTGGTTGTACCTTCTTCACGTTGGCTAGGGATGAATCTGCGGCCAAGTTTCCTTCTAATTCAGCAACATCGCTATCAATATTCTCAAAGTTCTCCGGAAATCCGCGATCAACTTTTACAAGCTTTTGTAAACTCTTAAAAGTAGGTTCACCGATGGATGACCCATTGAAGTAAGTCTGAGGAGTATCCATATCCCAACTCAGATTTACAGCCCGACGGTCTGTTCCCACTTGCTTAGATTCCAGAGCTGCAACAAGGGCACTGGCTCCAACTATTTCGCCATTTAGTTTCACGTTGGAGTAATCATGAGCAGCCCACGTTGGATTGAGATCGCCGCATGTACCCTGCAAGAAGAGACTTGTTCCACCTAGATTCTTCTCTAGCAATCCATTGGCAGCGCCAGGAAAATCTGCAGAGAAAAGGAAATTATCATTTTCTAGAATTGTTGGATGGCAGGCATAGGCCATAACACTTGCAATGACTTCATCATCCTTATCGGTAGCAAGAAGAACTTTAAGTACTTCTTCAATAGGTCCTTCAGGATCACGGCGATTCTGGCTTACAGACTTCAGGCTATTTTCCACAAATCTAAATGTGCCTTCCTTCTGTGATTTCTTGGCTTGCGTAATGGCCTCAACAACTTTCCGCACCAAGAAGGGTGGGTAGACATCATCCAGATACTTTGAAAGACCCATGGGGCCTTGATGGGTGTGTGTTGCCGAGATCATGATGTTCGATCCAGGAATGCCTAACGTGGCCTCACAAATCCCTCTGATCTCTGCAACAAGATCATCGCCCACCGCCAAGAGGTCGCAGACAACAATGGCAATCTCTTGCCCACCATGGCTCAATGAAATCGCACGAGCCTTTAAGTCATCATGCGTACCTTTGGAGTTGCCAGCGCGCGCAGAGTACCCAGCCATAATCATCGGGACTTCTGGAGTGATAATGCTGATGCCTGCGCCAATTTTCATTCCGCGAACCCCCTAGTTGCAACAATCTCGTGAAGGGCATTCTGCTATATATCAACCAAACTCTCTAGGGGTGCCCTAAGGAATTAAGGTGCCTTTGTAAGCCCCAATAGAGGTACGTATGTTTGAGCCGATTTACCAAGCGGGCCAACTAAACCCTTAATTTTGCCATTTCACATGCGTCGATAATTGCCTTCATGACGATTGGGTCAGATAAACGCTTAAGTGGAATCTTTGGATAAGCACCGAAATCTTTACTGCGAATTAGCGTTTGATTAACCTCTGCAACCCCAGCAAATATTTCTAGCCATTCATCCATGAAATCAAACTTGCGCATATCTGCGAATGCAACCTCGATTGTTGCATTGTCGAAGGTATGGAGTGAAAACGGATAACGCCAGTTCTTCCCTGAGCGGAATTGAATTACACCTGATGGGTTTGCCGCTTTTGTTCCACCCCAAGTGCATTCAATGGTCGCGAGGGTTTTCATAAGCTCTTCAAACTTAGGCAAACTTCCGGGCTCATTCTTTAATAACCACGCGGCGAAATCTTCCTGGCTCCAGGCCTTGCGTGCTGCATAAGGGTCTAAGTCTGGTTTATTTGCCTCATAACCAAATGTCTGCGGAATAACTACCTCCACCCCGTGCGCACTATGGCGTGCTAGTTCAATCAAAGCACCCCGGGTTGTCGAGTCAGTCTTCTCATTAAAGTAAACAGTCATTTGTTTGAGAGACTCGTTAATCTCATCAACGGCTAGGAGCAAAGTAAAACGCGAGGACTGCAGGTTGTCTGATACCGCCAGCGATAACGGAGATTCTCCGACCATTATATTTTCAAGGTTGGGACCTCCTCGGTCTCTCCAACGCTTATGAAACTCATCAAATGTAAGTGTTCTCAGGCTTGCTGCATAATCAATTATCTGACCGATGATTTTGCGACGAACTTCAGGATTCTTAGCTAGTTTGCACTCAACAATCGTGATAGAACCATCCCTAGCGTTAACAATCAAGATATCAATTGCCCCCGAAGGTGTTTCAAATTCTCTGCAGACTCATTTAGATCCAATTTCAATTCACTTTCCTATATTGAGAGGTTTGTTGGGTTCACGTCACCACCCCATAGAGCTTTAATTGAGAATTATTTGGATGGAGGGCAAAAGTTGGTGACAAATGCATTCCCCTCTCATACCTTTGGGCATGGGCAAATCCGGCGCAACCTTTTCGACTGATTCGAAATAATCACTGATGACCCCGCGTTCATTTCCCGCTGATCCAATCTTTGCCGACGAATCAGAGCGCGTTGTGTGGGATGCCCTTATGGATCAGCTCCCTGCCGATGCCGCAGTCGTTTGCAATCTTAAGATTCTCAGCACTGTTCAAGAGTATGAAATGGATTTTGTTGTTTTCTGTCCAGACCTTGGAGTAGCCGTTCTTGAAGTTAAGGGCGGAAATGTCACGCCAAATGAAGACCAAACATTTACGCAGAAAGATCGCAAGGGCCAACGCGAGATCGACCCGATGGGCCAAGCAACTACCAACATGCATGAACTTCGCCGCTTCTTAGGTCTCAAGTCGAGCGTCCAACATTTCTCGGCCCGCCCAGCAGTGGTACTTCCCTACGGTTCATTGTCGAGATCCTATTCGCGCCCTTTGATTCCTCGCGAATCCATTCACGACGAACTTGATCTTCCCAATCTTGCAGACCGACTTATGCGCGATATGAGTAACCACCATTTCCGCCCCACAGTTCTTGAAGTCCGCGGGTTGCTCACGGCTCTCAGTGTTCCTCTTGCGCTTCAGAAATCTCTGATGGAGAAAGGCATCGAACGCGAAAACCAAGTCACTGAATTAACAGAGCAGCAATTCAAGATCTTGGATCTCTGTGTTGCAATGCCAAAGTTCTCCGTCTTAGGTTCAGCCGGATGTGGCAAAACATTCATCGCGATCGAGCAGACCCGCAGGCGCGCAGCGCTAGGAGATCGATTACTTTTCCTTTGCTACAACTACGGATTAGCTGAATACATACGTCGTCGCTTTGAAACTTTCCCGGAGAACGAACGCCCCACCACTGTTGGAACTTTGCATTCTTTGGGTCGTAAATGGAATATGGAATACGTTCAAAGTGATGCTGATGGTTTTTGGGATACCGAACTGCCTGGGCTGTTGGTCGATCACTTGCGAACGATGACCATTGAAAACAAATATGACACGGTCGTCATCGATGAGGCTCAAGACTTTCACCCAGACTGGTGGGATGTCGTTGTCGGTGCGCTCAAGGATCCGGAGCAAGGCCGCATCTACGCATTTGGTGATACTCGCCAAGGAATATTCAGGCAGGCAGTTGATATTCCTTTAGTTCAGAGCAAATTGCATTTAGATGTAAATCTTCGAAACGCCCTGCCTATTGCCCAACTTGCAGCGCTTTGCGTAGAAGAGCCCTTGCACCTATCAGGCCTAGATGGCCCTCCCGTTAAATGGGTTGAAAGCACCACGGAGTTATCAACTCTCGCGGCCGACGCCCAGGTAGAAGAGCTCATCGCACAAGGCTGGGATCCCCGCGAAATCTGTGTTCTGACAACAGGATCACGTCATGGAATTCAAAAGCGAGATGGAGAGGGAACACTTAAAGCCCAATATTGGCGCACTTTCTTTGAGGATGATTCAACATTTCACTACACAACATCTGGTTTCAAAGGACTAGAGCGCCGCGTCGTTGTCTTAGCCATGAATGGTTGGAAAGAAGAAGAACGCAAACGCGACATTCTATATACCGCAGTAACTCGTGCCCGAGATGTTTTGATTATCTGCGGGAGCAAGGAAGAAATTGTTCATGCTGGAGGTAAAGAGTTCTTCAAGAAACTCAAGCCGTAGGCACGTGCTGTGGAAAAGATTCTAAGTATCTGAGCATCACTTCGAGTATCAAATATTGCGACTCTTAAATAGGCTTCCAATATGAAGCTAACACCTGGAGAGTTATACTTTGTGCGCGAAACTGATGTCTTGACCAACGAGATATCAAATTACGTTAAAATTGGGCTAGTTCGCGAAGAGGAAAGCAGGACCAGCCAAGATCGCGCGCTAGAACACCAAACGGGCAACCCTCGAACGCTCCACGTTGACACTGTGGTTAAAAGCCCAGCTATTTCTGAAATCGAAAATATTATGCACCATCTTCTAGCGGAAAACCGTATTTCTGGTGAATGGTTCAACTTCACTCCCGCGGAATTGGCTGAAGCAATCTCTATCGCTCAAGATCTAGCTGAAGAAGCAAATGCAAATGTGGGGAAGTTCGCCATCGCTGATTCATTCAAGAACAAAGTTTCCCAAAAATCCCTGATTCAACCAACACCTGAAATTCTTACTTGGCATGGGGTTCTTCTTGCATCTGAAGCGAAGATCAAGAAATGCACCGCAATTGATTCAGAAATAAGAGAGATCTTCCGCAACGCGCATGCACAACCTAAAACTCCTACGTCGGTGGTAGACGGCGGACCGGTTAGGGAAGACATCGAAAAATACGCCACGGTTCAAGAGCGCAAAGCCTCCCTGCAGTTTGACCAGGCGAGTTTTCAGATAGCCCACCCAGATCTGTTTGTGCAATTCACGAACACAAAATCGCGGATCGCCCCTTCTTTCACAATCACGCGCCCAAAAGATTTAGACCTTTCACTTGAGGTTATTGATCGACAACTTTTCATCTTGACTTCAGAAGTTGAAACAATTTTGGGCAGCTATTCGCCAGGCTCTGCCCTGCTGGAATTACTCCACACAAAGAGTTTGCAACTTATTGGACATAACGCCCGCGCATCCTGGGATAAAGAGATCGCCCAAGCCAATCTCAAAGCATTTTGTAAAGATGCCGCTGGAGTTGTCGACGTTTGTAAGTGGACCCGTACCCTGAAGGAAACCAAGACATTTGACGAGAAAGCCTTTGTAAGCGCTTTCCCGGATATCGCAAAAGAATTCTCCACGGTGGGAGAAGGTACCCAGGCGATCGTTATGAAACGTAAGCGGGCATACATTCCACGCAAGTAGCCTGAGTTAATCCCTTCACGCCCCACCCAGACCCCTCAAATACCCCTTCCCAGCCCTACCCGAACAGATGTTCGAATCTTGTGTTACTCTGCGTTTCCCCCAAAATCACGGCTTGCCCGGGTTTGCGCCTCCCTTAACCCGCAACCCAGCAATGTCAGTGACTGGCGGTAATTTTCCACTCCGTCCGATGCTCCAGCCTCAAAGAAGAAGGAAACGGTGACTGAAGAAAACACTCCGAATGAGAAAGAACTCTGGAAGCGCATTCCAGAGACCCAAGGCGTTGATCGCGCCCAAACATTTGTGGCACTGAGCCACATTGCATTTGATCGGGGAGATCACAAAGCATCCCTGGCACTGTGTGAAAGCGCGCGAGAGATTTATGAAACTCTCGCCACAACAAATACCGATGACTTGCTCCATGTCTATCAAGGCATCACCGGTTCACTCAAACATCTAGATCGCGAAGGCGAAGCTGCCGAGTTCGCATTACATGCAGTAGATGTCCTCAAAGAAGATCATCCTGCAGAGGCCGTAAGTATGTTGCGCCAAGCAGGTCGTCACTATTTCAGCGCTGGACAATACGAGCGCTCGCTCACGTGTCACCAAAGCGCTCTCACTGAATTAGATCCCGACATCAGCGAAATCAATATCGGTGTTGATTATTACAACATCGGTTACGCGCATTACATGTTGGATCACTTTGCAGAAGCGGTCCCCAATCTGCTCAAGGCCCGCGAATTATTCAAGCAGGGCAAAGCCCCAGAGCGCGTCTTCTACTGCGATGAATATCTTGCAGCTGCATACATCGAATTAGAAAACGGAGTAGATGCACTCCTACATGCACAACGCGCAGTGGACTACGCAGTCACTATGCAAAACGAAGTCCTCGATTGCTGGGCACGCTATCGCCTGGGATCTGCAAAGTTCATGATCGGTGATTCCGAAGATGCAGAGAAAGAACTCCGTAAATCACGCCGCATGAACACTCAGGCATGCCATGTTGATTGGGAACTTGCCGTCAATGTTGAAAAGGAATTGGCCACTGTCCTTAAAGCTAAAGGCGAAGAGGACGAAGCCAACGAAATCCTTCGTCGCATCAAAGTCATTGAAGAAACCATGGACGACGCCTGATGCGTAAATTGCGCAGGATAGGACTCTATTTCCTCATCTTCATCGCATTCTGGGTAATTACTTTTACCTTCGAGCACTTTCACCCTTTGCCACCAGAAGATGCGCCAAGTGCCATACATACAATCGCATCACAACCATCACAACCATCACAACCAATGTCCACCCCAACACCAACATTTCTCCCTGCCTCCAAAGAGATTCCCGCTGCCAATATGTGGACCTATGAATGCGAACTCATTTTGCAGAAACCAAGTGAGGAAACAACAACCTGCGCTGACTTTGGCATCATGGTTCGCGCCATCCACTGGGATCAATGGAGCCAAGGCCGTGCCTTCGGTACCGGCATCTATTCCATCAACGACTGCACTCCAAATTGCGCCGACGGCAAGCGCCATGAAGCACCCGTCACCGTGGAATTAAGCGACCTCACCAAGTTAGGCGATAAATACCTTCTGAACACATTCACTTTCTCATCACAAACAGGGGAGAACTTGCCCCTAAGCGAGAGCCCTGACCAGTCGTGGGATGTATCAGAGTTCTACCGCAATGTGCCTGGGATGCATTAGGGGGGTACAGAGAACCGGAGGTGGTGGTGAATCAATGTTAAGGACATATATTTCTCGTGTGAAAGGACTTTATTATTAACGAAGAAACTCGGTTCGTTGATTACCCCACTGTCTTAGCTGAAATCGAATCCAGATCTAAAGAGACGGATCCATTCGCGGACCAAAGTTTTAATAACCTAGTTCGTTCTGTATTCCCACATTCGGTGGATCCTTCAGTTAGTGAATTACCAATCAGTGAACAGATTTCAGGAAAGCCATGGTTCTGGAATGTCTGCCTAGCGCTCGCATCGATCTTTCCTGATGACTGGCTTCATGATGTGCAGAAGGCAATGATAAGTCACGCAAATATTGAAGATTTGCTCGAATGGGTTCCGCTATCTCCTCAATCTACTCACGCAGAAAAGGAATTAGAGTTCACAGTTCTATTAGTGCGGGCGCGTGAAAGCCGAGATTTTGCTTACGTTCAAAAGTACTTGGTTGAAAGGGCTTCGGCTGAACCGGAATCTATTTGGGCCAATGAATACCTAGACGCTTTAGAAGTACTTCAATCGCCGCTGATAGCCGAGTGGATGGCAAGTCATATTTCAGCTACCCCTAGGAAACTTTTTCCTAGGTTGAAGAGAGCATTCAACGATCTGCAATTAGTTGATGCAGACGGATATCATTCAATTCTTTGGCGATTAATTTGCAAAATAGGTGCTGATGATCCTGACCTGGCAGTTCAATTGTGGGAGGAAATGCAGAGAAATTTTCCTGCGGAAGTCGAGGAAAGATTAGATGAGGCGAAATTTCTTCTAAGTATCCACAGAGAAAACTCACTTCCGGAAAATAGAGAAAAGATTCCCGCAAAATGGATAGAAGGCTTAGACGGATTCCTGAACAGTGCAGTCCCAGATGCCAGTGATGCACCCGAGGTTAAGAAGGCTAGGGAAATCGCAAAATGGGTAATTGATGGGAGTTGCAACAAAGCACTAAATGATTTGCGATTTGGAACATACAACACTTTGACCGGTGAACCGTGCCGCCTGACTCAATTGAGAGTTCTTGATCACGCGATTGAGCACACTCATGAAAGTAAGGCGAAGTATTTGAAAGATATGGGTTCCACAAGTGAGAGATGGTGCGCAATTCACGAGTCCGATGCCCAAGAGATTCTGCGCTTTCTTAATCAAAATTTGACGGTCAGAGATTCCACTGTGATTCTCACGAGAATGGCAACTCATCGATTTCTGTCGATAGCGAAGAATGCTAAACCCTTCGCACTTTCAAGCCGGGGTGAGCGCTTTCTAACGCATAATTCCAATGCCCCACTTCTGCCATGGCAAGAGAACGCTCTGACATCCTGGGCCGCGCACGGAAGACAAGGCATCGTTGCCGCAGCGACAGGTACGGGAAAATCCAGGCTGGGTGTGGCTGCAGTCATAGAAGCATACGAAGACGGAATACCTATTGTCGTGCTAACCCACCGACTAGCAATTAAAGGACAATGGCGTAAGGACGAGTTGTATAGCACTGCCGAGTCCGACGTTGATGGGAATTCAATTCCAGAAGAACTCCGAATATTTAGATTAGGTGAGAATGTCATCGAGCTAAGTTGTGAAGATCATTACCTTGTTTCTGATCCTCCGGCGGCAGTTCCAGGAAAAGTTCTCTTAGCCTTGGATAAATCTCTTGCAGCTCGACCATGGCTTATGCCCACGATTGGTTCCCCGGGACTGTTGGTGGCTGATGAAGTTCATAGTTTTGGATCAGAGAGTGGTTTGACCGTTCTGGAAGGGAATTTTGATCGGAGGTTAGGACTTTCCGCAACAATCGGAAATGGTGATTCTTCTGTAATGGAGAAGTTTGGAAAATCTCATGTAACAGATTATCCGATTTCTAGGGCTATTAAGGACCAGATTATCTCTGAATATAATTTGCTCGTTATTCGAGTGCCTCTGCTTTGGAGGATGAACTATTTTGGAGAAGTTCACCAGTTAGAGCTAAATCGAAAAATAGATGTGGAATTTACACAAGAAGATTTGGACAAGGCTGCTTTAGAGCTTGATCTTTTGCGCAAACCTTTAGAAGAAGGTTTGCAACTTGATGAAGGAGAAGATTTTGTGCACGGCCTTGATCGAATCATTCGAAATCGCCACCCGAAATTCTCAAAACCAGCCAGAAAGTATCTCAATGCCCGAAGTAATTACGATCGAATTGCTCGCTCGGCAAATACCCGCGAAAGTGTTCTAGATATTCTTGCTCCGAAGGTTGAGGAGTACGGCAAGACATTAGTTTTCTCCAATACGCGAAGCCAGGGGAAAGAGTTTCGCGATGAATTAGAGGCGAAAGGCGTCAACGTTCGCTACATAGACGGAGATACTGAACAATTTGGACGAAGCGATGCGTTTAAGTCTTTAAACAAGGACTTAACTAGAGCAGTAATTGCCCCAATGATTTTGGATGAAGGCATTAATATTCCGAACGCAAGAATTGGAGTTTTTCTAGGTCCAGGGACCCGTGGCTATCGACAAACAGTCCAACGGATGGGACGCGTGTTGCGCAAGAACCGCGAAGGCGAGCGTTCACTGTTAATTCTCGCAACGGGAATTAACACTCGTGAAGACCCGGGAGCTGATGGAAAATCGAATCGAATTGATTCGACTTATGCAGTCATGGTCAAGCATGCGAGTAATACACGGATCGTGGGATTTGATGACCCCAGCGAGGTCCGCTCAAGTCTCGATGAATTACTTGATTCCGATTGACCACCCCAAAGTTTTGTCAGTGCCCCTCGCTATAATTGCTACATACAGTTAACAAGGGAGGCACACATGATCACTGTTCGTGTTGTTAAAGCCTCTACCCGTCTGCAATTCATCCGAGCCACCCACACTCCCAGCTAGCTGGCTACACGCAAGGCCGCCAAACCAGGCCTTACCTCTCACCGCAAAGTGCTTCCCGCGCTAAAGAAAGACAAGCGCTAACCCTTTGGACACATTGAACACATTCGCGTAATAGATATGTATATGTCCGTTTCAGCGACCTCCCGCTATGGCGCCTATAAAAGCCCCCCAGCTGGATGACCCCACAGAACACAGATTCCAAACCTCAGCACCAGAAAGTAGGCCCCATGAACATCGCAGCCCACCTAGATGTAGACCTCATTGCACTTGAGGCAGCCGAGCACATCACCTTGATGCTCGATCTCACCGCACCACAAAATCCCACACTTGCAAACCGACCCGGCCAAGCAGTTCAAGTAGTCCTCGATCGTTCGGGATCCATGAGCGGTGCTCCGCTTGAGGCGGCTAAAGGCTCACTACTTAAACTGGTTGACCGTCTTGCCCCGCAGGATTCATTTGGTCTTGTTGCCTTCGATGACACCGCTCTCGTTATCGCACCTACCCGCACAATGGCCGAGCACGACATGCCATCACTGCGCAAAGTAATTCGTGAAATGCAACCAGGCGGATCTACTGACATCAGCGCCGGGTATCTCTTGGGTCTTCGCGAACTTAAAAGAGTACAAGCTGTTGGCGGTTCAACTCTTCTTCTCATCTCCGACGGTCATGCAAATGCCGGCGAGACAGCTCCAAAGTTCTTCTCTGAGGTTTCAACGAAATCTGCAACAGAGAAAGTCACCACATCAACAATCGGTCTTGGTAATGGATATGACGAAACAA
>CAIYBL010000146.1 GCA_903924485.1 uncultured Actinomycetes bacterium
AGGCAGCGTTTAAGAATGCAGCAAAGAGGGCAAATGCGGTCGCACTGGTGAAAAGCAGCCAGGTGTGGGTGACCGCGCCGACGGTGGCCAGCAGCGCAAAGATAAATCCAACAAATTGCGCGAATTGTGGCGGGCGTACATCCTCTGCATCAAAATCCCGGGAAAGTCGTGGTTGCACAAAGCGCTTGTAGAGCCAGGCATACGGTGACTTAGGGGGTCCTGCAAATGCGCCGATTCCAAATTGAATCAATTGAATTGCGATGAAGAATGGAGAGCGGGTTATGAGAGCGAGGATTAGAACTATAGATGTCAATCCAGCTGACCAACGGGGACCACGTGCATCAATCAAAGTGTGACCTAAATTCTCTCGAGGGCGCTGATGACTTGATCGCGTTTTGGTGCACCAACCGCCCGTGCAATTTCTCTACCCGCAGAATTCAAAAAGAGAGTCGTGGGAGTTTGACGAATATCTAATCGACGCACTAAAGCCAGATTATTTTCTGCATCAATTTCAACATGCTTGATCTTTGGAAAATGTGCAATGACCGAGGACAAGGTGCTTCGAGTTGTTCGGCATGGCGTGCAAAAGGCGCTGGAGAATTGCAAGACTGTTGCCGCCTCGCCCAACTCGCTACCGATTTCATGAGCTGCGATTGAATGGCGAGAATCCGCTTTTGCCTTAATCTTGCCGGCGCGTTTGCGGTCCACTAATCCGTATCCAGTTGCCAGGGCTAAGACTGCAACGATGATCAATGTGGAATTCATTGCGCAAGTTTCACATCCATATTAAAAAAAACCTAAACGCGGATGACTTGCAGGAGCGAGCGATTGACCTTTAGGGTCTGGCACCAAGAGTCGATACACATTTAGCTGCTAATGAAGCACCGCTATTGAGAGCATCGATGAGATCACCATCATTCGCCCATGCCAGAATGAATCCGGCAGCAAATGCATCGCCCGCACCCGTTGTATCAAGAACTTCGGTCTCAACTGCAGGTATCTGCACCACAGCCGATCCGCGCGCTTGGGCAAGTGCTCCATTACCGCCGCGCTTAATAACAACCAACGGCGTCTTTTTGAGCAATTCGGCCGCCGCTTCGATTGGATTATTCTTGCCGCTTAGAAAATGTGCTTCTTCTTCATTGAGAATGACGACATCGACAAGTGCCAGCCATTCGCGAACTTGGTTTAAACCCACCTCTAGCAAGACTCCCACGGTGGATGGATCAAAGATCACGGGCAGACCGCGCTCCTTCACAGCGCGAAGAATGTCGAGGACGCCTTCCCGAGACTTGGGATTTACAAGTGGGTACCCGGAAAGATAAACGGCGGTGATCTCATCAAGTGGTGGCAGGTCGGCCAGACTCAGCCCCGAATTAGCTCCAGAATCAGGAAACATCGTTCTTTCGCCGAGCGCATCAACCAGCACGATAACAACCCCGGTATTAGCTCCTGGAATAAGCGTCTGTGAATGCGCAACGCCATACTTGTCAAGTTCGGAAAGGACGGTTTGACCCGCTGCATCATCGCCCACACGCGCAATCACGTGAGCAGCAGTTCCGCTGACAGATAACCACGAAGCAACATTCGCAGCTGCTCCGCCACCTTGAGTAGAAATCGTGGCTCGAGTTTCAACGCCTTGTTTAATTGAAGCTCCAACTACTGCAGTGACATCGAGCATGATGTCACCTACACATAAGACCTTTGCCATTTACTTCTTTGGAGCCGTTGCCTGTAGTGAGATTGCAAGCAAGGCCGCGAGATGCGAGTTTGCTTTAATGATGTCGATGTTGACTCGCAACGACTCGCCCTTGCTCTGCGTGTGGAAATATTCCAGGAGGAATGGCGTGACCGCTTTGCCTGTGATGTGATTTTCCTCTGCGGCTTGCAACCCCGAATTGAGTATCTCGGCGTGAAGCGTTAAATCCATCTGATTTACTACAGGATTGGCAACCACTATCGCACGATCATTCGTTTGCAATTCAAAACGGTTGTTCCAGATCGCAGCGATTTCTTCAACAGAATCCACGCGATGCTCGATCTCGTAACCGGATTCGGTGAGATAGAAACCAGGAAATTTATGTGTGCCAAAACCGAGAACTGGCACTGCGAATGTTTCTAGCCGTTCTAAAGTTCCGGGTACATCGAGAATTGATTTAACTCCGGCGCAGACAATCACTATCGGTATCTCGGACAAGGCAATCAGATCGGCAGATTCGTCGTATGAATGACCGCGATGTACCCCGCCCAGA
>CAIYBL010000147.1 GCA_903924485.1 uncultured Actinomycetes bacterium
AATTTCGTAGAAATCAAAGTCTTGCAGCTTTAGCCCACGACGAGCCAGCATCTTTGGCACGGCGTAAGCCGGAGCCATGAGGAGGCCTTCTTTTTTACCCACGAAATCAATCGCGGTGTTCACAGATTCATCGTTCGTTACCTGAATTTGAAGTGCGAAGGCTCGACCCTGGAACTCACTAAGTGAGTCAACAAATCCCTGAGCCCGCCCCAGATCCACATCGGTGAAGTAAACGGTAAAACCGCCCTGAAGTAAGCGCACGCCTGCCGTTGCGCCAATGCCTCTTCCTGCGCCAGTGATAACAGCGACCTTCTCGTTACTAGTCATGCTCGTCATTTCCTTCCAGGAGGAGTTGCCCAAATTCGTTCGTAATCTGCGTCTTCAGTATCTGCAAGATTTTTATAGACTAGCCATTCTGTTGTGACGGTAGATTCTGGATCGTCTATAAAAATAACGGGGCGGCGATTGATACCCGTTTCTTCTACTGGCCAATGCTCTAGATACAAATTGCAATGCGTGCAATACCAGGGCATTTCAGTCTTACCCCACGAATAAGCTTGTGGAACCTTTACCTTGCCAACGGAGAGGTATGGTCCTTCACCAGTTTCAACGTCACCACGGCGTAATACCCCACCAGTTCCGCAGCCCGCGAAAGTCATCCGAAATCTCTTTCCTTCGTCGACAACTTTAAATTCGCCTTGTCGCGTCGGACCGCCGTAGTGCGCGCGCATTCCCTCGCAGGAAAGTTGTAGTCGCTCCTCACCCGTCAAGGTTTCCCAAGTGCTGTATCGCTCACGCCAAATCGTGTCGTAGGGCCCCTTAAATGCTGAAATTGGACCATCGGCGCCCTCCACGATTGCCACTTCAGTCAGGATGTCTTGCACGAATTTCACTACTTCGTCATCCATGGTTTTATAGATGCGCCGTGCGTGGCTAAGGCAAATATCAAACTGGTCGTCTTTCTTCGCCTTCAGGTTATTGAGGGCCTCTTCAACGAAATCATTTCCAACTCTTTGGAAACTTGCCCAGACATGAAATTCAGGAACCCTGAAGAGATCTTGATACTTTTCCATACCCAATGCTTTCTTGGCGTAATCCATCAACTGTTTCAACCACAAGGTCATCATGGAATCAAAAATAAAATCGCTCTCCTGACGCATATATCTGGCGAGTTCTTCAGCGGCAACATAGTCGCCTCGCTTTAGCGCCAAGATTGCCAAGTATTGCGAAGGCAGGCCCAGTTGATTGGGCGGGTCTTGCCGGATTTTGCGACCAAAAGAAGAGGAGAATTTCACCACGTCATGTTTAATATCCACTTCGACGAGCCCTAATTCATTGAGATTTATCTCTTTCATTTATTTCACTCTCTCTCGTGATTGCGCTATTTTCGAAGTGGTTGAGATGATTCGCGGGGGAAAAGTTCCGCACTCAGCGAAACTTTCTGGTAGATCTCTTCATCGAAGGGTCGGTCAATGAGCAGATTGAAACCCTCCTCACCTAAAGCTTGAAGTTGTAGGGCCACGGTTGTAAGCGTTGGATTCAACAACGACGCGATTTCTAGATCATTGAGTGCGACTATTGATAGATCATCCGGAACAGATATGCCAGCTTTACGAGCTGAATTAAGTGCCCCAACTGCCATGATGAACTCAGAGATGACAAGAGCAGAAGGTTTAGGCTTGCGCTTCATGATCTCCTCAAATCCGCGCTGACCACCGGGCGCGTTGTACTCCTCCTCAAGAACCATCTCAGGACGGAAGGTCAGGCCACCGGAAACCATGGCATCTTTGAACGCTTTTCTTCGACGTTTACCGGTTTCCATGGTTCGTTTACCCGTAATGTTATAAATATTCTTATGCCCAAGTTCAATGAGGTGATTCACCGCCAGACCAATCGCATATTCATCATCCAGAAAAAGGGATCGACGCGTGCCGACGCTTTGTCTGTTTAAGAAAAGGAAAGGGAATTTTCTCTTAGTTAGATAATCATTAATCTCAGCAGTTTCCTTGGCGGTACCCGTAGCGATGAGAAGTGCATCGACTCGTTCAGAAGCTACCAATCCGATTATAAGCTCCAAAGGGGACTCAAATTCGTTCTCAGAGGAAACAAAGAGGGCAACTTTTTTCTTGATAGATGCTACTTCGGCTCCATGAACAATCTCTCCATAGGTTTGGCTAGAAAAGTTAGGGATAATCAGTCCGATCGCACCTATATGTCCGGCACTTCGCAATCTCTGCGCGGCGTAGTTCGGGTGGTAACCTAATTCTTTGATTGCTTCCATCACTCGCTTGCGCGTTTCATCTGACACTCGTAAGCGCGAATCTCCCTTGAGGATTTTTGAAACGACGGCTGGATCAACTCCTGCGAGCCTTGCCACATCTGCGCCTGTAACTCGGGCGTTTGAGGCTTGTCGAGTAGGTTTGTTGGGCAAAACGCACCTTCCTACTGGTTGATCGCGATCATGATTGACAAAGACCTTATCTTGCTATTTGGTCAATCGATAGACTATAGGTTAGATTAGTAGAAAATCCTTGTCAAGCATGGATGTACCGTCACTGCAATAAGGCGATCGGATTTGTCTCCAATAACTTACGGGGGTTTTGATGAACGAGGGAATCGAACACACCTCGAATCTTCTTGACTGGTTGTATCGCGACAAAGAAGTTGAGAAAGTTTTCTCGATCGAAAGTTCATTTGAAAAGTGGATAGATGTTGAAATCGCTCTTGCCGAGGCGCACTTCGAAAAAGGAATAATCACAAGCGAGAATCTTGCTGCCATTAGGGAACTACACAATCTTGCTTTGCCTGATCTCGCGTCATTTCAAGCGAGTACTCGAAATGTCGGATACCCAATTATCGGCTTGCTTAATTTCCTTAATGATCAACTTCCTTTGGAGCACAAGGGTGTTCTTCATTTAGGGGCCACAACACAAGACATCATGGACACCGTACTTGCAATGCAAGTGTCGTTAGCTTCTAAACGAGTGCTTGCGCTGGTGGACGTTATTGGTGACGCGTTAGCTGAGCTTGTGAAAGTTCATGCTTTAACCCTGATGCCAGGGAGAACCCATGCCCAACAGGCCGTGCCCACAACATTTGGTCTTAAGTGCGCAGTTTATCTTACGGAAATTTCTCGACATCGAATTCGCCTACAGCGTGCCTCAAGTGAAGCTGCCTGCGTATCTCTTTACGGGGCGTCTGGCACTTCATCCGCGATGGGAATTCATGAGTCAGAAATAAGAAAAATAGTTTCCCAAAAACTGGGCTTGCATAATGAGTTTACCCCTTGGCACGTTAGCCGAGATAGGTTTATTGATCTGACGAGCCAGTGCGCAAATCTTTGCGTGACTTTGGTGCGGTTAGCTCGCGAAATAATTGATCTTTCGCGCAGTGAGATCGACGAGGTGTACGAACCTGGAGGTGACTACAAAGGTGCTTCCTCAACGATGCCGCAAAAACGAAACCCAGTGATATCAGAAGCAATTATCGGTTTGGGTCTTGAGGCCATTGGCCAAGCGCAGATGATGTTTCGGGCTGGCGAAGTAGGCCATGAGCGCGCGGCGGGTGAGTGGCAACTTGAGTGGAAGGCGCTGCCAGAAGTGCTGATTAATTCAGCAGCAACCACCAGTTTGGCGGGGGAGCTCCTACAAGGTTTGGGCGTCAACGTTGAAAGAATGAAAGCAAACGTTGAAATCAAAAATGGCGTCATTATGGCCGAGGCCTACATGATTGAACTTGCAAAGGTCATTGGCCGTGAGCGCGCGCACGAGTTAGTTTATGAGGCCAGTAAGGCGAGTGCAGCCAACGCAGTTCCGCTCCATGAATCGCTCCTAGCCCTCGACTCATCGGTCAGAGGCCACTTTGCAAACTGGCCGATGGATCCGTCTTCCTATGTGGGAAATGCGGAAGCTGTTTGTGACCAGGCGCTACGGCAATGGAAGGCCTGAGCTCGGGATATCCCTTCTCACATGGTGGATTAATTCCCCAAATCTGACTCATACATCGTTGACTTCAGGGGCAACTCCCTCAACAATTTGGTCAATCGCTTGACCAAAATGATAGGCACGAATGTGCCGAGGGGAGTGTCGATGAGTAGCACCGAAACGAAGGGCCTTAAGACTGGCGCCTTAGGAATAGTAGGTCTGTCAATTCTCGGGGCGGCCATGATGGCGCCAGCACTAGGTATTTATATGAACTGGGGCCCTATGGCCTCTTTGGTCGGACTCGCAACACCGCTTGTTTTTCTCGCAGCTTTAGTGATCGCCCTTCCCACGGCCATCAGTTACTCACAAATTTCAGCACGCATGACTTCATCCGGTGCGGTCTACGCATGGAGCTGGCGCATCCTTTCTCCAAAAGTTGGAGTATGGACCGGCGTCATCATGGGTTTCTATTACATAGTTGCAGTCATCCTGCAACCAATTCTCTTTGGAATGTTCTTTAATGATTTGTTATCACTCATGGGAGTCAAGGCTCCTGGTTTGTTGACATGGGGAATTGGTGCTGCAGTTATTATTGCTGTCGGCATGTATGCCACCTATAACGGAATCTCCATATCTGTAAAGACCGCATTGATTTTTATGGCAGTAGAAATAGTTGTGGTAGTCGCACTGCTGGGCACGATTTTGTTTACTGGTGCTAGCCATGGACTTGGAATCACCTTTAGCCCGTACAACCCTGCAAATATTCAGGGTGGCGCTAACGGTTTCTGGAGTGCGATGGTTTTCGGTATTCTTTCATTTGCTGGTTTTGACGTCATCCAGACTGCAGCAGAAGAAACCAAAACCCCGACAAAGATCTTGCCTAAGGCGACAATTTTGGTTGTTGTAATCGTCGGACTCTTCTGGGCAGTTGGATCTTGGATCTTCACGATCTCTGAGCCGCTTACAAAGGTCCAGGACTTGATGAAATCCGGATTCACTCCGGCCACAGCAATCGCTAAAGATTATTGGGGCGCTGGAAAGATTCTCGTGGACTTCACTTCTATGACGGCGCTCGGTGGTGCGTTAATCGCTTGCGCTATCGGAGCATCACGTGTTCTCTATGCGCAAGGCCGCCAAGGAACTCTTCCTGCGTCATGGGGAAAAGTTCATCCAACAAAGCAGGTTCCTACTCAAGCGCTACATGTCGTATGGGGTTGCACGATTTTGGGCACAGCAATCGTGACTATTTGGCTCGGAGACGCTAACTCAGCATTCGTGTGGTGGGCGGGCAGCATCGCGTTCTTCGCGCTTCTGACGTATTTCTTCGTTCACATGTCTTCAATGGTCTATTTCTGGCGCATGAAGCAATTCAATTGGTTGCTTCATGGATTTGTACCGGTCCTCGGTATGGCGCTGGTGCTCTATTTAATCAAATCAACATTCTTTACTGCACTCTGGGGCCTTAGTTGGCGCGGAGGCAAGAGCATCGTTGTATTCGGAATGATTCCTTGTATAGCGACTCTGGTCTTCGTATTGCTCCCAACCAAGAAACTGAAGGCAGCAATGGCTGCACCAGCACCAGAGGCAGTAGAAGCCTGATTTCGTTGATATGTTTCCTCATCTGAGGAAACTAATTAAGGAGTAGTCATTTCTCGTAATGCAGAAGGCACGGTAACCCTGGGTTGGAGTTACTCGAATTTTGACGCTGTCATATTCGAGAATTCACGAATCAGGGTTACCGTACTTCCTGAAGTCGGTGCAAAAATTCATCAGTTCATTGATAAGCGAATCGATCAAGATCTTGTATTTCATCACCCCAGGGTCGAAGTTCGGGAACCTGTTTTCGGCGCAAATGTAGATAATTGGTGGACTGGAGGTATTGATGATGCATTTCCCACCGGACAGCCCTCTGTCGTCAATGGTGAAGAACTTCCATTCTTAGGGGAAGTGTGGTCCATGCCGTGGACTGCAGAACAACTCTCGCCCTTTTCAGTTAAGTTCTCGCGCAAAGGAGTCATCACACCGTTTCTCCTGGAAAGAACGATGACACTGAATCCAGATGCAAGTTTTCTCGAAGTAGATTATCGAGTCACAAATATTGGGACTACTCCATTCCCCTATATTTGGGGAATTCATCCGACCTTTCCAATCGGTAACGAAACAAAACTTCATATTCCTGCAAAGAAAGTTTGGTATGTAGACGGTACTGGTCCTGTAGGTGGTACACCCGACTTCTTGGCTGGGAAAGAACCAATGGACTGGCCGATGGCCTCATTGGCAAGTCTTTCGGAGAAGGACCCACTCTCGTGGGAGTACTACTACCTCTCTCAGATTTCGGTGGGGTGGTTCGCAGTTACAAATTCCCACAATGATTCTGGATTCGCGATGTCGTATGACGTCAAGATTTTTCCCAACATTCACGTCTGGATGGTCAATGGTGGGTGGAGAGGAATTCGCACTATAGCTGTAGAGCCGTGGACTGCAATGCCCTCAGCACTAGACCAAGCAATCACGGCAGGAACGGCCGGCACGCTCCAGCCAAATGAGAGCGTCGCCTCATCAGTTAAATTAATTGCATTCAAACCCCAACAGACAATCAATGGCTTCGACCAGAATGGACAACCACAATGAATTTCGAAGGAAAGTCCGTAATTATCACCGGAGTAGCATCGGGGCTCGGCCATGCACTTGCTATCGAATTCACGAATGCCAACGCCAAGGTTTATGGCTGTGATGTTAATGATCCTGCTGGCAAAGCAAATATGGATGCACTTGGAGCAAAATATTTTCACGTTGACGTCTCCAAAGAGTGCGAAGTTGAAGGGTTTGTTGCTGCAGTCGTAGCCGATCACGGCAAACTAGATGTGATGATAAACAACGCCGCGGTTTCAGTCAGTGAAGAGTTGGCAAATACAACGGAATCTGATCTTGACAAGGTTCTCGCAGTGAATTTGAAGGGACCATTCTTTGGCACCAAGCACGCGGTGCGTGCCATGTTGCAAACAGGTGGCGGAACGATTGTAAATGTCGCCTCAATTTTAGGAATCGTGGCCGATGGAATGCTTGCTGCCTATTGCGCCGCAAAAGGCGGAGTTTTGGGACTCACCCGTGCAGCAGCGGTTCAGTACGGAGATCGTGGAATTAGAGTGAATGCAATATGCCCTGGAGATATAGATACGCCATTAGTTGCGGAGTACTTCGGAATGTTCGATGATCCAATCGAAGCCCGTGCAAAGATCGAGAACGAATATCCAATGAAGCGCATTGCTGCACCAAAGGAGATTGCGCAGTCAGTTATGTTCTTAGCTTCGCCGTATTCCTCATACATGACGGGTCAGCAACTTGTTGTTGATGGCGGCCTCACCGTCTCCTGTTACTAGGAAACGGTAAACGAATGTCAATGCGCATATTTGCGAGTGACCTTGACCATCCTGAAGGATTGGCATTTTCTCCGCAAGGGTGGGTTGCAGCCGGAGGGGAGTCTGGGCAGATTTATCGCATCGATGCAAATTCTGGGGAAGCCAAGGAAATTGCCAACACTGGAGGCTTTCTTCTAGGTATGGCTTTTGACGTGGATAGCAATCTCTATTTATGCGACATGGGTCGCCATGCAGTTCTGCGCTATAACGTAACAACTCATGAGATAACAGATCTCACTTCAGGTAAAGTTTCTGTGAGTTTGAATTCGCCTAATTTCCCTGTATTTCATTCTGACGGTCGCCTTTTCTTTTCAGATTCAGGTGATTGGGGAGCAAAGAATGGCAGACTTTTCTGCATTCACCCTAATGGCGAAGTTACTCTCGAGAGTGAATTACTTCCCTCATTCACTAATGGCCTGGCTATAGACGCTTCCGAAGAATATTTGTATGTCGTCGAATCCGAAGATCCCAAAGTGAGTAGATGTGCCATAAGTCAAAGCGGGGTAGGGGCGCCTGAATTGGTGGTTGCGATGCCGAGAACCGTTCCTGATGGTTTGGCATTTGCCGCAGATGGACGGCTACTAATTTGTTGCTATCGCCCCGATGCCATTTTCATTTGGGATGGGAAGTCTCTCTCAGAGGTATTGAATGATTGGTCTGGTATTTTCCTTGGCGCTCCCACCAACGCGGCGTTCATCGGAGAGAAACTGGATAGGTTGATTTCGGCTAATTTGGCCGGGCGATATTTGGCAGAAATTGAAGTTTCTTTCAGCGGCATGCCATTGAAATATCCAAAAACAAAAGGTAATTAAGAGAAATTCTGTTGACCGCGACAAAAGAGGAGATCAAGAATGACGAATAGGCCCACTTTCCTTGATCCATGGCCAGCTCCGCAACACCTCTGGGCTGACCCACCTTGGATTCTCTCCGGTACTTCAATCACCGCCTGGTTTGAAGTTGACGAAGCGGCTGTTAAAAATGTGGTTAGCCCTTCTTTCACAAGTTTCTCTGGCGATTATGGAGTGTTTACTCGTTTGCGTTTCTACGATATTAAATTCGAACCCCGAGA
>CAIYBL010000148.1 GCA_903924485.1 uncultured Actinomycetes bacterium
GAGGTGAATCCTCTGGCAAGCTTTCATTAAGTAGATCAAACTCTTGATCTGTTAGCGTGATTGAGGCTCCTTGCAAATTATCCATGAGCGAGGAAATCTTTGTAGTTCCCGGAATAGGAATTACTGTCTTTGAATTTCGAAGGTGCCATGCAATTGTTATAGCAAAAGGTGAAACGTTATGAGCCTTACCAACTTCAACGAAGGCGTTAAATCCTGAACCATTGAGGTTCGCCGCAAAGTCTGAACCACCCAAGGGCGACCACGGTAAATAGGCAATTCCAAATTCTTCACATATTTCAAATACTTCGGATTCCAGGCGATAGCGCGGACTGTATTCATTTTGAATCGAAACTAATCCACCTTGTGAAGGGGTTCCACCAATTTTGATCGCTCGGCGCAATTGTTCTGCGTTGTAGTTGCTGACACCGATTCTTTCAACAAGCCCACGTTCAAGCAGAACAAGCACATTTTCAAATTGCATTTCAAATGGCATACGTGGATCTAGGCGATGATGCTGCCAGAGTTGAATTTTCTCTACCCCTAAGCGCAGAGCAGAGGCCTCGGCTGCACGAAGAAGGTAGTTAATGTCGGCTGCACGTCCCCACGTTTCAGCAGGACCTCTGGTGATTCCACCTTTAGTCGCGATGACTACTTTCGATTTTGCCTCAGGAGATCCGCTCCACGAAGCGAACGCCTCTCCGACAAGCTTTTCATTGTGCCCAAAAGTATTCCAACTTGGAGCATAAATATCGGCTGTATCCAGCAGTGTTACTCCGGCGTCCAGTGCTGCATGGATGACAGCAATTGCTCTGGCGCGATCATTAAGAATTGAATCAGATGAAGTAGACGCTCCAGACAGCGGCATACATCCAAGGCCCATTGCTGAAACATTCCATGGTCCTAGCGCACGTGTTGGTAGCGCCAATGTTATAAACCTAAATCTTCTGGCGAATATGCAGCTCGGTAATCAAGACCAGCATCGAGAATTGCTTGCTTGGCGCCACGTTCCACAATCACGGCAACACCAACAACAATTGCGCCAGCTTCGCGAAGTGCCTCAACTGCAGTGAGTACCGAACCACCTGTTGTCGATGTGTCTTCCACTGCAACTACTCGGCGGCCCTTAACATCTGGCCCTTCAATGCGACGTTGCAATCCGTGTTGCTTCTCTGCTTTGCGAACAACGAAAGAATCAATGTGCTGACCACGTTGGGCGGCAACGTGCATCATCGCGGTTGCAACAGGGTCGGCTCCTAGCGTTAAGCCACCAACTGCCTCGTAATCCCAGTCTTTAACAAGATCGAGCATCACATCACCAATAAGTGGTGCAGCATGAGAATCCAACGTGACGCGGCGAAGATCAACGTAGTAATCAGCTTCCTTACCAGAAGACAATATAACTTTGCCGTGGACAACTGCCTTGTTAACGATCTCTGCTTTAAGTTGCTCGCGTGCGTTCATTGGGCGAGCATACCTGGACTATTCCTCTGCTTTGTAAATAATCATTGGTGCTGACTTGCGCCGCGCCAACGACTTAGGCGGGTTGGACTCAAGCAGAGCGTCTACCTCTATGCGAAGTCTGGCCATCTCTAGCGCCATATTTGCCACCGCTGATTCCAATTCGATGATCCGTTTGATACCCGCGTGGTTAATGCCTTCGCCAACAAGGCGTTGAACATTTCGAAGCGTGGCGATATCGCGCAATGAGTATCTGCGCCCGCGCCCACTTGCGCGCCCTGGTGAAACTAATCCCAGCCGATCGTATTGACGCAAAGTTTGTGGATGCAATCCGGAGAGTTCTGCAGCAATGGAGATGACGTACACGGCAGCTTCATCGCCATGTTCAGCATTTCCTGCTGTGATCTCCTCCATTATCCTTTTGCCTTTGCATTGAATTCTGAGCGAATATCATCATCTTCCATCGCCGCAGCAAATTCGTGAAGCGCTTTGCTGGCTTTGGCATCTAAGCGTTGTGGCACTTGGACCTCAACAGTCACAAGCAAATCTCCAACCGAACCTGTTTTCTTTATGCCCCGACCCTTAACGCGCAAAGTGCGCCCATTGGGTGTTCCTGGAGAAAGACGCACGGTGACTTCTTCATCCGAGAGCGTGGGGACCTTGATATCAGCGCCCAGCGCCGCCTCGGTAAAGGTCACGGGCAGCGTAATCGTCAGGTTTTCGCCTTTGCGAGAAAAAATTGGGTGAGGTTTTACATGTAATTGGATGAAGAGATCACCTGGACCAGCTTCACCCGGTGCTCCTTTGCCTTTAAGGCGAATCTTGGCGCCGTCGTTAATTCCTGCGGGCACGCGAGCAGAAATATTTTGCGCTGGTCCTCCATCAGTGGAGAGGCGGAGCTCTAAAGTCGTGCCAAATACCGACTCACGAAATGAAATTGTGGATTCGGTTTGTAGGTCTTGTCCTTTGCGAGGGCCTCGGCGGCCACCGAAAAGATTTGCGAAAATATCTTGGGAAGAGCCTCCACCAAACATGTCATTAAAGTCGCCATTAAAATTCTGTCCGCCACCATTTTGAGGTGCGCGAAAACCACCGCGTTCAAATTGTGAACGGGCGCTGTCGTATTCGGCTCGCTTTTTCTCATCCGACAAAATGTCATTTGCCTCAGAGACAGCTTTAAATTGCTCTTCTAACTTCTTGTCACCCTTATTTTTATCAGGGTGCAATTCGCGAGCTAAAGATCTGTACTTTTTCTTTATCTCATCACTAGTCGCATTTTTTTGCACGCCAAGGATCTTGTAGAAATCTTTCTCGTAAAGATCCTTGGCTGCCATATCTTTTTACTCTGGATCAGTAACTGCGACTCGGGCAGGGCGCAAGATGCGCTCTTTGTATTTATAGCCCGGTTGCAAAATAGTGGTAGCGGTGGGTTCGGTAACATCTGTTGATGTTGAGTGCATCAACGCTTCATGAATTTGAGGATCAAACGGCGCGCCTGCTTCGCCATAACTTTGCAGACCAATCTTGCTCGTTATGTTGCTGAGTTGATCGGCGACCGCTTTAAATCCACCCGTTAGCTCACCATGTTCGCGCGCACGATCTAGATCATCGAGCACCGGAAGAAGCTCATTCAACACTGCGCCGATTGCTAACTCGTGAGCAAGGGAACGATCACGGTCAACGCGCTTTTTGTAATTAGCAAACTCAGCCTGAAGTCGTTGAAGATCTGCGGTGAGGACGGCTACCGGATCGGTAGCCGCCCCACTCTGCACATCTTCTTGCACTTCTTCAACAGTATCCGTTGAATCAGTCATTTAGGCTTCTTCAACAATCTCTGCATCTTCAACGCCTTCTTCATGAGCTGATCCTGAAGATCCCTCAGTTGGTTGCGCTGCGTTTGCTGCGTAAAGAGCTGCGCCAAGTTCTTGGCTCAGAGTTGAAACCTTCTCTGTTGCGCTCTTGATCATCTCGAAGTTAGCGCCGCCGAGAGCAGTTTTGAGTTCAGCAAGTGCTTCCTCGGTCTCTGCCTTCTTTGTAGCTGTTTCGCCTTCGTTAAGTTTGTCGCCATTTTCAGCAAGGAACTTCTCTGTTTGGTACATGAGCGAGTCACCCGTGTTACGGATTTCTGCCTCTTCTTTGCGCTGACGATCTTCTTCAGCGTGGGATTCAGCGTCCTCCATCATGCGGTTGATCTCATCTTTCGAAAGAGCGGATCCGCCAGTGATGGTCATGCTCTGCACTTTGCCCGTACCAAGATCTTTTGCTGATACATGCACTATGCCGTTAGCGTCGATGTCGAATGTAACTTCAATCTGCGGAATGCCACGTGGTGCAGGTGGAAGACCAGTGAGTTCAAACATGCCTAACTTCTTATTGTAGGCAGCCATTTCACGTTCACCTTGGTAGGCCTGAATCTGTACAGCTGGTTGATTGTCATCAGCCGTTGTAAAGATCTCACTGCGCTTTGTAGGAATTGTTGTGTTGCGCTCGATCAACTTAGTCATAACGCCACCCTTGGTTTCGATGCCAAGAGAGAGAGGAGTTACATCTAGTAGAAGAACATCCTTCACTTCACCCTTAAGAACGCCGGCTTGAAGTGATGCACCAACGGCTACAACCTCATCAGGGTTAACACCCTTATTTGGTTCTTTGCCGCCAGTAAGTGAGCGAACAAGATCTACAACTGCTGGCATACGAGTTGATCCGCCAACAAGTACAACGCTGTCGATATTTGCAATAGGAATTCCAGCGTCTTTAAGAACAGCTTGGAATGGCTTCTTGCAACGCTCGAGCAAATCGGCAGTCAATGACTGGAATTGCGCGCGAGTAATTGTTTCATCCATAAAGAGTGGATTCTTTTCAGAGTCAACGGTGATGTATGGCAAGTTAATTGATGCTTGCTGTGATGACGAGAGTTCGATCTTTGCCTTCTCGGCAGCTTCACGAATACGTTGCATCGCCATCTTGTCTTTTGTTAGATCAATTCCATTTTTGGAACCAAATGTCTTAACAAGGAAATCAACAAGCAACTGATCCCAGTCATCTCCACCGAGGTGGTTATCACCATTGGTCGCTTTAACTTCAACAACACCGTCGCCGATTTCAAGAAGTGAAACGTCGAACGTTCCGCCACCTAAGTCGAAAACAAGAATTGTTTGCTCTTTGTCAGCCTTATCAAGACCGTATGCGAGCGCTGCCGCTGTTGGCTCGTTGATAATACGAAGGACATTGAGTCCGGCAATTTCGCCAGCTTCTTTTGTCGCTTGACGCTGTGCGTCGTTGAAGTAAGCGGGCACGGTAATAACCGCATCCGTAACAGTTTCGCCAAGGTATGCCTCGGCGTCACGCTTTAACTTCTGCAGAACGCGCGCGCTAATTTCTGGTGGGGTGTACTTCTTGCCATCGATATCGACGTTCCATGAAGTTCCCATATGTCGCTTGACCGAGCGAATAGTGCGCTCGACGTTTGTGACGGACTGGCGCTTGGCCACCTCGCCAACAAGGACTTCGCCGTTTTTGGCAAAGGCCACGATCGAGGGGGTCGTGCGTGCACCTTCAGAGTTGGCGATAACCGTAGGCTCGCCACCTTCGAGGAC
>CAIYBL010000149.1 GCA_903924485.1 uncultured Actinomycetes bacterium
CCGAATACCAACATGAATCCGGTGAGAGGATGTCACATGCACTGTGTGTCCGAAAACTCGATGATCCAAAACATGCGGCGTAATGCAAGAATCGTTGTTGCGGTGGCAGCCGTGTTAAGTACATCTGCTTGCACCACCTCAGGTATTCCTGAATCTTCAGCTAGTACGACTTCCAATTCGCCTGTAATTGGAATGCTTGACTGCACTAAATTCCAAACAAAATATAAAAAAGTGGTCGATGAAGCTCTGACCTCTTACGCTAAATTCCAACATGATCCTAGCGATGCAAATCGTATTGGGGCCAAAATGGCGGCGATCACTCAGTTCCACTTCATAACCCACGACAGCACGGGTTGTGCCTCAGCTTCAGACAAGGCTGCTGCGCAGGCGAGGTTAGACCAATTGCCGTAACCGTATTACATGTGGCAAAACTTGCCGATCTTATCACACCTAAAGATTCGCGAGCTCACTTAGTACGCGTACTGCAGATCTGGCCGCACCTTCCAAACCACCTGGACCTTCGCGATCATCGGTATGCTCACCTGCGAAAAAAACTTTATTTCCTAGAGGTGCCGCAATAATAGGTAGAATTCGGTCACGTTGATCGCCCAGGGGGGCTCGAACAATTGCTTGCGAAAATGGATCTGTTGTCCAGCTATGCGATGCATACTTCACATGTGTGACTTTTTCGCCAAGTAGGTGGCTTACCGTGTCATCCCATTCATCGATAAAGGCGCTTCCAATAACTTGAGGCTCTTTATCGCCTCCGGGCAGTGATGATGTTAGGACGTAATCACCATCTTGATGGCTAGATTGATCGACTATCCATGGTGGGACAGTATTTGTAAAACAGCCGTCGCCAATGGCTTTTGAAATCTCGTTCCGTTGTTCGTACTGAACAATAACTTTCGTGGCAGTTCCATAGGAGAGTTCCGCAAGCGCTGCAAATTTGCTTTGAGTAAGGGCCGGCCAGAATCCAAGTTGACTCACGAGTGGACCCGGTACCGTGACCACAACGCGATCTGCTTGGTGGATTCCGGAACTCGATTGCACTTCCACTAGGTCGCCAGACCAATCAACTCTGGTTACTACTTCGTTTAGTTTCACATCAACTTTTTCAGCCAGGCGTTTGGCTAGCAGATCATTGCCACCAACAATGCGATACGAGTCAGCACCTTGTTTCTTGAGTTGAAGGGCGAACTCTGCTGCGTCGCAATTACGGAGGGAAGCAACTGGAGTGTATTGCGTATAGGAAGTGAGTAGGTCGACTACAGGTTGTGGGGCATTGAGCCGCGCAGTCCAGGCCGCTAGATTTTCGGCAGGCGAAGGCGGAGTAATTTCGTAGGCATTTAGTAGCCAGCCCGTGATCTCTCTGCGTTGTGCTTCATTTAATAGCAACCCATCAAAAAGCATCAATGGTGCAGTGGGGTCAAAATATCCACAAGATACGAAATCCAAGCCAAGACTCTTTGCCAAATCTATTACCGTGCTGTGACCGGAATACATCGTCTCCGCGCCAAGCTCACCATACATATCACCTTCGAAATGATCATGTAACGTCCACAGACGACCGCCCACTCGATCGCGCGCTTCTAGAACCAGGACCTCATCGCCAGCTTTCTGGCGTTCAACAGCTACCATGAGACCGGATAGCCCTGCTCCGACGATCAGCGTTTTCAACTCAGATCTCCTCATAAGTTAAGGGAAATAGCTAGTACTGCAACCTAACACTTCAATGGCAAGGTATGAATTTGCACGTAAACAAATTTTGAATCGTGCTTCCAAAATAAATTCCACATGTTTTCGGTTCGATTCCGATCCGTAGCTACTGGACCAACTAAGAGATTTGTGGGCACGTACAGGGCACGAATGATTCTAGAAAAGTAAGAACCCCTATAGGAATAGGAGTTCTTTTGTGGTGGTCGATACAGGACTTGAACCTGTGACCTCTTCCATGTCAAGGAAGCGCGCTAGCCAACTGCGCCAATCGACCGTTGTGTAAAACCACGGATATTTCCAGAGGTGGAGACGGGATTTGAACCCGTGTACAGGGATTTGCAGTCCCTTGCCTCGCCTCTCGGCCACTCCACCGGGGTAGCCCAATGTGAGCTTCCGAGCGGATGACGGGATTCGAACCCGCGACCCTCACCTTGGCAAGGTGATGCTCTACCACTGAGCCA
>CAIYBL010000150.1 GCA_903924485.1 uncultured Actinomycetes bacterium
ACTTCCAACCAGATTTTGATTAATGGTCGACCTATTTACACCTTTGCCGGAGATCAAAAAGTTGGAGATGTAAACGGTCAAGGAATTGGCGGAGTTTGGTATGTAATCTCACCCGCAGGAATTGAGCTCAACGCCGCAGAAATAGCTAAGGAGAGCGCGAAGCCAAGTGCCTCCCCCTCGCCGACTCCTACAATCACTCATAGGTCTACGCCAAAGCCAAAGGTGCAAGTTACAAAGAAGCCAAAGCCAAAAAAGAGCAAAGTCAATTCCTATTACGGGCGTTGACGAGGCTATCTACCATGCTGCAGAGCATCGGACGCAATTGGTCGATGCTCTCGAGTCACGTGGATTTATACCGCTCGCTCTCGATCATTTGGATCTTTGGAGTTTTGAAAGGTACGAGAAAGCTAAAGGCCTGCATAAGAATTAATTAGATATCTTCTTTGATCTCTATCGTTATCTTCCCATCAAAGATCATCAGCGGCGTTCGCCATAAGGCGTTACTAGTTAGTTCTATGCCGGCTTGCCGATAGGCATTTCGGATCGACTGTCGCATGGCACGTCTACTAAATCGAAAAAGTTGCATCGCTGCAAAGGTACTAATCACGGCCAAAATAACAGACAATTCCAAGTCTGCCCCGGAGTTAGACATGACAACATCAAACCAGGAGTCAATAATTAAAAAGGTTGCTGTAACCATGGCGGCCGGAATGGCGATCTGACGCCTTTTCCAAAGCGCCCAACTAGTGAGGAGAAAGTTGCCGACCATCGCAATATCGAAGCCGATCCACGCAATATTCCAATGATTGGCACGGTACGTGCTTGGAAGTGAAATGCCGAGATAAACGATCCAACCAACGAGTCCTATGGCTGCAAAGAAAAGAGTCAGGCTGCTAAAACCGCTACGGGAATACTTTCTCATTGGTTCGACGCTTATTGCCTGATCTGATCCAGATGTCCCAAGCGGTGGTCTGTCGTCACCGCTAGTAGTTCGCTCATGGTCAGTTTCCCCTTCGCTGGATGAACCGCGGTGCGATTCCATGCCTCTGGGCTCACCTGCTCCAATAGGTCCACAAGAAATGCGCAAGAAGCTTCGATCGCAGCGAGAGAAATTGCTGGGTTGCGATGTTCGTAGTCGAGCGCCTTTGGGGCTATCTCTTCATCGAAAGAGACAATCCCTGGATTTTCCATCGTAAGAATATTTAGAAAGCGAGTTGCAAACTGCGCATCAAGATCGGCTAGATGATGAATTGCAAATGCAGGTGGCCACTCCCCCTGTACTGCCGCAACATGCAACTTTTCTGACGGGATCGCCTTGGCCAGGGTGCAAAACTCTTTTGTTGCCGATTCGAATTGAGCAAGGATCGCTTTAGTCATGGTCTATTTAAGCAGACCTACAGGCTTGAAGGTGGTCATCTTCTTTGGATCCCCGACTAATTGTCCGTTAACGTTAGCCGAAATAATACTGGCAATCTGAGCCGTATTCGTTTTCACATTCGCCTTGTAACCCGCGATATTCTTCGCCGAATAGCAGTTTGCACTTTTAATAGCAAGGTTGAGTTCAACATTCGACGCCTGGATGGCCTTCACATAACTGTTGTTATATAAAAGTTTGTTGGTCAAGGAATTTGAAGCAACATAAGCTTTGGCTGCCGCTACGACTCCATATTGCAATGCGATGTAAACCTTATCCGCGTTAACGACCTCTGTATAAGTCTTTTTGCACGCTGCGGAAACCGGCGCAGGTGAGGATGTAACACCAGCCGTAGCTGCAGATAGCCCCAAGATCGACGTTGCGACAATTACAGCCAAGGCGGCTATCCAATTCTGGGTTTTTATCATACGAGGAAT
>CAIYBL010000151.1 GCA_903924485.1 uncultured Actinomycetes bacterium
CCTCTCCGGTCTCCTCTTTTGGGGAGGGGTGGGTTGGGCTGCCGATCATTGGCTTCACACCCACTATTTCCTTTTGGCGGGCCTACTCCTAGGGATGGGCGCCTCTATCTACCTGGTCTGGTTGAGGTTCGGTCGGGATTAGAGTCAATCTGCAAAATCCGCAGTTTGGACAAGGTAAGCAAGGTAACTTCTGTTGGATTTCACAGGTTAGAACCCTAGGCAATAAGGTTGCCCCGCAAGCGCAGAAAAAAAGCTTGCAAGAATTTCTCTCGAATTTTGACCGATTAGGAGTGAGCGCGTGCCCTTAGTGCACTTGTTGCGAACTGGCGAAGGATTCGTCCCGCCTAGTACGAACGACTTCAATCTCCCTCCGGTTATTGCAGGCAACGAATACACAACAAAGCCGATCCTTTTGGTTTTTCTTTCCGTAATTTTAATTTCTGTCTTTTTTATTCTGGCATCTCGCAAAGCGGCAATCGTTCCCTCAAAATTGCAATTCGCGGGAGAAAGCATTTATGGCTTCGTTCGAAACGACCTTGCTCGCGACAACATCGGCCATGATTTCATGCGTTTTGTGCCGTATTTGTTCACGCTCTTTACTTTTATTTTAACTAATAATATTTTCGGAATTATCCCGTTGTTGCAATTTCCTGCAATGTCGCATGTGAGCTTCCCGTATGTATTAGCCATATTCACCTTTATTACTTTTCACTACATCGGTATCCGCAAGCAAGGTATCCGCAAGTACATGAAGGACATCATGTTCATGCCTGGTGTTCCCAAGGCTGCTTACATTTTGCTCACTCCTCTAGAACTTGCCACATTCTTTATCGTGCGCCCGCTGACACTTTCACTTCGTCTTTTTGCCAACATGTTCGCGGGGCACTTGCTCCTTCTCGTTTTCATCTTGGGTGGAGATCATCTACTCAAGGGGGTCATCGGTTTGAAGTTGATCAGTCCATTTGCCTTTGCATTCGGCATCGGGCTGACCTTCTTTGAATTTATGGTCCAATGTTTGCAGGCGTACATCTTTACCCTGCTGACAGCTCTTTATATCGCCGGCGCCCTTGCCGACGAGCACTAAACAACTGGAAAGGTAAGAACTATGAAAGGCACGCTCAACCTGGTCGGTTATGGCCTCTCAGCAATCGGACCTGCGATTGCTACCGGAATGATCTTCGCTGCTTACATCAGCGGCGTTGCACGTCAGCCAGAAGCTCGTAGCGTTCTTCAGCCAATCGCGTTCCTCGGATTCGCACTTGCTGAAGCTCTTGCTCTCTTCGGCCTCGTTCTCGCATTCGTTCTCTAATTCATTTAACTTCTTAGAGACTCTAGAAAGAGGACAGTGATGCACGTATTTAAGGTGGTTAATCTGGCAGCGGAGAGCGCTAACCCGCTGATTCCGCATACCGCAGAATTAATCGTGGGCGCGGTCGCGTTCACGCTTCTCTTCCTTGTCTTGCGTTCCAAGGTAGTGCCAATGTTTGAAAAAGCATTCACTGCCCGAACAGAAGCAATCCAAGGTGGCATTGAACGTGCCGAGAAAGCGCAACTGGAAGCTCAGCGCGCGCTAGCTCAGTACAACGAACAACTCTCTAAGGCTCGTGAAGAATCCCAGACAATGCGCGAGGAAGCTCGTACACAGGGGGTCGCGATCATTGAAGAACTTCGTGCCAAGGCTCAAGAAGAAGCTGCCCGCATTACTGCATCAGCCC
The DNA here is from genome assembly GCA_903924485.1 of uncultured Actinomycetes bacterium. GTDB lineage: Bacteria > Actinomycetota > Actinomycetes > Nanopelagicales > Nanopelagicaceae > QYPT01. The sequence continues at coordinate 1,716 of CAIYBL010000151.1, forward strand.
ATGCCTCGATTGAAGCCGAACGTCAACAAGCAATCACTTCACTTCGAAATGAAGTTGGAACGATCGCTATTGAATTGGCTTCCAAGATTGTTGGAGAAGCACTTGATGACCAGGCCAGACAATCACGAGTCGTGGATCGTTTTCTAGACGATCTCGAAAAATCAAAGTAATCGCAAGAGATAATTAGGAGAAGAGTCAGATGAGAGCGCATTTTGGTGGCAGTAGCCGGCAATCCTTACAGGTTGCCCGCGCCACTTTGGACGCAGCGGTTAAGGGTGCAACATCCCAAGCCGCTTCTGCGCTCTGCTCTGAGCTTTTCTTTGCGGGAGATGTACTTGCCGGGAATATTTCCTTGCGCAGAGCGCTGACTGATCCTTCACGTACTGAATCGGCAAAGGCCACGTTGGTATCTGATCTCTTCGGTAAGACACTGGGGGCAGCATCCCTTGGGGTTGTAACAAATATTTCATCACTTCGTTGGTCATCTTCGGGTGACTTAGTTTTGGTGATTGAGCAGCTTGCTATTGAAGCCGAAGCGTCAGCAGCAAATATCGCAAATGAACTTGATCGCGTTGAAGAGGAATTCTTTACTACTTCATTAGCTATCGGCGAATCTTTTGACCTGCGGAAGGCACTGATTACCGCTGGAGCAATGGAAGCAAAGAGCGCACTTGTTGCACAGCTCCTGGGTAAGGATGGTTCATCCTCCACGACTAAGTTAGTGACGCACCTAGTCAATAACTTGCGCGGGCGCAGCATTGAATCTGCTTTTGCAGATTACTTCTTTGCCCTTGCCGCACGCAGGGATCGGGTTATCGCTCATGTTCGCGTTGTCTCCGAGATATCTAGCTCTCAGCGCGATCGCTTGGTAGCTGCCCTCACCAAACAGGTTGGGCAACCAGTACGTGTCAATATCGAAATCGATCCATCAGTCATTGGTGGAGCATCAGTCAAGTTTGCCGATGAAGTCGTCGATGGATCAATCAGCCATCGTTTAGCAGGGGCCGGACGATCACTCGTTGGCCAGCAGAATTAATTAAGAGATAACTAAGGGAGATAAAGATGGCCGAGCTACAGATCCGACCAGAAGAAATTCGCGATGCCCTTGCGAACTTCGTAAAGTCGTACGATCCAGGTGTCGCAGCACGAGATGAGGTGGGTACAGTCACGCAAGCAGGTGACGGTATTGCACGCGTTGAAGGTTTGCCCTCCACTATGGCTAACGAGTTGCTGCAGTTCGAGAACGGCACACTTGGTCTTGCTCTTAACCTCGACGTCCGTGAAATCGGCGTTGTTATCTTGGGCGATTACGCAGGAATTGAAGAAGGTACATCTGTTCGTCGCACAGGCGAAATTCTTTCGGTACCAGTAGGAGACGCATTCCTAGGTCGCGTTGTCGATCCACTTGGACGTCCGATTGATGGCAAAGGCGAAATTAAGGCCGACGCACGTCGCGCACTTGAATTGCAGGCACCATCAGTAGTTCAGCGCCAACCTGTTAAGGAACCACTTGCGACAGGTATCAAGGCCATCGATGCAATGACTGCTATCGGCCGCGGACAACGCCAGCTCATCATTGGTGATCGTCAGACCGGTAAGACTGCAGTTGCTGTCGACACAATTATTAACCAGCTTGAAAACTGGAAGTCTGGCGATCCAAAGAAGCAAGTGAAATGTATCTACGTTGCTATTGGTCAAAAGGGTTCAACAATCGCATCTGTTAAGGCATCTCTTGAAGAAGCCGGCGCAATGGAATACACAACAATCGTTGCTTCTCCTGCATCAGATCCAGCAGGCTTTAAGTACCTTGCCCCTTACACAGGTTCATCTATTGGACAGCACTGGATGTATAACGGCGAGCATGTACTGATCGTCTTTGATGATCTTTCCAAGCAAGCAGAGGCTTATCGTTCGGTCTCACTATTGCTTCGTCGTCCACCAGGCCGCGAGGCATACCCTGGAGACGTCTTCTACTTACACTCCCGCCTTCTCGAGCGTTGCGCAAAGCTTTCCGATGAACTCGGTGGCGGATCAATGACTGGATTGCCAATCATTGAAACAAAGGGAAATGACGTTTCTGCATTTATTCCTACCAACGTAATTTCTATTACTGATGGTCAGTGCTTCTTGGAGACCGACCTCTTCAACGCAGGCGTTCGTCCAGCTATCAACGTCGGTGTTTCGGTATCGCGCGTTGGTGGATCTGCTCAGACAAAGGCCATGAAGAAGATCGCAGGCCGTTTGCGTCTTGACTTAGCTCAGTTCCGCGAGCTTGAAGCTTTTGCTGCTTTCGGTTCCGACCTTGACGCTGCATCAAAAGCACAGCTCGAGCGTGGTGCTCGCATGGTTGAACTCTTGAAGCAGGGTCAGTATTCACCTTATTCACTTGAGAGTCAGATCGTTTCAATCTGGGCAGGTACTTCGGGGCAACTCGATGATGTTCCTGTTGCAGATATTCGTCGATTTGAAACCGAGCTCATTGAGTTCATTGGTCGCGAACGTAAAGCAATCTTTGACGTTATCTCTGAGACTAAAGAACTCAAAGATGACACGGTTGCATCTATGGTTGAAGCAGTTACTGCATTCAAGACACGCTTTGTTACGAGCGCTGCAAAGGCACTCAATGAAGCTCCAGCTGAAGCTCTCGATAGCGAAGGCAATGAGCAGATTACAAAGCATGTCCCTCCGGCGGTGAAGAAGTAAAAAATGGGTGCCCAACTACGCGTCTATCGCCGACGAATGCGCTCGGTTAAAGCGACCAAGAAGATTACGAAGGCTATGGAATTAATTTCCGCCTCACGTATCGTCAAGGCGCAGCAACGAGTCACTGCGTCAACTCCGTACGCAAATGAGTTGACCCGTGCGGTAAGCGCCGTAGCAACGTATTCATCAACCAATCACCCTTTGACCACTCCATCGGAGAACCCAAAGCGTGCAGCAGTTCTGATTATTTCGGCAGATCGCGGTATGGCTGGTGCTTACTCCAACAACGCAGTAAAGGAAGGCGAGCAGTTAGCTGCACTTCTTAAAGAGCGTGGCTTGGAAACATCTTCATACCTTGTCGGACGCAAAGCGCTTAGTTATTACCGCTTTCGCAACCGCCCAATTGCTGGATCATGGACAGGATTTTCAGATAGCCCAACATATGAAAATGCAAAAGAAGTGGCTGATGCACTTATCAAGGCCTTCCTTGCAGATGCTCATAGCGAAGATCATGGCGTGGATGAGATTCACATCATCTTTACTGAGTTCAAATCGATGTTGACGCAAAATGCAATGGCAAAGAGGATGCTTCCGTTGGAAGTTGTCGAGAGCTCGGAGCCAATACCAACAGGACTCCTACCTATGTATGAGTTCGAACCAGATGCAGGAACAGTTCTCAACGCACTACTTCCTCGATATATCGAAGCCCGAGTCTTCAACGCGATGTTGCAATCAGCTGCTTCCGAGCATGCTGCACGCCGTCGCGCTATGAAGTCAGCAACTGACAATGCTGATGATTTAATCAAGTCGCTTACCCGACTTGCGAATGCGGCCCGTCAAGCCGAAATTACACAAGAGATCAGTGAAATCGTCGGCGGCGCAGACGCGCTCGCCTCAGCCAGTGCAGGGAGTGAATGATGTCGACAGAGACAACAGGTAAAGGTCGCGTTGCTCGAGTAATCGGGCCGGTGGTGGATATTGAATTCCCAGCCGATGCAATGCCATCGATCTTCAACGCGTTACACGTTGAAGTGAGCATGAGCGGTACGACTCGTACCCTGACCATGGAAGTAGCCCAGCACATTGGTGATAACCTCGTGCGCGCTATCTCGATGCAGCCAACCGACGGCATGGTCCGTGGCGCCATCGTTAGCGACACTGGCTCGGCAATCTCTGTGCCAGTTGGCGACGTCACTAAGGGACATGTGTTCAACACCCTTGGAGAGTCACTCGATGTTCCAACGTCATCACTTGATATTAAAGAGCGCTGGCCAATCCACCGTAATGCACCTGCATTCGATCAACTTGAGTCCAAGACCGAGATGTTTGAAACAGGTATCAAAGTTATCGACCTTCTCACTCCGTATGTAAAGGGTGGAAAGATCGGACTCTTCGGCGGTGCCGGTGTCGGTAAGACTGTTCTTATTCAAGAGATGATCTACCGCGTAGCTGAAAACTTCGGTGGTGTTTCTGTATTTGCTGGTGTTGGTGAGCGTACTCGTGAAGGTAACGACCTTTTCTTGGAAATGACCGAGACCGGCGTTATCAATAAGACCGCCTTAGTGTTCGGCCAAATGGATGAGCCACCTGGGACCCGTCTTCGTGTTGCACTTTCAGCGCTAACAATGGCGGAGTACTTCCGCGATGTTCAAAAGCA
>CAIYBL010000152.1 GCA_903924485.1 uncultured Actinomycetes bacterium
AAAAATTCCCGTGACCCATGCGTTGGTCTTAATTCGCAATGCAGCAATAACTGTTGTCAGTGCGATCACAACCAGCCCCACCCATTTGCCCGACAAACTCGAAATTGCCACGCCAAGGTACTCGCCCGTTCCAAGTGCGATGACAGCGACAATCAGAATTCCTGACAGCAAAGTAAGAAGCATTACTGCAAAGCCCAAGGGTTTACTAAGAATGCGACCCGTCCAGGTGTATTCCCCGCCGGCAATCGGATATCGAGAAGACAACTCGGCGTAACACATGCCGACAAAAAGCGCTCCAACTCCAGCAAGAGCCATCGCCGCGACCGATGCGCCACCTAGCCCGAGCAAAATTGAAGGCAAAATTATGAAGACGCTTGAAGCCGGAGTAACCGAGGATAGAGTGATGAAAATATTCTGTCGAAGTGACAACTCTCGTGAAAGTTTCTGCTCGTATGAAGCCATGCTTCCGCCTCTCTAGGTGTATCTCCGTACTAAACTCGCGATGTAGTACGAAGTCAACGACATATGTGCCAAACACGAGGAAGGATCAATCAAATTTCTCCTAAAAGTTCGTCACCTCGCGCAAGAGATTTAGGAATCCCCTTCGGCGGAACTCCTGGCAAAAATAACGCTATAACTGATATCCCTGGAGTCGAAGTTGGATATGTGACGCTTCACGAAGGCGCAAATGTTCGCACTGGAGTAACGGCCATATTGCCTCGAAGCAAGAGTGGGGTCGGCGTTGCATGCGCGGCAGGAACCTACTCCCTGAACGGCAATGGCGAAATGACGGGATCAATTTGGCTTGAGGAAGTTGGCGCGATTGCAACGCCCATCATGATCACAAACACGCATGCAGTTGGTCCGATACATCGCGGAGTTATCGACTGGATTAATGAATATATGCCGAGTCTTGCAGCGCAATGGTTACTTCCCGTTGTTGCCGAAACCTGGGATGGATACCTCAACGACATTAATGGACCACACATTCAACCAGTGCATGCAAAGGAGGCGATCAACTCCGCGCATGGAGGGGCAATTACCGAAGGTTCTGTTGGTGGTGGCGCCGGAATGAATTGCTATGAATTTAAGGGTGGCTCCGGCACTTCATCTCGACAAGTGAAATACGGTCCTGATGATTATGTCGTCGGCGCCTTTGTACAGGCTAATTTTGGATCCCGAGATGAACTCACTATTGCGGGAGTACCCATAAGAAATACGGGCACCCCAAATCCATTAGGCGAATCCGATTGGTTCGCAGAAGATCTTGCAGGAGGGAAATTCTCTGGAGGTGCGGGTTCGATCATCGTGATCATTGCAACAAATGCACCGCTGCTTCCCGCGCAATGCAAAGCTCTTGCACGCCGAGTTCCACTGGGCCTTGCACGTACTGGAACTACGGGAAGCCATTTCTCTGGCGATATCTTCCTTGCTTTCTCTACCGCCAATCAAGGGGCGCTCATTAGTAAGTTCCCGGTCGGTGAACCGACCCGCGATGATTACGATCACTTTACGTCGATTCCTTGGGGAAATATGGATGCGTTTTATACCGCAACCGTTCAAGCTGTTGAAGAAGCAGTTATAAACGCACTAGTCGTTAACCAAGATTGCACTGGTCGTAATGGACATACGAGTTACGCACTTCCCCACGACAAAGTCGTCGAGGCGTTGCAAAAAGCAAGCGTTCTAGTCTCCCCTTAGCTAGCGAGCAGTTCGCTTAGCAACTTCTCTACGCGTGCCTTAATGTCATCGCGAATGACTCTCACCGATTCAATTCCTTGACCTGCGGGATCGTCAAGAACCCAATCTTCATACCTCTTGCCTGGGTAGAACGGGCAGGCATCTCCACAACCCATCGTCACAACTGCATCTGATTCTTGTACAGCTTCAGGGGTCAGAATCTTTGGAATGTGTGATGAAATATCTATGCCAATCTCTCGCATTGCTTCAACAGCAACAGGATTGATTGAATCCTTAGGGGCGGATCCAGCAGAGAGAACTTCTACCTTCCCGTTTGAGAGTTCGCGCATGAAGCCTGCTGCCATTTGTGAACGGCCAGCATTGTGAACGCATACAAATAGGACACTTGGTTTCTTGCTCATGATACAAACCTCTTTCGTAGCCAGAGTGAAATGTAGACAAGTGCCAATAGAGCCGGTACTTCAATAAGCGGTCCAATTACGCCCACCATTGCTTGACCCGACGTGATTCCCCAAACGCCAATACTCACGGCAATTGCGAGCTCAAAGTTATTTCCAGCTGCA
>CAIYBL010000153.1 GCA_903924485.1 uncultured Actinomycetes bacterium
CTGAGTCGTTCTTTAAGTGCCATAGGGGTATCTTCTCATGACTAGGTAGGAGGAGTAACAATGGCATTCGTCCTAAGGCAGGCGCAGATTCCCATTCTGCCTGCAGGCCATGCCCCTATTCGGATTCTGCATTTTTCGGACCTACATCTGACTCCTGCGCGGACGCGAGAAATTGCCGATATCAAAAGCTTTATCGACCTCAAGCCTGACCTTGTCATTAGTACAGGAGACTTCCTCGGACACATCGATGCCGTGCCTGTTGCACTCGATGCCCTAGATGCCTTGTTGGATCTGCCTGGCCTCTTCGTTTTTGGGTCCAATGATTATTACGCACCGCGCGTTAAGAACCCTCTGTCTTATCTCACGCCAGATACCGGAAAGCGAACACACGGGGATCCACTTCCTTGGCACGAGTTAGCTGACGGGCTTTCATCTAGAGGTTGGAATAACCTCAACTTTTCTCGAGCTACTGTGAAAATCAATGACACAGTAATTGAATCTCGCGGTACCGATGATGCCCATCTTGATAAAGATGATTACTCACTTGTAGCTGGCCCACCTGCATCCAATGCTGATATCGCAATCGGTGTTACACATGCACCGTACTTACGATTGCTTGATGCAATGCGTGCAGATGGATTGGATGCGATATTTGCTGGACACACCCACGGCGGACAGGTTCGACTTCCCTGGATCGGCGGCAGTAAAGCGCTCACGACAAATTGTGATCTACCGAATTGGCGTGCACGTGGTCTTACTCGCTTTGGTCATGAACCGTGGCTACACGTTTCTGCAGGGATGGGAACAAGCCCATTCGCCCGAATCCGTGTTGCAAGTCCACCTGAGGTTTCTTTGGTGACACTTACTTCGTGAATTCAACCGCCAACAGTTCAGCAATTTGAGCTGTATTAAGAGCGGCGCCCTTGCGCAGGTTATCTCCACAGACAAATAGGTCTAAAGCCATCGGATTATCAATGCTCTTTCGAACCCGCCCAACCCACGTTGGATCCGTACCTACAACATCGGCAGGTGTTGGGAACTTATGGTTTTCTGGATCATCAACTAACTTCACTCCCGCGGCGATCTGCAAAATATCCTGTGCAGCTTTGCGAGATGGCTCTTTGGCAAAAACAGCATGCACTGTAAGTGAATGAGTTGTAATAACTGGAACGCGAACGCATGTGGCTGCCACCTTAAGATTTGGCAGTCCTAGAATTTTGCGTGACTCATTACGTACCTTGAGCTCCTCCGATGAGTAGCCATCCTCTTTCAATGAACCTGCCCACGGAACAACATTGAGTGCAAGGGGCGCAGGGAAAGGTCCGAGGTCTGAAATCGTGGCTCGGACATCCCCTGTGTTGGTTCCGGCATCAGTGCCCGCAACCGCGGCGATCTGCGCACGTAATGTGTCGATGCCAGCCTGACCAGCACCGGATGCTGCTTGGTAGGAAGAGACGACAAGTTCCTCTAAAACATATTCGCGGTGAAGTGCGCCCATAGCCACGATCATCGACAAAGTTGTGCAGTTTGGGTTAGAAATAATTCCACGCGGACGATTCTTAGCATCTTGTGGATTCACTTCAGGCACAACGAGTGGAACATCTACATCCATGCGAAATGCGCCAGAGTTATCGACGACAACTGCTCCGCGTGCAGCAGCGATAGGAGCCCACTCGGCTGAAATCTCATCTGGAACATCAAACATTGCTACATCAATGCCATCGAAAGCCTCGGGAGTGAGCGCTACAACAGTGAGTTCGACACCGCGGCACATCAACTTCTTTCCAGCGCTGCGAGCTGAAGCAATCAGTCGGATTTCTCCCCAGACGTCAGTACGCGTGGAAAGAATGTCCAGCATGACCGTGCCGACTGCGCCGGTTGCGCCAACGACTGCAAGGGATGGCTTCTGAGTCATCGGCCAGAACCGCCGTAAACAACTGCTTCCACTTGGTCTGCATCTAATTCAAAAGCTGTATGTGCAGCTTTAACCCCGCGCTCTAGATCAGCAGCTCGGCACACGATAGAAATGCGAATTTCAGATGTTGCAATCATTTCGATGTTGACTCCAGCTTCTGACATCGCTGCGAAAAATGTTGCTGTGACTCCAGGGTGCGATCGCATACCCGCGCCCACAAGTGAAAGTTTGCCGATTTGATCATCGTATTGAATGGAGGCATACCCAACTTCACCTTGAATGCGCTGCAAGATTGCGGTGGCGTTTGGGCCCTCACTCTTTGGAAGCGTGAAGGAAATATCGGTGAGGCCTGTAGCGGCGGCGGAAACATTCTGCACGATCATGTCGATGTTGATGTCGGCATCAGCGATTGCCTGGAAGATGCGAGCGGCCACACCAGTGCGATCGGGCACGCCAACGATGGTGATCTTTGCTTCACTCTTATCGTGGGCGATTCCACTAATAATTGCTTGTTCCATATCTTCTGCTCCTTCGGGATGATCGTTAACGATCCAGGTACCTTCTAAATTTGAAAATGATGA
>CAIYBL010000154.1 GCA_903924485.1 uncultured Actinomycetes bacterium
GACAACAGTCACTGGCGTGGAAATGTTCCGCAAGTTGCTCGATGAAGGTCAAGCTGGCGAAAACGTCGGACTCCTTCTTCGTGGACTAAAGCGTGAAGACGTAGAGCGTGGACAGGTTGTCTGCAAGCCAGGCTCCATCACACCTCACACAGAGTTCGATGCATCTGTTTACATCCTTTCAAAGGATGAAGGCGGTCGTCACACTCCGTTCTTCAACAACTACCGCCCACAGTTCTACTTCCGCACTACTGACGTCACTGGCGTCGTAACGCTTCCAGAAGGAACTGAAATGGTTATGCCTGGCGACAACATTGAACTAGCCGTAGCGCTTATTCAACCAATCGCTATGGAAGATGGCCTTCGCTTCGCAATCCGCGAAGGTGGTCGCACCGTTGGTGCAGGTCGTGTTGTAAAGATCAAGAAGTAAGTAATTCGCTCGGGTTGAACCCGGTGGCATAAAAACCACCGGGTTTAATCAAAAAAGTTTTATGAAGGTTTTAATAAGTTTTAATAAGTTGTAATAAGGGAAGAGGAGATCACAATGGCGGGACAGAAGATCCGCATTCGGCTCAAGGCATATGACCATGAGGTGATTGATAGTTCTGCGAAGAAAATCGTAGAGACTGTCGAGCGCACTGGTGCAACTGTTGCTGGCCCGGTGCCGCTACCTACTGAGAAGAACACGTACTGCGTGATCCGCTCTCCTCACAAATATAAGGACAGCCGCGAACACTTCGAGATGCGCACACATAAGCGCCTCATCGACATCATCGACCCAACTCCTAAGACAGTTGATTCCTTGATGCGTCTGGATCTCCCAGCCGGCGTCGACATTGAAATTAAGCTCTAAGGGATCGGAGAGAGACTATGACAAATCCCGGTTCAGTAACCACACAATCGCAGGGCTCTGCCATCAAGGGAATCTTGGGCAAGAAGCTTGGTATGACACAGGTATTTGATGCCAACAACAAGATGGTGCCAGTCACTGTCGTAGAAGCGGGTCCTTGCGTTGTAACGCAGGTTCGCACGCCTGAAGTTGACGGCTACGCAGCGGTCCAAATCGCATTCGGTGCGATTGACCCTCGCAAAATTTCTAAGCCACTTGCTGGTCACTATGCAAAGGCTGGCATCACGCCACGTCGCAGCGTCGTTGAACTTCGCACATCTAATGCCGGCGCATACACAGTCGGTCAAGAGATCAATGCGGATGTTTTCGAAGCAGGCGAAATCGTTGATGCAACAGGAACAAGCACAGGTAAGGGAACTGCTGGTGTTATGAAGCGTCACGGCTTCGGCGGACTTAGCTCATCCCACGGCGTAGATCGTAAGCACCGCATGCCTGGCTCCATCGGAGCTTGTTCCACTCCAGGTCGCGTATTCAGTGGAATGCGTATGGCTGGTCGCATGGGTAACGAGCGCGTTACTACACAGAATCTTTTGGTTCACTCAGTTGATATCGAGAAGGGCTTATTGCTCATCAAGGGATCAATTCCTGGTCCAGATGGTCAGTTAGTTTTCATTCGTTCAGCTGCAAAGAAGGCAATCTTTGAAGTTATCTCTGACACCGTAAAGGTTGGTGCATAACCATGGCGCTTACTGTTGATATTAAGAACGCCGAAGGAAAGAAAGTTGGCAGCGTAGATTTGCCTTCTGAAATCTTTGACGCTCAAACCAACATTCCTTTGATCCACCAAGTTGTCACAGCGCAACTTGCAGCGGCTCGTCAGGGAACACAAAAGTCCAAGAACCGCGGAGAAGTTAGCGGTGGAGGAAAGAAGCCTTTCAAGCAGAAGGGAACAGGCCGCGCCCGTCAGGGTTCAAGCCGTTCACCTAACCAGAAAGGTGGAGGAACTGCTCATGCGGTTCGCCCACGTAACTACGAACAGCGCACTCCTAAGAAAATGATTGCCGCTGCTCTTCGTGGAGTTCTTTCTGATCGTCAACGTAATGATCGTATTCACGTTTTGGATTCAGTAACTGCCGCTCCTTCAACGAAGGCGGCTCTTGCTGCAGTTCGTCAATTTAGCGATCGCAAGAATCTTCTTGTTGTTGTCTCACGTACAGAGGATGCAGCATGGCGTTCACTTCGTAATGCTGATGATCTTCACCTGCTCGTGCCAGATCAGTTGAACGCCTATGACATCCTCAAGAGCGATGACATGGTTTTCTCTGAGTCAGCTATCAAAGATTTCCTTGCAGGTCCTTCAAAGGGTAAGGGCGTTACCGTCGTTGCTCGCGAGAGTGAAGTAGAAGAAGTAGAGGTGTCAGCATGACCCACCGCGATATTTTGTTGGCTCCAGTAGTGTCTGAAAAGTCCTACTCGTTGCTCGATGAAAACAAATACACATTCTTGGTTGCTCCAGATGCCAATAAGACCCAGATCAAGATCGCCGTTGAAACGGTTTTCGGAGTCAAGGTTATTAGCGTCAACACCATGAACCGTCAGGGTAAGAACAAGCGCACTCGTTTTGGTGATGGAAAGCGCAAAGACACCAAGCGTGCAATCGTGCAAGTAGCGCCCGGCGACCGTATCGACATCTTTGGAGGCCCAGTTTCCTAACGGAAACCGGGACTACAGGAAAAGGAAACCATGGCCCTTCGTAAATTAAAGCCAACGACCCCCGGTCAGCGCGGCGCGAGCGTTCCAGATTTTGCGGAACTCACACGCACAACTCCCGAGAAGTCTCTCGTACGTCCAATCCACTCAAAGGGTGGACGTAACGCATCAGGTCGCATCACTGTTCGCCACCAAGGCGGCGGACACAAGCGCGCCTATCGCCTCATTGATTTCATTCGTAACGATAAAGATGGTGTGCCAGCAAAGGTCGCTCACATTGAGTACGACCCAAACCGCACAGCACGTATTGCACTTCTTCACTATGCAGATGGAGAGAAGCGCTACATCATCGCTCCAAATAAATTAGAGCAAGGTGCAACTGTTGAGAATGGTCCAAAGGCAGATATCAAGCCAGGCAATAACTTGCCCCTTCGTAATATTCCAGTAGGTACAGTCGTACACGCAATTGAACTTCGTCCAGGTGGAGGAGCAAAAATTGCTCGTTCTGCAGGTGCATCAGTTCAACTCGTTGCAAAAGAAGGTGCATTTGCACAACTTCGTATGCCATCTGGTGAAATTCGCAATGTCGATGTTCGTTGCCGTGCAACTGTTGGTGAAGTTGGAAATGCAGAACAATCCAACCGTAACTTTGGTAAAGCAGGACGTATGCGTTGGCTTGGAAAGCGCCCTTCAGTTCGAGGCGTTGTTATGAACCCAGTAGATCACCCACACGGTGGTGGTGAAGGTAAGACTTCTGGTGGACGTCACCCAGTGACTCCATGGGGTAAGCCTGAAGGCCGCACTCGTAAGAAGAAAGCATCAGATTCAATGATCGTTCGTCGTCGCAAGTCGAATAAGAAGCGGTAGGAGCCCTTATGCCACGTAGTCTCAAGAAGGGCCCATTCGTTGATGGCCACCTCGTAAAAAAGGTTGATGCCCAAAACGATGCCAATACAAAGAATGTGATCAAGACCTGGTCACGTCGTTCGATGATCATTCCTTCAATGATCGGACACACAATTGCAGTACATGATGGCCGCAAGCACATTCCGGTTTTCATTACTGATGCAATGATCGGGCACAA
>CAIYBL010000155.1 GCA_903924485.1 uncultured Actinomycetes bacterium
CCATTGCCCTTAGCCTTACCTCGCTCAAAGAAAACACACTCGCGGGAGTGGTGAAATGGCAGACACGCAGGTCTTAGGAACCTGTGTCTTCGGACGTGAGGGTTCAAGTCCCTTCTCCCGCACACATGCTCGGCCCAGAAAGCAGGCTAACGTTTAAAGTCAAAAGTCTTGACAGTTGTGAACGATTTCCCCGATGCCCCAGTCACTGAATACGCAACCTGACATGATCCTTTTTTGATCGATAAAACATTCATCCCACTGACAGAACAAAATTGTGGGGTCAAGCTAATCGCCACCTCTTCGACTCCAGAGGCGCTTGGCAAAACGACTTTAGGTGAATAACGCGCGATCGTTGCGTTAATCAATTTAGTAATGAGGTTAGACAGCGATTTTGACTCACTCTTGCTCGCTATCGTTTTGCTAATTGAAGTAAGCGAGTCTTGAGTAGTCGAAGTGCCGCTATTCATTGTTGCAGTTGAAGTATCTGTTCCAGTTCCAGAGACAACAACTGGAGCCGTGGAGACCGTCGCGGTTGCCGTGTCTGTAGGTGGAACTGATGAACCTGAGACATCTCCCGCGGTTGGAATTGGATTGCCAATTGAGGGGCTACTGGACTGGATGGGAATGTAAGCACATTCCTGTCCACTCTCACCGTAACCACTCCAAGAATTACAACGCTTCGTGCCAATCGTTTCATTGGCAGATTGCTGAGCCTGGGCCAGTGCGAACGCCCTTAATATATTGACCTGAACTTTCCTGGTGATCTCAGCCAATGCACTCGCCGACCCAGTGCTTGTCTTGAATTGCGCCCAAGTATCACCGCCAACACTGTAAGCAGCCCAAGCATTTTCAGGCCAACATTCAGTTGCACCATATTCACTCATGCCCGTATTGATTTGGTTTGATGAAGATTGATATCCACTCGGACATTGGGCGGTGGTCAACGTTCCTGCTACAACCTTCGTAAAAGGTTTTCCAACGCCAAATTGCGAATAATCAAGTACGGGCGTGGCCGCACCTGAGGCTGATGTTGAGGATCCAGAACTTCCCGGTGTGCTTGTTGGATCTGATGCTGACGTCGATGGGGTTGTCGTTCCTAAGGCTGTCGGTGGAACTTGTGCGGTTGTCCCATCAGGTTTTGTTCCCACCACATTCGCACAAACTCCGCCACTTGCAGTAGAAATCCCGTTCGCGTGAACAATTGGTCCCCAAGTTACACACTTTTGTTCTCCTGGGTGTGAAGCACTGTAAGCCTGCGACTCAAGCGTGGCTGCTGCCATCGCGAGATTTTGTCGATTTCTGAAATCTTCATCGTCCGCTGCTGTAGCTGGAGGTGTCCAACTATTTCTACAAAATCTCCTCGCAACTCCAATCTTTTTATGCGGATCCCCGGGTGGGCCGTCATTTGCGTATCCATTTCTTCCATCAGCTGCGGACCACGGTGGGCAATCAACAACTGGAACTATCCCTATTCCGCAGTCCACGCCGCTTGAAGAATTGTCTCCACCGGGTGGGCAAACAACTTCAACTGTATAGCCTGGAATTTCTCCTTCGAATGGGACTCCTGGAAAAGGATTTGTAGGTTGAGGATCCCAAGCATTTGCGGGAACCGAAATAAAAGGACTCAAGAGAAGCGCAGTTATTAACGAAATCAACCAGAAACGTTTGTTTCCCATCTTGGCCAATACCTTAGTAATAGAAGGATATTCTCAAATCAAAGTACTCCCATTTGTAGCCAATTGATAGAAAGAAAGTGTCTGATGCGTCACCAACATGCATGGACTCAGACAAGGGAAACAAAAGTTTTCCTATGAACATAGTTCTTGGAAGATTGACTAAGGCAAAGCGCCCAAGCCCCTTCTCCCGCACACATGCTTGATAAATCTCTAGAATCGGTAACATGAAAACCATTGAGGTGGCTGATACCGGCGGACCTGAGAAATTACAATACGTTGACCGCCCAATTCCTGTCATGGGTGAGAACGAATCTCTCGTAGATGTTCGGGTTGCCGGCGTTAACTTCATTGATACCTACCATCGCAGAGGTTTATATCCACGACCCCTGCCATTCACTCCTGGCGCTGAAGGGGTTGGAATTCTTCGTGAAATCAACGGAACGGCACCCGCAGGTTTGTCGGTAGGGATGCGAGTCGGTTGGGTTAACTCCGATGGTGGATATGCC
>CAIYBL010000156.1 GCA_903924485.1 uncultured Actinomycetes bacterium
ACATGTAGAACTTGATCTTCGTGAGGATATTTACCTTCACGGATATGTTGATCGACTTGATGTTGCTCCAAGCGGCGAAGTAAGAATCGTTGATTACAAAACAGGTAAGGCGCCAAAACCGGGATGGGAAGAGAAAGCGCTCTTTCAGTTGAGAATTTATGCTCTGGTTTATTGGCGCACCCACGGCGTCATCCCGAAACTCTTGCAGCTCATCTATTTGGGCGATGGACAGATTCTTAAAAATTCGCCTACCGAGATGGATCTGGTCTCCGCCCAAAAAGCCCTTCTGCGTGTTGCAGACGAGATTCTTGCAGCAATCGAAAGTGACACGTGGAAACCTAAACCGTCACGACTATGCGATTGGTGCTCATTTAAAAAGATTTGTCCCGCATTCAATAATTAGGTGAACCAGGTCCCGTACAAAGAACGTAATTTCTCCTCCGTAAGCTCCTCTAGCGAGGAGACTGTGCGAATTTGATCGGTCTCCTGTATTGCCACCAGGTGCGGAATAGCGATGACACAAGCTCCACTTGAAGCTGCGGCCTGTACGCCAGTGGCGGAATCCTCCAGGATTAAGCAACGCGTTATATCTACTCCAAGTTGCCCAGCTGCTTTCAGGTAGCCCTCGGGGTTTGGCTTTGTTTGAGTGACATCATCGCTGCTAATAGAGATATCAAAATGATGACTCGAAAGATTTGAAAGAACTCCGTCTACTAAGACGCGAGGACTTGCAGAAACGAGTGCAAAATCGACATTCAAGCGCGATACTAATTCTAGAAGTTCAAGTGCTCCTGGCATAAGCGGGGCTCCGCTAGAAAGCTTCTCAGCCATAATGCTAATAAGCGTGGTAGTGAAGTACGGACCATCCATAGCGCCGCCCGCTAAGTCGCTCATGTAGTTTCCCACTCGATCTAATGGACCGCCCAGGCAGAAAGCTTGATTCTCTTCTGTCCAGCCAAAGTCATATCGCGACATGAGTTCTTGTTCAGAGGTAAGCCAGAGTGGTTCAGAATCTATCAATGTTCCGTCCATATCAAAAAGGACGGCATCAAAAAAAGCAGAGGTCAAAGTGGCTGTCCTTAGTTTGCGTTGAAGTATTTGGCTTCAGGGTGGTGAACAATAATTGCCGAGGTGGACTGTTCCGGATGTAGTTGGAACTCTTCGGAGAGTTCTACGCCAATGCGTTCTGGTTCAAGCAACTGACACAATTGAATCTGTTGTTCAAGATCTGGGCATGCAGGATAGCCAAATGAATAACGAGACCCTCGGTAACCCTGATCCAAGATTGCTTGGAGCTCGAGTGCGTCCTCGCTTTTAACATTGAACTCCTCGCGAATTCGGGCGTGCCAGTGCTCTGCCAAAGCTTCAGTGAGTTGCACCGAAAGTCCATGCAGTTCTAGATATTCGCGATAAGCATTTGCATCAAATAGCTTGGCAGTGGCTTTGCTTACTTCATTGCCCATCGTCACGACGTGAAAAGCGACAACGTCCGTGAGCCCCGATTCTTTGGAGGCGAAGAAATCGCTTATGCAAAGACGACGATCGCGCGATTGTCTTGGGAATGTAAATCGAGTTCTCTCTTGCCCGGTCAACGGTCCTTCATGATGCAAAATAATGAGGTCGTTACCTTCGCTCACGCAAGGAAAATATCCGTAGACAACCGCGGCATTGAGCCACCCTTGTGCCAGGGTTTCATTCAGTAGGGCGCGCAGTCGTGGGCGTCCTTCAGTCTCGGCCATCTCTTCAAATTCACCACGTGCACCTTTAAGACCCCATTGCCCCATGAATAGAGCGCGCTCATCCAACATGCCAGCGTATTGAGCAAGTGGAATTCCCTTAATGATTCGGCTGCCCCAAAACGGAGGCACCGGAATCTTCACACTCTGAGAAACATCGCTACGTACCGTGTCAATGACATCGGAATCTTGGGAGCGGGCAACGGCACGGACTCGCCTCTCGCGCAATGGTGGAAGGGCTGCGCCTTCTTCCCCTCTCTTAATCGCCATGATGGTGTCCATGAGGCGAAGGCCTTCGAATGCATCTCGGGCATAACGAACTTCACCTGGGAAGTTGGAAGCTAAATCTTGCTCGACATAAGCGCGCGTGAGAGCGGCGCCACCCAAAACAATCGGCCACCGCTGATCCAAACCACGAGAAGTGATCTCCTCTAGATTTTCTTTCATTATGACGGTCGATTTCACCAAGAGCCCGCTCATGCCGATGGCATCAGCATTTGATTGCGTGGCAGCCTCAATGATTTGATTAATCGTCTGCTTAATACCAATGTTGACAACGCGATACCCGTTGTTGGACAAAATGATGTCGACAAGATTCTTTCCAATATCGTGGACGTCACCGCGCACTGTCGCCAAGACCATGACGCCACGACCATCTGCGCTGGATTTCTCCATGAATTGCTCAAGAAATGCTACCGCCGTCTTCATGACCTCAGCGCTCTGCAGAACAAAGGGAAGTTGCATCTCTCCTTTGCCAAAGAGTTCGCCAACTACTTTCATACCCTCAAGCAGGTGTTCGTTGATGATGGTTAAAGGCGCGATTGCCTGGTCCATGGCGCTCTGCAAATCAATTTCCAAGCCCACTTTTTCGCCATCAATAATACGTCGAGCTAATCTTTCAGTGAGAGGAAGGGCTGCAAGTTCGGCTGCTCGTGTTAGACGCGTGGATGTGACTTCAACTCCATCAAAGAGCTGCAAGAAGACTGTTAAAGGATCGTAGGTGCATTCATCGCCCTCATACGTTCTGCGGTCATAGATGAGATCCAAGGCAACTTCTCGTTGGCGCGCGTCTATCCGATTCATAGGAGTGATTTTGGATGGATGCACGATTGCAGAGTCCAAGCCAGCGTTTACACATTCATGTAAGAATACGGAGTTCAAGACAATTCGCGCCGCTGGGTTCAACCCAAAAGAAACATTACTTACGCCCAAAGTTGTCTGTACTTCAGGAAACTCCAACTTCAATCGTCGGATGGCTTCTATGGTTTCAATACCATCGCGACGTGTCTCT
>CAIYBL010000157.1 GCA_903924485.1 uncultured Actinomycetes bacterium
AGTTCGGGAATCCAGCGTTCTTTGGCCATCATTTCGGGAATGATTCCTTCAGCAAATGTGTACGCATCCAGATGGTCACGAACTTGTTCGTATACCGCTATTAGAGCTTCTGTCATCAAAGTGTCATCGGTGATATGCCCGTTACCTTTATGAAAAGGAGAAACAGGGCGGGCCGTTTTCCAATCCTCATTGAAAGGTCCAACGATGTCGCGCACAAGACCGCCGAAGCGCTCTTGCAGAACTTCGGGGCTGTAACCCTCGGTGGATCCTCCTAATGAATCTCCGACTGCTGCCCCGGAGAGAGCGCCTATTGCTTTTTCCTCAATGACTGACATGAAAATCCATTCGATAGTAGACGAGAAAATGTGCTGCTGATGTCGTGGGGCTAACCAGGGTTGCATTTCTGCAACCCTGGTTAGCCGATGCAACGACTACAGATCAATCCCTCTAATAAGAAGTACTAGCGAATTTTTGCCCATCCATCTAATTCGCGTTGCTTCAGAGTAGAGATTGAGATCTTTCCTTGGATGTATTGCTGCATCGCAGGTTGTAGGACGGTGTCTTTCCATTGTTGGTAATTAGGTACCAAAGTGAAAGGAGCAAGTCCTAAGGAAGCACCATCGTCAAAGAGTTGCTTCCATCCAGCCGAGCCTGGGCGTTGCGCTGTTGCTGCTGCGAGGGCACCTGTGGTTGAAGGAATAAGTCCTTCACCTAGGGCAAGTTGACCCAAATTGGCATCTTGCATCATGTAGCGAATGAATGCAGCTGCTTCCTTCTTGTGCTTGCTCTGTGCAGTTACCGACAAAGTCTCAGGGTTTGCACCTTGGACTGTTGTATTTCCCTTAAGCAATGGAAGCGCTGTCCAGTTGAATCCTGCGGCCTTGGCGGCAACATCAAGATCCGATGCCACATAGCTAGCGGCAAAGATCATGGCGTATTTCCCGGCAAGGAAGCCAGGAAGCGGACCTGCGCCCGACATAGTCAGCGATGCTGGGTCAACAGATTTGTCATCATAAATCATTGCATGAATGCGCGATGGAACTTCAAGTTCAGCAGCGTTGATACTCAAACGAGTTCCACTACCACTTGTTAATCCACGGAAAAATTCAGCATTAAAGTTCATTCCCATGATCATGGTCATTGCTGCGGGAGATTTAAGTCCCCAGGCAACACCGTAATTACCATTGGCGGTGAATTTCTTAGCCAATGTGCGGAAATCATCCCACGAGAAAGTTCCTGTTCCGGTAGGAACTGCTACGCCGGCTTTCTTGAATGCATCAACGTTTGCGAAGATTGTGTAAGTCTGTGTCATCGTAGGAACGCCATATAGCTTTGCAGCGTATGAACCTACGCTCCAAAGACCTTTAGGAATAGAACTACGAAGCGGCGCCATCTCAGAAGAGAGATTTGCAAGATAGCCCTGCTTGGCGAATGGCAGAATAGAAACGGCTTCATGTTGGAAGATGTCTGGAGCAACATTTCCAGCGAAAGCAGTTGTCAACTTGTCCTGCATGTTATTGACATCGCCGTAAACGATTTTTACGGTTGAGGTTGGATTGGCTTTGTTCCAGTCAGCAACAATTCTTTCAGTTGCAGCAACAGTTCCTGGCAAGTATGCAGGAGTTAGATATGTCATCTGGAAACTTGCTGCGTGTGCTGGCATCGCCATCAATAGGCTCGCTGCCACAGCTGAAGAAGCTATGAGGGCGAACAACTTTGTTTTCTTCACTTTGTGCCTTTCTTATCATCGAGGTTTGATTGTTTGATCATTGACTTTCACAATTTCGTATGGGGGTACGTAATTGAGAAACCTTTTCGTAGGCATTCACCATTTCAGGGCTTCCTATCCCTTTATGGCGCCGGCTAAAATGCCGCTCGCGAGTTTGCGTTGAAGGAATCCAAAGACAACGAGCGAGGGAATCGTTGCTACGAAAGCGCCAGCAGCCAGAGGACCCAAAAGAACTTGACCCTCAGATCCCATGAATCGGGCCAGCAATAGTGGCAATGTTTCATGTTCAGGAGATTGGATGAGTACAAGTGCATAGAAGAATTCATTCCATGAATTCAAGAAAGTAAATAGCGCGGTCGCCACCACGCCAGGCAATAAGAGTGGAAAGACAATATTCTTAAGAATTTCAAATGAGGACGCTCCATCAATGGCGCCGGCTTCTTCCATTTCCACTGGAATGGCGGCTACATAACCTTTGAGCATCCAGAGGGCGAAAGGTAGGGATGCCACTAAATAGACCAGGACCAATCCCCAGATACTGTCCAGGAGCCCAACGCGTTTAACAGCCATGAACAATGGAATGACCACAAGTGAAACAGGAAAAACTTGACTGACAAGAATCCACGCAGTTGCCGCACCTGAAAAAATCTTCTTCAGGCGAGCGATCGCATACCCTGCAGGCACTGCCAGAATCGTCGTGAGAATCGTTGTACAACTAGCAATGATAAAACTGTTCTTCGCGGAATTGATCAGACCACGTTTGCGAAGAATGTCGATGTAATTCTGCCAATAGAAACCTTTTGGAATGAAGGATTGGTGCAGTTGCAGAAGTTCGTATGGCGATTTGAAAGAAGTTGAAAGCATCCATAAGAATGGAAATCCTAAGAAAATGACATAGGCTATAACTGCGATATATGTTGGTATGAGATAGTACTTGCGCCTTTTCTTTTCAGCCACGGACTGTCCTGCTACTGAGAGAGTCATCGCTGCGCCTTCTCTCGCTTGCTAGCTTTTAGGTAGACAGCGAGCATCAGGCCAATGGACATGGCCATGACGACTCCCATTGATGCGGCATATCCAAAGTGGCCGTACTTGAACGCTTCGTTATAGGCGAAGAGCGCAGGGACGAAAGTCTTTCCACCCGGGCCGCCGGCAGTTAATACATAAACCAGTCCGAAAGAACTAAATTGCCAGATTATGTTCAAGGCCACTAACGCTGCCGTGATTTCTCGAACGGTTGGAACGGTGATGTACCTAAATCTCTGCCAAGCATTTGCGCCATCGAGAACAGTGGCTTCAATCATGTCGGTTGGAATTCCTTGAATCGCGGCAAGAATGGAGACAGTAATGATCGGCATGGCAACCCAAGCACCAATAAGAATTACTGTGGGAAATGCTGTGTTGAATTCTCCGAGCCAATCGGTCTTGCCACCGGGAATATGGAAGAAAGCAAAAATTCCTTCGATAGGTCCACTCGTTGGGCGTAGAAGTAAATTCCACATGATCGCGACAATCACGGGCGGCATTGCCCAAGGCACAAGTGAAAGGACGCGCATAAGCCCAAGGAAACGTAGTTTTTGGTTGAGTAATAATGCAAGCCCAAAACCAAGGAATAGAGACAGGAGAGTTACCGAAACTGCCCAAATAATTCCAATCTTAAACGAGGCCCAAAACATAGAATCGGTGAGCAACCTTCGAAAATTGTCGAACCCGATGAATTTAACTTTGACATTAAAACCAGCAGCTTCATCAGTAAACGCAGTCCAAATCGCTTGCGAAAGGGGAACGACGCTCAGAACGAACAGTGGCAAGAACGCTGGGATCGCGTACTTCCACGCACCGCGGTTATACATTTTGGTTTTGTGCTTTTGCTTGGTGGTTTTCCGATCCAGCAATGTTGTCATGCTGCCGTCGATTCTCGAATAACCAAAGTTGGCTTGACATTAATTTTCTGGATTGGTCGAGCTGGATCTGCTAGCCGCTCTAACATCAACTGAGCAGCAATTTCTCCACGTTTCTCTGAATGAAGATCAATGCTCGTTAACGTCGGATGAAGAATTGACGCAAGATCGATATTGTCGATGCCGATCAAAGCTAGATCTCCCGGAATCGCGATTCCATTTTCGTAACAATATTTAAGTACGCCCGCGGCGATTTGATCATTTCCGCAAATCAATCCATCAAATTTGTCTAGATTTCTAAATTTAGAAACGGCTTCATACCCTCCTGAGATAGAAAATGCATCCGCCTGAATTACGCTCTCTTCCGAGTACTTCAAACCCATTTCCTTCATCGCCGATTCAAAGGCTAGGCGCCGACGACGTCCAGGATTTGTGTCAATAGGTCCGTTGACTAAACCAATCCGCTTGCGGTTGGTCGCCTTTAGATGATCCACTCCTAACCCAATTCCGATCGCAGAGTCGACATAAACATTGTCCACATTGAGTCCAACGGGCATGGTTCCCACAAGCACCACGGGGATTTGTAAGTGAGAAATCAGTTTTGCGATTCTTTTATCGGCATAGATAGGGGAAATTATTAGTCCGTCTGCAAAACCCCGACCCATAGTCTCCAAATGCTTCACAATCTCCTCTACCGATGAAAATGCGGAAGCAAGAATCAACCGGTATTTCGTTTCAGCGAGCGCCTGGCCAACACCCCGTGTCATTGCGACATAAGCAGGATTGGCTAAATCATCAAAGGAAAGACAAATCTGCTCAGATTGGCGGATCTTGAGCGCCCGAGCTGCTGAATTTGGTTGATACCCAAGTTCTTTAATGGCCGTGCGGACCCGTAGCTCAGTCTCTTTGCGGGCGACGGTCCCATTGATCACGCGGGAAACGGAGGCGATAGATACGCCTGCCCTGTCTGCCACCGCTTTGATCGAGACCATGCTTGTGACGCCTACTTCTCTCAAACTGTAATCGTTTACAGTGACGTCAAGATAGTCTTTTTTCTCTGCTTACCCAAGCGATTTTGCATAACAAATCGATAACGATTGAACTCTTGGCAGTTATTCCGTTAATCAGCGAAGTGTCGATACTCCTCAAACCATTTTCTTGCTATAGCAAGGATTTCAGGTTCGCTCATTGCATCGAGATTCGTATCAATCGAATCAACCACCCTTGCCGCAATTAGCGGATGCTTGCGCTCCAGGTATTGAATGAGATGCATCATTTCACTGGCCTTTCCATGGCCGTGACCGATCAACAAAATTTCTCCAGCACCATTTATCGCTTTGGCTATCTTCTCTAAATAGATCCCTGCTTCATGTTGCTCCCCAGAACCTTTGATGTTTGGGTCAAGGCGAAAATGCCTACGATCTGCTTTCTCGGGGGCGTGTATTTTTTCGAGTTTGGTGCCTTTTTCAATTCCTGTTGCCCAGATTCGCGTTTCATTGTGAGTAACAGTAAGTACGATGAACTTGCCAGGGTGGAACAGAGTCCACCCACACTAACTAACAGGGTGGAATTACAACCCGTACAGGGTGGAACAGAGTCCCTAACTGGGGCTACTCAGGTAGACCCCTATAGAGATAATAAATACTATAAATCTTCTAAAGAGGATTTATTTAATTCTTCTCTTTCATTTATACCGGCTAAGAGTCGGTTTAGTATTCCTAAAGAGCTTCACTTACTCCTTGAAGAGTTGGAACATAGAGGAACTACTTTAGAAACCATTAGAGACGATTTTAGCCAGGTGAATTGGGGCGCAATAGATAACCCTAAGGCGTTCGTATTAGTTCGCTTACGGGATTTAATGGCTCGTCCGGTGCTCTACACCGCAACTAATAAACCGCCTAAATGCGCTAACGAAGATTGTGACGAAGAATCTAGAACTCTTCCCTATCCGGTTTCTGTTCCTAACGGTAACGGTCAGACTACTAAGAGTTGTTTAGAGTGTAATCACTACTGGGTAAATAAACGGAACGGGCTTTAATGAGCGAAGATTTAGAGCGACTTTTCGCCTCACTTGCGGAAATGAACATAGAGGAACTTCTAAAGAAGTGTTCAGAACCCAACACTTCAGAGTTGTTGGAACGCTGTAACCATAGGGACGCGCCTCTCAAAACTCCTAAAACTCGTAAGGTTCGTAGGCAGTAGTGAACTACCGAGCGTAGAGAAACTTCTTCTTTTGAGGTGAAATGTCTACCCCTCTGTTCCTGTCGCCAATCTCTCCCCAATGGGGGGCAATTCGGACTAAATAGGGGTGAAAATGATTCAATTCACGATAAATTCGCCGTACTCATTAACCCTTACCGTCATGCGAGTAGTTTTCCTGGTCAGTGCGAGGAACAGCCAGACTAAAAGCCAGAACCCAGCAGTGAGAAGTGACAGGATTGCGTGAACCACATGATTTACCCGGTTCACATAGGTCACTACAAATTGAAAATCACCGACTCTTTCAACCGTCCAACCACCTTTAAGATATTGAGCAATTCGATTCTCAGCGAGTTGCTTTCGCTGGCTATCGGTGAGCACCGTCAAGGATTTCTCTACTTTAGAAGTCGGCGGATTCAAAGGATTGTTACCTGGGTCAGCGACATTGTAAGTTCGCCAACGATAAAACCAATCTCCAATTTTCTCGAAAGCCATACTCCATTTAACCACTGTTACCCGACACTCCTGCTAGCACCCTTAGGGAATACCCTGAATCGGCGAAAATTGTCTAACACTTGTCTAACACCCCCTACCGTTTCTAGTTGTCTCACGCGTATCTTTCGCGCATAGAGAGGCGACTAAATACGCTCAGAACCGCTAATAGATAGACTCTTAATCACCGGGTCGGGGGTTCGAGTCCCTCAGGACGCACTTAAGTAGATCACACCGTACTTAGGTCAGACGGAAGTAAATTTTGCAGCCTTGCTCAATCAGATCCCTTTGTTACACAGAATCCATAATGTGGCGATTGCCGCGATCAAAGGTGAAGTAGTTCCATAGCCAATCAGCCACCGTACCGATTCGATTCCGCCCACCCATGAGATAGAACAAGTGGAGGAATAACCATGTAGCCCACGCTGGATACCCAGAGAATCGAATCTTGTTAACTTCAACTACCGCCTTATGACGGCCAATGGTGGCCATTGAACCTTTATCTTTGTAGCGAAATTCTTTCAACTCAGTACCTTTGATTTTGCGAAGTATTTGGGCGGCAATAAAACGTCCTTGTTGCATCGCAACGGGTGCCACCATAGGCAGGAACTTTCCATCCGATCCTTTAGCTCCAGCAAGATCACCTATCCCCCAAATATTTGGATAGTTAGTGACTTCAAGCGACGCATCCACTTTTAAACGATTGCCATCAAGAGGTAATGATAAATATTCCAGTGCTGGCGATCCTTTAACCCCCGCTGCCCACACGGTGATCTCACTTGGAAGTACAGTGCCATCTCCGAGTGAGATCTTGCGCGGTTTAACTTGTTTAACCGAAGTATTTACCAAAACTTTAACACCTAGCTTTTCAAGAGAAACTTTTGTTCGTTCGGAAAGAATTGGTGAAAACATTGGAAGCAATCGTGGACCAGCTTCAATGAGAGAGATATCCATATGACTTGCCGCGTGCTTCTGATCATTCATGAGTGGTCCGCGAACTAATTCAGCCAGTGCGCCAGCCATCTCAACACCAGTAGGGCCGCCACCCACAACCGCAATTCCAAATCTGGTCTCATCTTCAAAACGGCATAAGTCTTCAAAACGTCGCATAACTTCAGCACGGATCTTCAGCGCCTCGTGAACAGACTTCATTCCCAGCGAAAACTCTTCTACACCTGGTGTACCAAAATCTGCAGTTACTGAACCGAGCGCGACAATCAAATGGTCAAAAGGTAGGACTTCGCTTGAATCTAACTTCACGGTCTTATTTTTATGGTCGATCTCGATCGGCGATCCCATTCTAAATTTTCCATCAAAGGCACGTAGGGCGCCTCGAATTGGGTAAGCCACATGGTCCGCCGCTAGACCAGCAGTAGCAACTTGGTAGAGCAACGGAAGAAATGTTTGGAAATTGTGGCGATCAACGACTGTGACGTCGGCGTCCTTGCCCAAGGCTCTTGCAGCTGCCATTCCGCCAAAGCCGCCACCTAAAATCACAACGCGGGGTTTTGTCATTGCTGTCCCTAATTTAGTATTTCAAGTTTCGCCAATCCGTTTTCGAGTCTACTGTTTATTCCATGAGCACGCCCAGAATAAATCCCGCACTCGGACGTAAAATCCTAGTTACCGGTGCATCAGGATATGTCGGTGGCCGATTAGTTGGTCAATTACTTACCGAAGGATTTCTCGTGCGAGTAATGGTGAGAAACCAAAACAAAATGCTTGGATATCCCTGGGTAAACGAGGTAGAAATTGCTGTTGCAGATGCAACTAATTACGGCCAAACCTTGGATGCGCTAAAGGGAGTTCATACCGCCTTTTACCTCCTCCACTCAATTGGAGTCGGCTCGAATTTCGAAGAACTTGAAGAACAGATGGCTCGAAACTTCGCTAAGGCCGCTGAAGCTGCAGGCGTGTCACAGATTGTTTACCTTGGTGGAATCGCAAATGATAAGAAGATTAGCCAGCACTTAGAGTCGCGAGTTCAAGCAGGTCGGGCCCTGGCTACAGGTTCTGTCCCCGTGATGGAACTTCGCGCAGGAATCATCATCGGATCTGGTTCAGCATCATTTGAAATGTTGCGCCACCTGACACATCGATTACCAATTATGACCACACCAAAGTGGGTCTCTAACAGAACCCAACCAATCGCAATCCGCGATGTGCTGTGGTATCTCTCGCACGCCGCCGCCCTTGAAAAACCTATTGACCAAGTATTTGATATTGGTGGGCCAGCTGTCATCACCTACGCAGACATGATGCAAATGTTTGCCAAAATTTCAGGGCTTCGCAAACGTTGGATTATCAAAGTTCCCGTGCTCTCCCCAGCGCTATCAAGTCTCTGGATTGGTTTAGTGACGCCAGTTCCTACTTCACTTGCTCGCCCCTTGGTTGGTTCCCTCATAAGTGAAGTCGTAGCCGATCCCGCAAAGAGCATTGCTGGAGTAATTCCCAATCCTCCCGATGGGCTTCTTGATATTCCTCATGCCATTGAATATGCACTCTCAAAAGTTGATAACAACCAAGTTGAATCCCGATGGTCGGATGCAACGCTTCCTACCGCGCCTTGGCAAAAAGCACAGAGTGACCCCTCATGGGCAGGGGAAACGAGCTACAACGACACCCAGGAAATAGTGACCGATGTATCCACCGAAAGTTTGTGGGCGAGCGTGGAACAAATTGGTGGAAGTAATGGTTGGTATGGCTCTGGACATTTATGGTTCTTACGTGGTCTCGTAGATCGCACTTTCGGTGGAGTAGGGCTTCGTCGCGGACGTCGTGATCCTAAGAAACTTCGTGTCGGCGATAGTTTGGATTTTTGGCGAGTTGAAGAGTGCCAAGAGAATTCACACCTAAAGTTATATGCAGAGATGATTTTGCCAGGCAAAGCGTGGCTAGATTTTCACATTGACGAAGTACTTGTAGACGGGAAAAAGCTAAGAAAGATTAGCCAAATTGCCAGTTTCCAACCTCGAGGGCTTGGTGGTCAGCTTTACTGGTTTGGCGTGGCACCTTTTCACATCTTCGTTTTCCCAAGTATGTTGAAGAATTTGGTGCGTGAGGCAGCGAAAAAAGATAAGCAATAGGGCCAACGGATTTAGCTACGTGAGAATTAAGCAACTTCCTCTTTCAGTCCCAATCGGCGCCACAATAGATAGGCGAAGAAGAGAACGATTGGAAGCATTACATATCCCGTGATGAATCCCGCATTATCGAAAACTATTGCAAGGATGAATGGCGCCAGGCCATATGAGAATGCGGTGCCCATCATGTACCGAGAGATTCGGTAGGCGGGATCTGGGAATCCTTCTGAAACTTGGAAAACACCCGAAGCGAAAAGTGGCGAGCTTCCCAAGCCAGCAATAACTAAGCCAAACATAGTGATGGATGGCGAATGTGTAATACAAATGATCACCACGCCCACCGAATAGAAAAGCAGAGCCAGTCGCATGATTCTACGAACATGGAAATTCAACGCCGCAAGTCCTATGCGGCAACCAGCAATTGCAATGCTCAAGAGTGCAGAGCCAAAAGCGCCTATTGCGACTCCTGCTCCCCGATTAATCAATAAATCAATCGCCCAAAATCCAACCCCGATATCGAGGAAGGACATCATGACCCCCAAGAAGAAAATTTGATATTTAACTTTGCTGTGGACAGGTGCAACGGGCGCTTTACTCGCAATTACTGGAGCCACAAGAAACTTAACCCGCCAAATTATGAACATAGCCATGGGAGAGAGAACCGTTGCACCAAGAAGAATTGGCAAGCGCCATCCCAAGTGCGCATGAAGAGAGACACTCATAAAGAAGATTGCACTTGCTCCCACGCCGGCCTGGATACCAGTCTGGATAAAAATCCTTCGGAGGGAAGGTTTGTCGTCGTGAGAAATCTCGGACAAACTAATTGCGTTCACAATAGTTTGCGAGAAAGCGGCGACTCCACAACTGGGTATGGTGATCCAAATGGACTGACCTAAAAGTAGCCCGAGTATGCCGGCGACCATGATTACAACAGATAGCCTCATCAAAATTTCGCGGCCAAATCTTTCTACAAGTCGGATTGCAAAGAGGGCACCCAAAACTGCGCCCGTTCCCGTAGAGATACTGTGCATACTTGCCAGGGTGCGGCTAATTCCAAAATCAATTCGGATAAGAGGAATTGCCGTGCCTGCCGCCCAGAGTAGATACGAACCAAAAGCTGCTTGAAACATAAGGGCTTGGAAGGTATTCGGGCGACGCATAATGAGTCCACCCTAGCCCGATGGCCCTAAGACCATGGGATTCGCGACCTTTTTTTATCATCTAGTGACTTTGGTACACAATCTATTACGCTGTCCACATGAATGACCTAGCGAGCAGTTTCTCTGAAAAGCGCCCACTGAAGGTCCGCCCGAAAACTAAACCGGCTACCCGTTGGCTGCATGGACGATTGATTGAGCAAATTGGCTTGGCAATCTGCGATCAAGAATTAGCCACTGGAACCGTCGTAAAGACTGAGGAATTCGAACAGCGATATGGCGTATCGCGATCGGTTGTGCGAGAGACCGTCAGAGTTTTGGAGTCCATGGGCTTGGTTTCATCAACAAGGCGCGTTGGCGTCGTGGTTCTGCCGCCTAGCCGGTGGAACCTGTATGACCCGCAGATCATCCGCTGGAGGTTGGCCTCCTCGGCAAGAATCACCCAGCTACGCTCCATCACTGAATTGCGATATGCCGTTGAGCCAGAAGCAGCCCGATTAGCCGCGATTCGTGCGCCACTTATAAACAGCACCGAACTCGTTGCTCTGGCTCGGAGAATGAAGGTTGCTGGCCAAATGGCCGATGTCGAGCTCTTTTTGGCGTTGGACGTTCGTTTCCACCAGCTAATCCTGGAGAGTTCGGGAAATGAGATGTTCGCCAAGCTCGATACATTGGTAGAAGAAGTGCTTACCGGACGAACCACCTACGGTTTGATGCCGATCCACCCGCACGAGGAAGCGCTTCAGCTTCACATTGACGTTGCAAATGCCATCCAAAAGGGCATCCCGGAGGCTGCCCACGATTCAATGGTTGCGATTATGCAGCGCGCCATTGGGGAGATGAATACAACCTGGACTTCTTAGGGCTGGGATAAAAAGGCATACATAAAGCCTTGTTTTATCTATAAGTATGACTATAGTTTCCGCTAATGCGACATCTAGTCTAATTCGACCAGGATTTCGCACCCTCGTGAAGACATTCGTACTTACCTAGATTAGGAGCCTTGGATGTTCAATAAAAGCATGAAATGTATTGCGGGTCTGGCCAGTGCAGCGTTGATTGGCACAGTGGTCTTGGCCGCTCCCTCTTTCGCAGATTTTAAGAAATCCACACCAGTCGGCGCCCTTTTATCGAACAAATAGATCCAAAAATAGAGTCCGCGGCCCGCATGTGCGGTGCTTCCACAAGACAAATTTTCTTCCGAATTCTGACGCCACTCATTATCCCTGGGCTCCTAGCGGCGGCCTTATTGGTGTTAGTCCAAACCGTTGCTCTTTTTGAACTCACATATCTTGTATCAGGACCCGGAAGTACAACATTGGTTGTTGCTTTGTATTACGCAGTATTCGCATCCGGAATTCGCCCCTACCAAGCAATCAGCGCGATGGCGGTCTTCTATATGTTAACAACACTCTTCATCCTGATTATTGCACTCAGATTTGTAAATCCAACACAAATGGTGAGCCAAGCACGATCGGTAGATGCTGAATAATCTGCTATTGAACGAACTTCAAATTGTCATAGATAAGAAGCCGCCATCAACGGGAATCAAAGCTCCAGTCACAAAACCTGATGCCTTCTGTGCCGCTAGCCACAAGATGGTTCCATTAATCTCGTGAGTGTCTCCTAAACGGCGCATAGGTGTGTGCCTAATTATGTTCTCCACCCGCTCTTTGGTCAGCAAAGCTCTGTTCTGCTCTGCTGGGAAAAATCCAGGAACAATTGCATTGACGCGAATACCCACAGGTGCAAACTCCCGAGCTAAAAACTGCGTGAGGTTATTAACGCCAGCTTTGGCAGCCGCGTAAGCAAATACATTGCTCAATGGCGGACCAGATGATGCTGAGGAAATATTAATGATGGATGCACCCGCTGTTCGATCACTCATTTGAGGAGCAAATATTTGGCATGCGCGAAAGACTGCGCCAAGATTTACATCAAGTAAGTTATTAAATTCCTCATCGGCCATATCAAAAAACGGGGTTCGGCTATTTACTCCTGCTGCATTTATCAGGATGTCGGTGCCGCCCTGTGATTGCGTAATTTGTGCAGCCATCACTAAGTCTTTTCTTTCCTTGACATCAACTTCTATAAAATTGGCATCGCCTCCAGCAAGCCGAAGTTCCTCGACAAGTGCGTTACCCCGTTCTGCTGATCTACCAAGGATCGTTACTTGGGCACCCGCGCCTGAAAGACAACGCGTGAACTGGCCTCCCAAAACACCTGTACCACCAATAATCACGGCCCTTTGGCCCTTAAGTTGAAACATATCTATTGGACTCATACTTTCACTCACGATTAACTCCCCAACAATGCGAGGTGTCTGCCAATGTGGAGTTCCATTGCTTGATCGTAATATGATTTGTTCTCAATAAGGCAGAGTTTGAGTGCGTTG
>CAIYBL010000158.1 GCA_903924485.1 uncultured Actinomycetes bacterium
AATTATTACAGGAGAGAGGGTCGACCCATGTGGCTCCCCATAAACGGGAGTCGCGTTGATGGAGTCGTAAACATTTACTTCCATATTTAAGAGTGTAGTGCCAAGTGGGGGGTTCACAAAGACGACTTCGGTAACCACTTTGTTATCTAAATCCGAGAAAGTGCGAGCAGGTCTATGAGTTCCTTAAAGTCTTTAAGCGCGGAAGTGGGCTTATCTCGCACCTTTGCAAGGTCATCCCAGAGTCGAACGTGCACGGCATCCTCGGCGCTTTCATGAGATATGAACTCAATTACCTCATCCTGATTGAGTGGTCCCCCTTGCATGTACAGGGTCTGCACGCTGGCATGCGAGAGTTTTGAAAGGTAATCGTGATTGGTCGTGACCAAATAGCGCTTGGCTGCCACATGAAGACGAACCGGCTCGCTCACCTGCGCTGGAAAACGAGTTTCCAACCATTTAGCTCCGATCACATCGTGGTGCAGGTCAATACCGGCATCTTGCGCCCCAGGTGCATCGTCTACTAATAAATGCCCAATGTCATGCAATAGAGAGGCCACGACTAAATAATCCGATGCACCTGCCGCACGCGCGAGATCCCCGCACTGCAACATATGTTCCACCAGTTTTACATCTTCGCCCAAATACTCTTCGCCGATTCGCGTCGTAAAAATCTCTTCAATTTCGGCGTAGACCTTGCTCATTGCAGACTCTGAACTCGATTATTCAATCTCAGGATGCGATTGCGATCCATGGGTTCACCCGCAGCCAACTCCACGTGAAATTCATTAGCTTTGCGGCGTTGCCAATGGTTGGCCGAGAGAATTCGTGAGAGTCCACCCAGATTAATGGGATCATGAATATCGCTGAGTGCTACTTCGAGTTCGAGCGGGCTTTGGTGATCAAAGAGCGATGTTGCGATTACTACATCGGTATCTTCTTCCAAAATCTCAACCACCCTACCCTGCTGCGGCCAATCAATCAGTGAAGAGGTCATCACCTGCCAAAATCCATTAACCCCTTCTTCGCCAATATATTTCACGCGATTATCATGATCGTGCCCAGCGAGCCACAAAATAATGCGATCGTGCGTAAGGAGTTCTTGCGTTAGTTCTTCAATTGCAACGCGGCGATCTGAACCCGCTGGTGCATAGTCATTAAATAATCCATGCAACGGATGATGTGAGAGCAGAACAAAGTAGCGTGGCTCTGGGTCTGCAAGTAGCGCCTTTAACCAATCAAATTGCGTCTCGTCGAGAGATCCCATCCATCCGCCGTGAATATTTACCGTATCGAGCGATATCAATCGAACGTTTTCAATGTCACGGAACCAGTGCTTCGTACCAGCTTCAACGTTGGCTGTCGTCAATCCATGTCCATCATGGTCACACGAAAGGTGCAACTTCGCCCAATCATCTGGCGCGTTAAAGCGGCGTCGAGCATCTGCGCTCTGCTCACGATATGTGCCGCCGCTGGGATCGGCATAGCTTGCCGGTCCAACCATGTTCCACCCAGCGAAAGTTTTCTGCAAATCTATATCTTCTGCGAGCCCTACTAATCGCTTATCGCCGATGGCGATCGCATCCAATACTGAATCGTGGGGAACGGTTCCTTGTAACAGCGCATCGTGATTTCCATGTGTTGCAAACCAAGTGTGTTGTAAACCTGTTGCAATAAAGGGAGTCCGCACCGCAGTTGTTAGGCCGGGGACGATAGGAAAACCGTATAAAGATCGTGGGTAATCTTCGATGCAGCCCTCTGGTGTACCTTCCGGATTCCAATAGAAGGGGTCATACAGCGCGGGATCTTCTTGCGCAACGCCCTCCCATTTCGCTAGATCTCCACTATCAGGATGTACTGAGCCACCATCCATCAAGGTGAGATACCAATCGAGCTCGTTGCCTTGCGCATTATCCGTGACATCTCCGGTGGCAACGACAGCATCAATGGGACGATCTGAATAGAGGCCGGTTTTAATTTTGTTAACCGTTTGCACCACAGTTTCGAGTGTTTGCGCGGTCATGATCTCTTGCGCGCGATACGCTCCAACAAAGGGCACATACTCCGACATCGGGTGGTGAGGGTCGGCAAATCGATCCATGAGTTCAACTCGCGCAGGAGATTGAGCATCACAAATGTGAAGATCTGAAATATGGATCAAACTCAAAATAGGATTTGCGGCAGATGAAAGCGGATTGCCAATTAATTCTTCGCCTGGCCCAAAATGCAAATCAGCCCAACCTTTTTCATTTGGTTCGGCGCGAATAATGCGCTGGTCACTCGTATTAGACACGTTCGGCCATTACCTCGTCGCTAGAAATCTTAAAAGCGATCTTGTCACCAATCTCTAGCTTGCGCACATCGCGACTTCCGATGTTGAGGTGAATCAGTGGTGCGCCTTCGACAGCAATACCGACTTTTGTCATCGGACCCAAGAAGGACTTGAGCGCCACGATTCCGCGGGTCGCGTCTAGATCGTTCTCGCTCACAATCTCTAAAGACTCAGGTCGAATAATTACATTGACCTTCGATCCCTCTGCAAAAGGTTCGGCGCTCTCTAGAATATTGACCTTCTGATTGAGAACCCTTGCCTTTCCTTTGGAGGTAATCTCCGCGGGAATTCGGTTCGCAAGTCCAACAAAAGTAGCAACGAACGAAGTTGCAGGAGAGTTGTACAGAACAATCGGCTTATCTATCTGTTCCAGCTTGCCATGGCTCATTACGCCTACGCGGTCAGAGATTGCCATCGCCTCTTCCTGGTCGTGTGTTACAAAGAGTGTGGTGATTCCAAGATCGAGTTGGATGCGACGAATCTCTTCCCGAATCTGACCTCTGACCTGGGCATCAAGGGCCGAAAGCGGTTCATCCAGGAGCAGGACACGAGGCTGAATGGCAAGTGCACGGGCGAGAGCTACGCGTTGCTGCTGTCCACCAGAGAGTTGGTGAGGGTAAGAATTTGCTTTGCTCTCTAGGGCCACTAGTTCCAACATTTCGGTGACGCGCTTGTGACGCTTGTCGCCATCTACCTTGCGCGCACGCAGGCCGTAATCGATATTTTGAGAGACAGTCAGATTGGGAAAGAGCGAGTAGGACTGGAAGACCATTCCCATGTCGCGGTGATTAACTGGAGTTTCGTTATAGCGAACGCCATTGAGGCGTAACTCACCGGATGTTGCCACTTCCAAACCTGCAACGATGCGAAGCGCGGTGGTTTTCCCGCAGCCTGAAGGACCGAGCAACGCAACTAGCTCGCCGGGTTGAACGGTCAGATCTAGACCATCGAGCGCCTTTACCGGGCCAAAGTGGCGACTGACTCCTCGAAGTTCAAGGGTGCAACTATCGCGATCGTTTTTGCTCATTCGTCCACCTCTACACGTTGTGCATTCCTCTTGGGGAGGAGCGCGATAACTGACAAGAGCGCTATTGCGCCGACAAAACTAAAGACAGAGATTGCAATCGCACCCAAGATATTCTGTTGGGCCGCGACCACAGTCCACGTGGGGAAGGTCTCCCAATGTAAAAGCGAGGTAATCGTGTACTCGCCGATTGACAGTGCAAATGTTAAGAAGAGAGCCCCAGTAATACCGCTGCGAATCGCTGGAACGATGACCAGAAGGATGGTGCTGCTCCATGATGCTCCCAAACTTCTCGATGCCTCCACTAAGGTTTTTAACGCGACCGTCTGCAGCGAAGTGTCTAATGCGCGGTAGGTATACGGCAGTGCGATGATGACGAAGAAAAAGACGAGTTCGTATTCAGAGTTCTGCAAGATCTTTGGCATGGCAACCTGCGCTCCGATAGCGAGGGAGACAACTGGAATGATGAGTGGAAGGATGCAGAGAAAATCAACGAGAGATTTATATTTCTGCCCCTTCAGATTTAAGTAGACCATCGTTGGAACCATGAGTGCAAGAGTGAGTATCGCTGCAAGCACCGCCAATTTGAGTGAGGTGATCAGGCTGGGATAGAAGCCATCTTGGTGAATGAGCCATTGATAGTTGACCCAAGAATGTCCCTTACCTCCATTACCTTTAAAGCTATAGACCGCTGCTCCGTAGAGGGGAACGATGAAGATTAAGAAGGCCAAAACTGATGATGAGATGACCAGTGGCCATTTGAGTGAGAAACGCTTCATCAGCTTCTCCACTTCGCCGCACGGCGCTGCGCCCAAATGTATCCGGCCATCACAATTGTTGCCACGACGATCATTCCGACAGCCAGAGAATCTCCGAGATTGGTCTGGTCCGAGATTACATTTCCATCAACCAGGGTGCCGATGATGATCGGCACCAGCGGGACAGTTCCAACTGTTAAAGCTCGAGCCGTTGCATATGCCGAAAAACCACCGGCGAATAATAAGAAGAACGCGCCCACGAAAGATGGGATCAAAATAGGAATTCCTACGCGGCGCCAATAAGTGAATGCAGATGCGCCGAGGCTGATGCTCGCCTCTTCCCATTCGCGGCGAAGGCCAGCGATAGCAGGTTTAAAGACCAAGACCATGAGGGGAACTTGGAAGAATGAGTAAACCATTACGACTCCCGTGAAGGAGAAGATGGTGAAATGGCCGGCGTAAATATCCCAGCCCAAGTCCTTCAAAACTTTGGTGACGATTCCTTCAGTACCGAATGCCGCTACGAACATAAATGCGAGCGGTACCCCGCCCGAATTAGCAAAGACTGCAGAGATCGAATCTACAACGGCGCCAAATTTACCGCGCGCATATTTCACAATCACGTAGGCAAAGAATGCTCCAAGGAGCGAACCAATGAGTGCGGTGATGAGCGAGAGTTTGAGCGAGACCATGAAGGCGTGTAGGTATGGACCCGAATGAAGTATCGGGCGATAGTTTGCCAACGTCCACTCATTATTATTTCCTTGAAAGCTTCGCAGGGTTACTGCGACAACCGGCCAGATGAGGAAGAAACCGGTAAATAGAAAGAATGGGAGTAGTGGTAGCACGCCAGAACCTCGGCCACTCGAACGAATTCGAGATTGCGCTCTCACCACTCCCATGTATTTTCGTTAGCTCGTAACTAGTTCTAAGACTTAGTTACCAGCGATTGCTGGCCACTGTGCCTTGAGAAGAGCCTTCGCCGCATCCTGATCTGCAGGACTTGGTGTCACGATCTTTGCTCCTGCTGGGATTGCATATCCAACTGGTGCTGCTGCATTTGTACCCTTGGCAACCATTGCGTCGTACTCGATTGGAAGTGCGCCGCCTGCGATCCAGATGTTCTGTCCGCCATTGATTGAAGAGAAGATCTTTGAACCGGTAAGGCCTTTAACGGAACCAAG
>CAIYBL010000159.1 GCA_903924485.1 uncultured Actinomycetes bacterium
ATCCGCCCAGCGCCTTCGCCCACTGGCGCAGCACGGACGGCGCGACGGGGACGTCGCGATAATCCTGGAACGCGTGCGCAATGCCTTGCTGGTCAAGCCAGGCGCGTGCCTTGATGCAGGTGCCGCATTTGGCAAGCCCGTACAGGGTGACTGACATGATGACTCCTAGACGCAAAAATCATAGTTCTTTTTTCGAGACCTGCCAGCGCTCGTCGTATCCCTGAACCAGCGCGCTCCAGCATGTCGCCTCAAGCTCTGGCGCAACATTAGGTATGCCAAAAGATGACATTAGCGAATAAAGGTTGCTAGGTTCGTTATGAAATTAAGCAGTGGTGCTGGGTACACACCGAGTGCAATAGTAACGACAATCGAAAAGATGATTGCACTGCGAGTAAGAATCGATGGGATTTCAACACTAGTGCCATCTTGAACAGGGTCAGTGAAGAACATTAATACAATTACACGAATATAAAAGAAGGCAGCGATTGCGCTAGAAAGTACGCCGGCAATAACAACGCCTTTAGCGCCACTTTCATATGCAGCTGAGAAGATTGAAAACTTTCCAATGAAACCACTTGTTAATGGAATTCCTGCGAAAGCTAATAGGAATCCAGCGAAAGCTGAAGCAACCCATGGCGAACGTTTTCCTAAACCTTTCCAACGGTTTAAATCTGTGACTTCTCCCCCGGAATCGCGCACCAAAGTTACAATAGCGAATGCACCCACAGTTGCGATGCCGTAGGCAAATAAGTAAAAGATTGAGGCATCTAGTCCGGCCTTATTTAGCGCAATAACTCCAGCGAGCAAGAAGCCAGCATGGGCGATAGATGAGTAAGCCAACATGCGCTTTACATCGCGTTGAGCAATCGCAACTAGTGAGCCAAAAAGCATAGTAATAATTGCTATTGCAGATAGTAATGGAGACCATGACCACTGAGCATTGGCAAAGACGGTGTAATAAATGCGAAGCATCGCGCCAAAGGCGGCAACTTTTGTAGCTGCTGCCATGAAGCCAGTGACGGGAGTGGGTGCGCCTTGATAAACATCGGGTGACCACGCATGGAAGGGCACAGCTCCAACTTTAAAGAGCAGGCCGATGGAAACAAATGCCATGCCGATCAATAGCAAAACATCGTTGCCACTACCGCCAACGACAGATTCACGGATTCCAGCAAATGTCACTGAGCCTGAATAGCCGTATAAATAAGCCATTCCAAAGAGGAAAAACGCTGATGAAAATGCGCCGAGCAAGAAATATTTAAGCGCTGCTTCTTGTGATGCCAAACGGCGGCGGCGTGACAGTCCGGCCATTAGATATAGCGGAAGTGAAAGCATTTCAAGGGCCACAAATAGAGTAATCAGATCACTTGAAATAGGAAATAACATCATTCCCGAGATTGCAAAAAGGGTGAGTGGATAAACTTCAGTGACTTGATTGCCAGTCTGAACGGCATGACGCTCTTCATCAGAACCTGGTAACGCTGCAGCAAGGGCAGTGAAGTGATCCGTATCTGCAATAAGAAAGACTGAGATAATCGCAATAATAAGGATCGATGCCTGTAATAGAACTCCTGGGCCGTCGATTACAACCGATCCCATAGCTGCCGTCGTTGATCCTTCGTGTCGAATTCGCCATACCTGGGCAAGAGCCAAAACGAGTGTGCCAACCGTAATGCTCAATTGAGTGACTGATCGAAGTGCTTTAGATACAAATGCTTCGACAAGCACGCCAATTAGTGCGCCAGCAAGCAGAATGAGAATCGGTGATAAGAGTGTGTAGTTAAGAATTGGCGCTGAGAATGTCATTACTTGCTCCCACTCGTTGGAACTGGATCGCTAAAGCCCATTTGAGCGATGACATGTGTTGCCGCTGGATTAATAACTTTAAGTAGTGGTGCTG
>CAIYBL010000160.1 GCA_903924485.1 uncultured Actinomycetes bacterium
GTCATCTGGAAGCATCCATCACCATCGATTGCCCAGACTGTTGTATCTGGCATTCCAACTTTTGCACCCATAGCCGCTGGCACTGCATATCCCATTGTTCCCAGCCCACCGGAGTTCAGCCAAGTCCGCGGTTTTTCGTACTTAACAAACTGCGAAGCCCACATTTGATGCTGGCCAACTCCTGCTACATAAATTGAATCAGGTCCAGAGATAGCTCCGAGTCTTTCTATGACATATTGCGGAGATACGGAACCATC
This sequence comes from uncultured Actinomycetes bacterium, assembly GCA_903924485.1. GTDB lineage: Bacteria > Actinomycetota > Actinomycetes > Nanopelagicales > Nanopelagicaceae > QYPT01. The sequence continues at coordinate 258 of CAIYBL010000160.1, forward strand.
TGCGGGCAGGTCATATCCCAACGGGTAAGTAGACCGAAGTGACGACATCTGGCGCCACCAATCCGTGAGATCTGGCTTATTCTTTTTAAACTCTGCTTGTAACGCTGGTATGAGAGCGTTTAAAGTCTGCGCAAGATCGCCGATGATAGGAACATCTGCAAAACGATTCTTTCCGATTTCTGCTGGATCAATGTCAGCATGAATTACTTTCGCGTGCACCGCAAAGGAGGAAAGCTTTCCTGTCACGCGATCATCAAAGCGAGCGCCCAAGGTGATCAGAAGATCGCTCTTTTGCAAAGCAGTTACTGCAGCAACCGTTCCGTGCATTCCTGGCATTCCCAAATGAAGATTGTGGCTATCGGGAAATGCACCACGTGCCATGAGCGTTGTGACGACAGGTGCGCCGAGAAGTTCAGCGATCTGCATTAATTGTCGTGAAGCATTTGCCTTAATGATTCCGCCGCCTACATAGAAGACGGGTTTCTTCGCAGCCGCGATGAGAACAACAGCGTCGCGGATGGCTTGAGCATCTGGCTGGAGTTGAGGTTTGTATCCAGCAAATTGAATGCTCGTTGGATAAGAAAAATTGGTCATTTTCTGGAGTGCGTCTTTGGCGATATCCACCAAAACTGGACCAGGTCGACCGGTACTGGCAATGTGGAACGCCTCGGCAATTGCGCGGGGAATATCATCTGGATTGGTAATTAGGTAATTATGTTTTGTGATCGGCATTGTTATGCTGCGAATATCTGCCTCTTGAAAGGCATCTGTTCCGATTGCGGCAGAGGGAACTTGACCAGTAATCGCAACGAGCGGAACAGAATCCATTTGTGCATCAGCTAATGGAGTAACAAGATTCGTGGCACCAGGACCTGAGGTGGCCATGCAGACGCCAACGCGACCAGTAACTTGCGCGTATCCCGTTGCTGCATGTCCTGCGCCTTGTTCGTGACGTACCAAGATGTGACGGATTTTGGAATCAAAGAGCGGATCGTATACAGGCAAGACCGCGCCACCGGGAATACCAAACATGACATCTACGCCAGCGGCTTCTAAGGACTTCACAAGGCTGCTCGCCCCAGTCATCTCTGTTCCCATATGTTCAACTCCCTTCGCTCTCGCGTGTCCTAGAAAAACCTGCCCTAATAAAGCAAAAACCCTCAGTGAATAACTGAGGGTAGCGCGCGATCAAATGGTGCTAGATCGCGCGCTTTTCAATCACTACTACTGAAATCATGACCTTATTCTCCAACCATGAGCGCAAAATCGTCAACCCCTGAGATTGTGATCTCACAATTTGGACTAGTCGCAGACCGCGCCCTTGCTGGCAGATCCCACTAATTTCGCGTATTTAGCGAGAACTCCTCGAGTGTATTTATGAGGAATCGGAGTGAAACCAAGGCGGCGCTCATTGAGTTCTGCCTCCGTTACCAATAAATCAAGCGTGCGATCAACAGTATTGATGCGAATGCGGTCGCCATCTTTCACAAAAGCAATCGGTCCGCCTTCCGATGCTTCAGGAGCAACATGTCCCACACATAGTCCAGTGGTACCCCCAGAAAAGCGGCCGTCTGTGAGCAAGAGCACGGATTTACCAAGACCTGCGCCCTTGATAGCACCGGTGATCATCAACATCTCACGCATTCCTGGACCGCCTTTTGGCCCTTCATATCGAATCACGACAACATCACCGGGTTGGATGGTTCCATTTTCTAGCGCGTCCATCGCTTGCTGTTCGCGCTCAAATACGCGAGCGGGTCCCTCAAAAAGATCCACGCCGACCCCGGCAGTTTTTGTGACGGCGCCTTCAGGAGAAAGTGAACCTTTAAGAATGGTGATTCCTCCACCGAGGGAAAGTGGCTTAGTTGTTGCACGAAGGATTTCGCCATCTGGATCAGGTGGGGCGATATCTGCCAAGTTCTCTGCCATTGTTTTTCCGGTGACAGTAAGAACATCACCGTGCAATAGACCTGCATCCAGAAGTGCCTTCAATACAACAGGTACTCCCCCAACTTTATCCATGTCGCTCATAACAAATCGACCGAAAGGTTTGAGGTCACCCAACAAAGGAACTTTCGATCCAATCCGGTGGAAGTCTTCAAGTTCCAAATCAACATCTGCTTCATGTGCGATTGCTAAAAGATGAAGGACCGCATTGGTGGAACCACCGAGAGCCATGACTGCGGTTATAGCATTTTCAAAAGCAGGTTTAGTTAAAATGTCTCTAGTCGTAATACCTTGGCGAATAAGTTCAACCACAGCTGCTCCCGCTTTGACTGAAAAAGCATCACGTCGACGGTCTACTGCAGGAGGTGCGGCAGATCCAGGTAAAGAAAGACCTATAGCCTCACCAACGGTTGCCATTGTGTTAGCTGTGTACATACCACCACAGGCACCTTCACCTGGACAGATTGCGCGTTCGATCTTATCCAGCTGCTCTTTTGAAATTAATCCACGGGCACATGCACCTACAGCTTCAAACGCATCAATGATCGTCACATCTTTGCCATCGACTTGACCAGGCAGAATTGAACCTGCGTAAACAAAAACGCTAGCCACATCAATGCGCGCGGCTGCCATCATCATGCCTGGCAGGGATTTGTCGCAACCGGCAAATGTCACCATTCCATCAAGACGTTCTGCTTGCATGACAGTCTCGACCGAATCAGCAATTACTTCACGAGAAACCAAAGAGAAATGCATGCCTTCGTGACCCATGGAAATACCATCAGAGACAGAGATCGTGCCAAATTGCATGGGGAATCCCCCTGCATCAATAACTCCTTGACGCGAAGCTTTTGCAAGACGGTCGAGCGATAAATTGCAGGGAGTAATTTCATTCCACGAAGAAACTATTCCAATCTGAGGTTTCACCCAATCTTCATCTCCCATTCCCACTGCACGCAACATTCCGCGGGCTGGAGCGCGTTCCATACCATCTGTGACAAGACCTGATCGTGGTTTCATTGTGCTCATGTGGCAATCGTAAAGGCTTGGGCGAGCACTTGTCGCATTTCACGGTAAACTTCCACTATTCAAGATTTTCTGCAAAGAATCCACAAACTCACCGAAAGAGGTTTTCCGCGTGTTCGAAAATGCCTATAAAGAAGGTCTAGATCCAAATCGCTGGCGCACACTATTCGTTGTCGCCATTGCCCAACTTATGGTGGTGCTCGATTCCTCGATCGTAAATATCGCCATTCCTAGCGCCACTAAGGATCTTGGAATTAGCGTTGCCAATCGTCAGTGGATCATTACCGCCTACACCCTGGCATTTGGATCCCTGCTTCTTCTGGGAGGCAGAATCGGCGACTACATGGGCCGCAAGAAAATCTTCCTCGTTGGGCTCATTGGCTTTGCCACGGCATCAGCCCTCGGCGGAATCGCATCTACCCAGCATCTTCTCTTTGCTGCTCGCGCACTTCAGGGAGTTTTCGGCGCTTTGCTTGCACCTGCCGCACTTGCGATTATCAGTGTGACATTTACAATTCCTAAAGAACGCGCAAAAGCTTTCGGCGTAATTGGTGCAATCTCTGGCGGAGGCGCCGCGATTGGTCTAATCCTTGGTGGAACTTTGACGGAATATTTCTCATGGCGTTGGTGCCTTGGCGTAAATGTTCCTATCGCAATCCTTGCTGCAATTTTGGCTATCAAATTTGTACATGAGTCAAAAGCAACTGGTGACAACACCTACGACATTCCCGGAGTGCTCACAGCAACGGCTGGACTCTTCTCCCTCACTTACGGATTCAATCAAGCAGCTACTCACGGCTGGAGCGATGGACACACTCTTGGATTCCTGATTGCTGCAGTGGTTTTGCTCGTTGGCTTCGTTGTCATTGAAAAGCGTGTAGCTAATCCACTTATGCCACTTCGTGTAGTTACAGAGAGAAACCGTGGTGGTTCCTACCTCGGTTCCCTCATCGTTGGAGCAGGGCTCTTTTCCATGTTCCTGTTCCTTGGTCTCTACCTTCAAATGATTCTTGGTTATTCGCCTCTAAAGTCTGGCTTCGCATTCTTACCATTTACTGCAGGGATTATTATTTTTGCGGGCATTGCCTCCCAACTGCTTCCTAAGGTTGGCCCTAAGCCTCTGATGGTCCCAGGACTTATCGCTGCTGGTATCGGACTTCTTCTCCTTACGCGCATCACACCAGAGACTGCGTATATGACCCATGTACTTCCGGCACTTCTCATCATGTCTAGCGGAATGGCGCTCGTCTTCATTCCGCTTACTACAACATCCCTGCACGCGGTAGGAAATCACGATACGGGCGTTGCAAGTGCGATGATCAATACAAGTCAGCAAATTGGTGGATCCCTTGGAACTGCATTGCTTAATACAGTTGCAGCTACAGCTACAACGACCTACATTGCTACGCACAAGTCGATGGGCAAGTTATTACAACCCTTTGCCATGACTCATGGCTTTACAACAGCTTTCACCGTCAGTGCAGGTCTGCTATTTGTAGGCGCTGTTGTGCTGGGACTCTTTATTAATATTGGTAAAGAAGCAGTCGTGGAAACAGAAGGCGTAGTCGTTCACTAATCTATTGGTTGTCCCAAGTGGCCAAGTAGGAGCTCTCGTACGCGGGCGGCATCTGCTTGGCCTTTGGTCTCTTTCATGACCGCTCCAATAAGCGCACCTGCTGCAGGAATGTGACCATTGCGAATCTTTTCAGCAGTGTCAGGTTGTGCAGCAATTGCGCGCTCAATTGCTGCCATGAGCGCAGATTCATCCGAAACAACTTTTAGTCCGCGTGATTCGATAACACCGGCAGGTGTTCCCTCCCCCGCGATAACTCCTTCAACTACCTGACGAGCCAACTTGTCAGTGAGTTCACCTTGGGCAACCAGCGCCACTATTTGTGCAACATCTGAAGGCGCGATCGTGAGATCAGCAATAGTTACACCTTGTTCATTTGCGATTCGCGAAATTTCGCCGAGCCACCATCCGCGCGCACGCGTAGGGTCGGCTCCCAACTTCACAGTCGCTTCCACGATATCGAGAGCATCTGCATTGATCATCGCAGCCATCTCTTTATCAGGTACCGACCACTCTGCTTGAAGACGTTTGCGACGAAGCGTAGGTTGCTCGGGCAAAGTTGCCCTCAGAGATTCAATCCATGCCGCATCGGGCGCCACAGGAACCAAATCTGGTTCTGGGAAGTATCGATAATCTTCTGCTTGTTCTTTTGAACGGCCAGAACGTGTCAATCCGCTCTCTTCTTGGAAGTGGCGAGTTTCTTGCACAACGCGCTCACCCTTATTGAGAAGTTCAGCATGACGAATCATTTCCCCACGTACTGCTCGCTCTACAGAGCGAAGGGAGTTGACGTTCTTAGTTTCACTACGCGTGCCAAGTGTTTGGGCTCCGATGAGACGAAGAGAGACGTTGGCATCGCAACGCAGAGAACCCTGCTCCATGCGAACATCGCTAACACCTAGTGAGCGCAAAATATCTCGCAATTCAGCAACATAAGCCTTTGCAACTTCTGGCGCGTATCTTCCCGTTCCTGGAACAATTTTGGTAACAATCTCTACCAACGGGATACCTGCACGGTTGTAATCAAGCAACGAATAGTCGGCGCCATGAATACGACCCGTAGCGCCTCCGACGTGCAGTGACTTTCCCGTGTCCTCTTCCATATGGACTCGTTCAATTTCCACTCGGAATTTTTTAATACCTTCATCGGTATCAATTTCTACATCAAGGTAACCATTAACGCAGATTGGTTCGTCATATTGGGAAATTTGAAAATTCTTGGGCATATCTGGATAGAAATAATTCTTACGAGAAAATCGACTAAAGGGTGCAATGGAACAATTCAGCGCCAAGCCAATAAGGATGGATGACTCAATTGCTTTCTCATTGACTACGGGCAGAGCACCTGGCATGCCAAGGCATACAGGGCAGGTCTGCGTATTTGGTTCTCCACCAAAAACCGTGCTGCAACCGCAGAACATTTTTGAATTTGTGTTGAGTTCTACGTGCACTTCAAGTCCCAGTACGGGTTCGTACTTTGCGATTACATCCTCATATGTCAGGCTCACTGTGCAACCGCCAATGCTGGAATCTGGGAAAGCAAAGGTGCGCCCCATTGTGACAAAAGGGAAGCCTCTAGAGCTGCGCCTACCGAATACATTCTTTGATCTTGCATCGCCGGTGCCATCACTTGGAATCCAACAGGCAATCCATCCTCTGGTGCTAGGCCACAAGGAAGGCTCATGCCACCAATTCCAGCCATATTTACGGGAATCGTGGCAATGTCGTTGAGGTACATAGCAAGTGGATCATTCGCTTTTTCGCCAATTTTGAATGCAGTGGTTGGACATGTTGGGGAAACAAGAACGTCCGCCTGTCCGAAAGCCTTATTAAAATCCTGCATGATCAAAGTCCGAACCTTTTGTGCACTTCCGTAGTAGGCATCAAAGTATCCAGAGGAGAGAGCATACGTTCCCAGGATGATTCGACGCTTTACTTCGCGTCCAAATCCGACTTCACGAGTTAGATTCATTACAGATTCAGCCGATGCACCGTCTTCATCGCCCACTCGAATTCCGTAGCGCATCGCATCGAAACGAGCGAGGTTTGAAGAACACTCACTTGGCGCAATTAAGTAATAGGCGGCAAGTGCGTATTCAAAGTTCGGGCACGAAACTTCAACAATCTCTGCCCCAGCTTTCGCGAGCAGCTCAAGAGATTCTTCAAAGCGCGAACGAACACCAGCCTGATATCCATCGCCATTGAGTTCCTTAACGACACCAATCTTCATTCCTTTAACAGAGCCTTCGCGTGCAGCGCGAACGACCTGTGGCACGGGCGCATCAATACTGGTGGCATCGTGAACGTCATGCCCAGCAATCACTTCGTGTAAGAGCGCCGCATCTAACACTGTACGAGCACATGGGCCTGCTTGATCAAGGCTTGAAGAAAAAGCGATAAGGCCGTATCGAGAAACTCCACCGTATGTGGGTTTCACTCCAACCGTGCCAGTAACTGCGGCAGGTTGGCGAATTGATCCGCCAGTATCCGTACCGATTGCCAGCGGCGCTTGAAATGCTGCGAGTGAAGCAGATGATCCACCACCAGATCCGCCAGGAATACGCGATAGGTCCCACGGGTTATGCGTTGGACCATACGCAGAATTCTCCGTCGATGATCCCATTGCAAACTCATCCATATTTGTCTTACCCAAAATAACAACACCTGCTGCCTTTAATTTCGTGACAATGGTTGCGTCATAGGGTGGACGCCATCCTTCTAAGATTTTTGAACCAGCAGTAGTCGGAATTCCCTGTTGAACCATGACATCTTTAAGAGCTAATGGCACACCTGCAAGGGGGCCAACTTCTTCGCCTCGTGCACGCGCGTCATCAACAGATTTTGCCTGAGCAAGTGCGCCTTCGGTGTCGACAGAAAGAAATGCATGAACTTGTGCATCAA